>JBMNPN010000083.1:0-8650 GCA_050943615.1 Coriobacteriales bacterium
ACGCGAGCTCTCGCTCGAGCAGATAAAGACTTTGCGCGAAGAGCTCCCCGATGACCTCGAGCTGGAGTGCTTCGTCCACGGCTCGATGTGCATGGCCTATTCGGGACGCTGCCTGATCAGCGATTTCATGGCCGGCAGAAGCGCGCTTTCCGGACATTGCGCGCAATCGTGCCGCTGGCACTACACGCTCGAAGAGGAGAAGCGGCCCGGTGAGCACTATCCGATCGAGGAAGACGCCAACGGCACCTACATCATGAACGCCAAGGACCTGAACATGCTCGCCCATCTGGATGAACTCGAGAAGGCCGGCATCGACTCGGTCAAGATCGAGGGGCGCAACAAGAAGGCCTTCTATGTGGCGAGCGTCGTCAACGCCTACCGGCAGGTACTCGACGGGGCGGACCCCTCAGAGCTCGCCGGCGAGCTGGAATCCGTCTCGCACCGCCCCTATTCAACCGGGTTCTTTTTCGGCAATCCCGGTCAGGACCTTGCAAGCGATGGGCGCCAGCAGCGCGTCGAGTGGGCCGCAGAGGTGCTCTCCTGCACGCCGCTTGGAGGCAGACGCTACAGGGCCGAGGTCCGCGCCCGCAACGCCTTTGACGTAAACGACGTGCTCGAGGTGCTCTCGCCTCATCGTCCCGTGCGCCGCGTGCACATCGGCAAGCTCAGGTTCTGCCCCGAATCTGAGGAAGATGGGACGGAAGCTCCCGAGCCCTGGCCCGAAAGCGACCGTGCCAACCGGACCATGGAGCGCTATGAACTCGAATCGAACGTAGAGCTCCATCCCCATGACATCATACGCAAGCGGCTCGACTGCACGGGTCTTCGCATACCCGTACCAGACAGTTCGCTGTCTAGCGCTTAGTGCAGAGCTCCCAGAACGCCACGGCGCTTGCGGCGGCGACGTTCAACGAGTCCACGCCATGCTGCATCGGGATGATTACCTTGCAGTCCGCCGCCTCGAGTGTCGAGGGGCGAAGCCCCGTGCCTTCCGTGCCCAGGACCAAGGCGAGCCGTTCCATCGATGAAAGGAGCGGGTCGTTGAGCGCAACCGCATCGTCAGCCAATGCCAGGGCGGCCACCGTGAATCCCCGTTCGTGCAACAGCTCAATGCCCGCAGGGGCCCAGTCGTTGGGACCGTCCAGGTGCAGCCAGGGAACCTGGAAGACCGTGCCCATGGAGACGCGCGCGGCCCGCCGGTAGAGCGGGTCATGGCAGCCTGGCGTGGCGATAATGCCGTCCATGCCGAGGGCGGCTGCCGATCGAAAGATTGCACCGATGTTCGCGTAGTTGGTGACATCCTCGACGATCGCGATTCGCGTTGCGCCATCCAAAAGCGCATCGAGCGAAAGCGGCTCTGGGCGCATGAAGGCGACGAGCGGGCCGCGGGTGACCTCATAGCCGGTCACGGCATGCATCTGGTCGTGGTCGAGCCGGAAGACCGGAGCTTCGGGGTTTGCCGTCTCGATGCGGTCGACGAGCTGTCTCGACTGGTCGAACCAGCGGTCCTCCACGAAGGCGGAATACGGCTTCACACCCGCATCGAGCGCGCGCTCTGCCACCTTCACCGATTCGGCAATGAACAATCCGTGCGCGGCATCGGGGCTTTTGCGCAGCTGGGTATCGGTCATGCCCGAATAGACCTCGAGGCCATCTTCGGTGCAGGTTTGAACAGGTACAAATGACATTGCGCTTCCTTTTCGAACGGCCCTTCAGATGAGCTCGAGCGAGATGAGGCCATGCAGTTCGATTGTCGTGTCCCCGACGGTCAGCACGCCCTTCTTGCGGTCGAGCGCGTGCACCGCGCCCTCCAGTGTGCAGCGCCGCGTGCCATCGTAGTAGCGCACGCGCACGAACATCCCGCAATCCAGCTTCTCGAGCGCCCGGTCGAGCTCGTCGCGTGCCTCTTCCGAGAGCTCGGCTTTTCGCTCCGCCTCGACTTCATGTTCCTTTTTGGCGAGCGCTTCCTTGAAACCCTCGAGCGGATCGAAGGGGATGAAGATCTTGGCGCGCTCGGATACGGGCATGTGGTGCAGCCGGGGCTCGCGCTTCTCAGACGCCACTGCGGTGCCCTCCGATCTGGCCATTGCGCTCGCGTTGCGTGGCACTCGGCATCAGGTCGGTGCCGCGCAGCATGGCGTTCTTGCCAAAGCGGCTCTTGATCTGTGCGATCGCGGCTTGGCGTTTGCGCTCGTCGCTTCGTCGGTGCGTCTCGGAGAACAGGTCGAGCTGGCCGATTCCCTCTTGTCTGGTGTCGTTACAGTAGACCGTGAGCCGGCGTGCCAGCGAATCGGGTGGCACGACCTCGTCGAATGCCTCGAGCACGCCGGCCCGCATCTCCTCTGTGGAGTTGGTGGGGCGGGACATGCGCGCCGTTGCCCTCACGGAAGGGTACGTCTCTCGCTCGAAGCCGACGGTGAGCGTCACGGAGGACGTGACGAGCCCCTTCTTCGAAAGCTCGAGGCTCACCTCCCCCACCATCTCCTTGATGACCGTGCGCGCCTCGTCGAACCTGTAGCCGCGGGCGAGCACCTGTCCGACGCCGTTTGAACGTGCCTTGGGCCTGTAGGCCTTGATGTCGGCGATGGTGACCGGCTCGCGACCCCAGGCGTGGTCGATGAGGATCTCGGCATCGATGCCGAAGAGCTCGTAGAGGTCCTCGGGGTATGGGTACAGCGCCACCTGCCCCATCGTGTGGATGTCCAATGTCGCCAGGCGCCGCACCGTGCCCGGGCCGATGCGCCAGAAGTCCGTGAGCGGGCGGTGGTTCCAGAGCGTCTCCTTGTAGAGGTCCTCGTCCAGGTACCCGAAGAAGTCCGCGCTGTGCTTTGCCGAGATGTCGAGCGCGACCTTTGCAAGGTAGAGGTTCGTCCCCATGCCGCAGGTGGCGGGGATTCCCGTCTTGTCCAAGATCTCCCGGCGGATCTTCTCTCCCAGCTCGCGCGTCGTGCAGCCATAGAGCTCCAGATAGGGGGCGACGTCCATGAACGCCTCGTCGATCGAGTAGACGTGGATGTCGTCTTTGTCGAAGTAGCTCAGGTAGATGCCGTAGATCTCCGCAGAATAGTCGATATAGAGCTGCATGCGCGGCGGTGCCATGAGGTAGTCGATGTGCTGCGGGATCTGGAAGACCCGGCAGCGGTTCTTGACGCCGAGGGCTTTGAGCGCGGGCGAGACCGCCAGGCAGATTGTCTTCTCCGATCGTGTCGGGTCGGCCACGACGAGCTTGGTCGTGAGCGGGTCCAGGCCACGCTCGACGCATTCGACGGAGGCGTAGAAGGACTTCAGGTCGATGCAGAGGTAACGTGGCTGGCTTGAAGAGACGCTCATGAACGCTTCCTTACCCCTCGAGCAGGCTGATAAGGTCCTCGCGCGTGAGGTTGGACAGCGTCGAGCCATCGGAGCCGACCAGCCTGTCGGCAAGCGCGCTCTTTGCCTCCTGAAGCTTGACGATGCGCTCCTCGATGGTGCCCTTCGCGATCATCTTGTAGACCATGACGTCGCGGGTCTGCCCGATGCGGTGGGCGCGGTCGGTCGCCTGGTTCTCTGCCGCGGCGTTCCACCACGGGTCGGCGTGCACGACGATCGATGCCCCGGTCAGGTTGAGACCGGTGCCCCCCGCCTTGAGCGAGACGAGAAAGACCGGAGTGGCGTCCTCGTTGAAAGCGTTCACCAGCTCCACGCGGCGCTTCTTGGGCGTCACCCCCGTGATCGTGTAATAGGAAACGGCCGCATCGTCGAGACGCTCGGCGATGAGGTCCAGGTACGACGTGAACTGGGAGAACACGAGCATCTTGGCACCCGAGTCGAGAGCCGAGGAGACGAGGTCGATGATGGCGTCGAGCTTGGCGGAGCTACCCTCGTAGTCCTCATAGACCAATCGCGGATCGCAGCACAGCTCGCGAAGTTGCATGAGCTCGGCCAAAACGGCAAAGCGCCGGTCGCTGAACTCGCGGTCGCTGCTCGAGGAGAGCATCTGACGCAGCCGCTGTTCATGGGCCCTGTAGAGGCGCAGTTGCTCGTCTTCCATCTGCGCATAGACGACGCTCTCGCTCTTGTCGGGCAAATCGGTGAGCACCTCGTTTTTCAGGCGGCGCAAGACGAAGTTTCCCACAAAGGAGCGCAGCCGCTCCATCGCCTGGTCGTCGCCCTCGAGAATCGGCGCCTCGAAGTTCTCCCTAAAGCGCTGGTAGGGACCGAGAAAGCCGGGCATGAGGAAGTCGAAGATGCTCCAGAGCTCGGATAGGCGGTTCTCTATCGGCGTTCCCGTGAGGGCAAAGCGGTGCACGGAGTCGACGCTTTTCACCGCCTGCGCGGCAAGCGTCGAATGGTTCTTGATGTACTGCGCCTCATCGAGCGTCATGGTGTAGAAGAGCAGCCCCTCGTAAAGCGAAAGGTCGCGTTTGAGCAGGTCGTAGGAGGTAATCAGCACGTCGGGCGCGCCCGAGCCGTCTCCGTTCTCGCGTGCTTCGGCGAGCCCTTCGAGTGCGCCGGCGCGCTCCTCCTTGTTGCCCGCAATGGGGAGCACGGACAGTTCGGGGGCGAACTTGGAGAACTCCTCGACCCAGTTGTAGACGAGCGATGCGGGGCAGACTATGAGGTTCGGCCCGATCTTGCGCTGCTCGTCGAGCCGGGCGACGAGAAGCGATATGAGCTGGACCGATTTGCCGAGGCCCATCTCGTCGGCCAAGATGCCGCAGAGGTTCATGTCGCACAGCATGTTCAGCCAGTTGAAGCCCTCGACCTGGTAGGGACGCAGAACGTGGGCAAGGGAAGCGGGGACCTTATAGGACTTCTTCTTCGGCTCGGAGAAGTTGTCGACATAGCGGGTAAAGCTCGCGTCCTTTTCCGCATCGGCAAGCAAGCTGTCGAGCTGGAAGGCGCGGTACGTCGGTACGAGTGCCTCTCCCTTTGCAAGGTCGTCCTGCGTCAGGGAGAGCTCCTCCACCATCTCGTCGAGCTTTCCCAAATCGAGGCCGTCCATATCGATGAACTGGCCGTTTTCCATGCGGTGGTAGCGTTTGCGCAGCCGGTAGGAGGAAAGCAGGGCCGCAAGCTCCTTTTGGGGGAGGTCGTCCGCATGAACGGTCAGGTCGATGAGGTCCGACTTGATGGAAAGGCCGACCGAGACATGCGGGCGGCGCTTGCTCACGAAGGCATCGAAGGACTCGGTCGTGAACACCGTTGCACACGAGGAAAGGTCTGCGATGCCCGCGAAGAGCAGGCGGGCGATGTCCTCGGAATCCGCCAGCCTCAAGGGATGCTCTTCGTTGGCGCACGCATGTCCCTCCACGACGGGGAAGTACCGTGCGAGAACGGAGCGCGCGCGGCTTTCGGCACGTTCGTCTCTCAAGCCGATCTTCAGGGGGCTTGCCTTCCCCTTCTCCTCGAAGAGGTCGACTTGCTCGTCGTCATAGCGCGCATAGGCACGTGCAACGCAGGTCTTGCCCTCACGGTCCAGGTAGACGAGCACCTCGCAAGAGCGTGGGCGCAGCGCGCGCATCTGTTCCGGCTCCTCTATTTCCAGGTGACGCTCGAGTGCGGGAAGCACGGCCGCGCAGAACAGAGGAGCGTCCGATTCGCTGATGTACTGCAGTTCTACGGGATTGCAGTAGACATCGCGCAGAAAGTCCAGCACTTCCCCGTAGCTCTTGTCGCAGTGGTAGAAAATGCCGCCTGTCCATATGTAGATTTCGCCGGCATACTCTATGGGCACGATCTCGCCTTCGCGCGAGATGCTGAAACCGCCCTCTGTCCCCGTCTCGAAGGCGACCCTCACGGGGGGCTCGCCGTCGATGATGCGGGTCTTTCTGGGCTTGTGGTCGAGGCGTGCCAGGTCGTCGACGTACAGCGACCTATCGGAGAAGAGCCCCAACAACTCCACGAGCTCGGGGGTCGAGAGCAGAAAGTCGCGCCCGGCGTCGCTCGGACGTACGTGAAACGAGCTCAGCTGGTCGCGTTCGAGCTCGCGTCTGATGTCGATTGCACGCTCGAGAAAGCTCAGGACCTTTCGCGCATGCGGCGTGAACATCGACAGGTGGTGGGTGAAGCCGAGCTTTGCGCCATAGGAGAAGAACGTCTCCTTCTTGACGTGGTCGACGAGGTCGGCGGGATTCTTTACCATGTATCGTCCCGCTGACCCGCTGATTCTGAAGCGTGAGAGCCACTTTCCCGTGTCGTGCACGAGTGTGACGCCGAGTTCGATTGCCCCGGGCTGCTCCGTCTCCTCATGCTCGGAATCTTCCTCGTCGCCCGAAGAGAGCCTGTCCTCTTTAGAGTCGAGCGATTTCAAGAGCTTTTGGACGCCATCGGACGATCCGGCATCCCTGTTGAGATCGTAGCCGATGAAGGTCTCGGGGTGCTCGAGGTAGATGAGCGCGGTTGCGGCGACGTGCTTGCACATGCCCGAGTAGCTGTTGGCCGAAGGGCAGGTGCAGTCGTAGCCGATCACGCGTCCCTTCGACTCGTCGAGGTCGAGCACGACGTCATAGCTCGTGCGCCAGTCCCCGCTCGACTTGACATCGGCGTGCAGGTGGGTGCGCGTCACGGATCCGGGCTCGTATTTGCACGTGCGATCGTAGACGCTTCCGGCAGCTCGGATGATGTTTCGGGCACGTCTGAGCACGCGCGAATCGCAATGCTTGACGATATCTCTGTCTGTCAGCACAGATGGGCTCCTTCATGCGATTTCGTGAATCACTTAACTATACCATCTGAACTGGACAAATCGCAGCAGCCGTTTGCAGTCAATGGCAAAAAATGTCAAACGGTTTGTGCTAGCCTGTCCCCATCGCAAGCCTCGATCTGAGAAAACGCAAGGAGACGACATGGGAAACGAGGGAAAGAAAGTCAAGGTGTACTACACCGGCACGCTCGATGACGGAACCAAGTTCGACTCTTCCTACGATAGAAACGAACCGCTCGAGTTCACGTGCATGGCCGGGCAGATGATTCCCGGCTTCGACAAAGCCGTCGCGGATATGGCCATTGGCGAGACGCGCAACGTGCGTCTCGAGCCGGCTGATGCCTACGGCGAATACGACGAGCAGGGCGTGCAGACCATCGAATACGAGCATATCCCGGGTGCCAAGCAGCTGAACGTGGGCGATCGGGTCATGCTCTCGAACTCTTCCGGTCAGCGCTTTCCCGCCCGCGTGACGTCCAAGAACGATAGCTCCATCACCTTCGATCTGAACCACGAGCTCGCCGGCAAGGCGCTCAACTTCGAGATCACGCTGCTCGAAGCCGAGTAGACTCGGACATGTCCCACTCGTCGTTTCTCGGGAAGTTCTCGTACAGCTCGCGCATCGCGCTCCTGTCCGCCATCATGGGAATGGGCTTTCTGGGAGCGTTGAGCCGGTATGCCCTTATGTACGTGCTCCCGAATGAGGGCATCTCGCTTTCCACGCTCATCATCAACGTTATCGGCTGCTATGCGCTCCCCTTTGTGAACGAGTGGCTGGGGCGCCGCCTGCATCTGCCCAAGATCTTCTGCCAGGCACTCGGCGTCGGCTTTGTGGGGTCGTTCACGACGCTTTCTGCCATCGAGCTCAACGTCTTCAGCTTCCTGTACTTTGGAGACTACCTGAGAGCCGTACTCGAGCTTAGCATCACGGTCGTGACTACGCTTGCCGCCACCGTTGCTGGGCACTACACCTGCGAACTTCTTGCCAGACGAAGACTCAAGAAGCTGCAGTCTGCACGCGCCGAGCGCCATGGGCACATGCGGGGAAGCGATATGCGATGACGCTCGCCTCTATTCTCGCCGTCGGCCTCGGCGGTGCCATTGGCGCCCTGTTGCGAACCGTGGGGCGCCCCCTTGTCCAGAAGCATTTCAAGGGCACGTTCTTCTGGGGGACCTTCCTCGTGAACATGGCCGCCTGCCTGATCGGGGGCATGCTCATCCGCCTCAATCTGACAGATCCCCTGCGGGCCGCCCTGGTCACCGGTTTTCTGGGCGGGCTTTCCACTCTCTCGACCTTCAACGTCGAGGTGCTCGGCTATGCGCTCGCGCGAAAATGGGGCATGAGCGCCTTCTACCTCTTCATTACCTATGCAGCAGGACTTGCCTGCGTTGCCATTGCCTTTATGGCAACCGACTCCGTGCTTGTCGCGTTCAACTTCTAGTTTGTTGGCTTTTGCCGTGAATTTCAGAAGGAGGCGTTTCGGGTCTTGCAAAGTAGTTAGGTACCGTATAATCCATAAATCGTTAGGTACCTAGTTATTTTTAGGAGACCATATGACTGAAGAAACCTGCACGGGCCACCATCACCCCACCTTCGACAACATCGACGAGAAGTTGATGTTTCAGCTGAGCAAGTGCTCGCGTATCATCGCACGGCATACTGGACCTCGTCGTCCAGAACCAGGACCGCAGGGTTTTGGCGGCGGATCGGGCCGTCCGGGGCATGGACCCGAGGGCGGAATGCGCCCCGGCCGCGAAGGGCATATGCCCCCCGGTGGTCCAGGTCCCGAAGCTTGCTGTCCGCCGCATCCGGGACCTCGTGGCCCGGAAGGGATGCATGACGGGCAGATCGGGACTACGGACGTTTTCCTGGACACCTCAGACGGCTATGCCCCGCTCCTCGCGGAACTCCCGTATCGTCTTCCATCCCAGCGCCTTCTTGATCTTCCCGTCGCGGTACCAGGC
>JBMNPN010000084.1:0-8635 GCA_050943615.1 Coriobacteriales bacterium
GACCACCAGAGGGGTTTGGATGCAACCCGCGCCGAACCCTCCCACGTGGTCGACCACCAGAAGGGTTTGGATGCAACCCGCGCCGAACCCCGCCACGTGGGCGACCACCAGGGCCCTCTCGATGCAGCCTGCGCCGAACCCGCCCACGTGGTCGACCACCAGGGGCGTTTGGATGCAGAAAACGCGCCGAACCCTCCCACGTGGGCGAGCAAACGGCCGGAATCCGCATCGAACCCAGCCACGTGGGCGACCACTAGGGCCCTCTCGATGCAGCCCGCGCCGAACCCCGCCACGTGGTCGACCACCAAGGGCGTTTGGATGCAGGATCCGCGTCGAACTCTCCCACGTGGGCGAGCCGCCGGCCGGAATCCGCATCGAATCCAGTCACGTGGTCGACCACCAGGGCCCTCTCGATGCAAGCCGCGCCGAACCCCGCCACGTGGTCGACCACCAGCGGCCTCTCGATGCACGCGGCTCGCTTGCGGTCGCTACTTTGCCGCATCTGTCACGCGCGCGAGAAACTCCTCGACGCTGCTATCTGGTGTCAGCGTGTCGAACGCACCCCATCGCCTCTCGGCCTCCTCGGTAAGCGCGGGCCGCACGACCACCAGGCTGGCGGGGGCGCTCTGCGTATCAAGAAGCCGCATCCCTTCGGTAAACCCGCCGCCGCGCAGCAGCTCGAGCGGCCCGAGCTCGTCGATGAGCAGCAAGTCGCAGTCCGTGCAGGTGGAGAGGTGCGCGTTGACGCGCTCGAGGGCGGCATCGGAAAAATCCCAGGCAAGCTTCGGCTGCTTGCCATCGCCTCTCGCGGCTCCGTGTTCCTCATCCCCTCCGCCCTCGACGCCGCTGAACCACGGCTGAGCGTCTGCAAAGCGAAGGCGCTCGAGACTCGGCAGGAGCACCGCGTCAATCGCGACCTTCTTTTCCCCTTCGAAGACGGCGGGAGTGTAGACGCCTCCCACGCGCAAGCGCCTCTCGTTTTGAGCGGGCACGTTCGCAAGCGCGGGGTTGGTGCTCGGCACGTCGATTCCGGCCGTGCGCAGCATGCGCTCGATCCAGGTCGTCTTTCCCGTCATGAACCCGCTTGTCATCACGAATCGCTGCATGCGCGCGCCCTTTCTTTTCATGCATTGCCGCGCTATCAGAAAAACGCGCGGTTTCCTCTAGATTCATCACATTCTGATGATGCAACGGCACACACAATAATCTAAGATGTATCTACTTTTGCTGAGGAATCTATTCTTCTGGAATCATTATCAGCAAAGATTAGAATTGGAACTTCCAAACAGGAGATTTGTCTTTTTATGACAGCAAGTAAAGGGACGCGCCGACAGTGGGTGCTCGACCGGCGCGGATTTTTGAAGGCGACCGCCATCACGGGAGCTGCGGTTGCAGGTTCGCTCATGCTGGGCGGCTGCGATCCGAAGGAAACGTACGACCAGGCGGTGACCGGAGAGCGCGAGATCACCGATGATGCGGGGCGCACGCTCAAGATCCCGACCGCCGACAAAATCGAGCGCATCTACTACACCTCGGGGCTTGCCCAGGTCTGGGTGTTCAGCCTGAACCCCGACAAGCAGGGCGGCACCTCGCAGCAGTTCACCGACGAGCAGCTCAAGTACCTGCCCGAAAACGAGAAGGATCTGCCCTACATGGGCGCCATCTCGGAAAACGCGCAGATCGATACCGAGATGCTGCTGGAAGAGGACATCCAGCTGATCTTTTCCATCTCGGGCGTCGGGCTGACGGAATCGAACATCTCGGATGCCGAGGACCTGCAGGACAAGACCGGCATCCCCGTCGTGCTCGTGGACGGCAGCTTCGAGCGCATCGCCGATGCCTACCGCTTTGTGGGTGACATCATGGGCGAGAAGGACCGCGCGGAGGAACTCGCCACCTACTGCGAGCAGAAGTACAAGGAAGTCACCGATGCGGTCGCCAAGGTTCCCGACGACGAGAAGATCACGCTCTACTACGCTGAGGGCTCCGACGGCCTGCAGACCGAGCCGGCGAACTCCCAGCACGCGCTCACCTTCCGCGTGGCCGGCGCCAAGAACGTCGCCAAGGTCGAGGAAGTCGCCGAGACGGGCATGTCCAGCGTCGACCTCGAGCGCGTCTTGAAGTGGGATCCCGAGGTCATCGTCGCCTGGGACGAAGAGGACGCCGCGGGCGCCGACGAGCTCATCCGCACGACCAGCGACTGGGCCGACATCAAGGCTGTCAAGAACAACCGCGTCTACACGATGCCGCACGCGCCCTTCTCCTGGTGCGATCGTCCGCCGGGAGTCAACCGCCTCATCGGCATCCAGTGGATCGCGAACCTCCTGTACCCCAAGTACTACGACGTCGACATGGTCGAGGTCACCAAGGACTTCTACAAGAAGATGTACTGGGTGGACATCACCGACGACGATGCCAAAGACCTGCTCGGCAACTCCTATCCGGTGAAGAAGTAGGCACATGGCCGAGACGGACACGAACACGCAGGAGCAGCCTGCGCTCGACACGGAGGCAAAGGCACCCGAAGCGGATACTGCCGTGACGGCGCCTACTGCCAAAGAGGGCACGGAGCTCTCTGAGTCCGAACGCGCCGCGCGCCTCGCTGCAATCGACGCCACGTTCGCGGACAAGATCAGCATGCGCGTGAAGACGGTTTTCGGGCTCATCTTCCTGGTGATCTTCCTGTTCAGTTTCTTTGCGGGCACGTACTCCCTTGCCGAAGGCCACAGCCTCGGCACGATGGTCTCTGCCGTGGGCGAGCATTTCGCCGCGTACTTCGGCCTGTTCGGGGCGCGCCTGCAGTATGCGGTGTCGGCTCCCATCTACGCCGCCGACGGAACGCTCAACACGAGCATCGGCGCGCGCATCGGCTTTTTCTTCTCTAACTTCTACGACGGCCTCACGGGGCTCGACGTCGCCAATTACGTCTCGGATAAAAAGCTCGACCTGGCGCTCTTCAACATCCGCCTGCCGCGCATCGTGCTCGTCTTGCTGGTGGGCGCGGCGCTCTCCTGCGCAGGCGGCGCATTCCAGGGCATGTTCAAGAACCCGCTGGTCAGCCCCGACCTACTCGGCGCATCTGCCGGTGCCTCGCTCGGTGCCTGCTTGGCCATGCTCTTCGACTACCCCAACATCATCGTCCAGCTCTGGGCGTTTCTGGGCGGCCTTCTGGCGGTGGGCATCACCGTCTGGATGCGGCGGATGATCAAGTCGGATGCCATATTGGGGCTCGTGCTCGCCGGCATGCTCGTGAGCACGCTGTTCCAAAGCGGCATGAGCTTCGTCAAGCTCGTCGCCGACACCAACGACAAGCTCCCCGCCATCACCTACTGGCTCATGGGCAGCTTCCATTCCGCGAGCAAAGACGATTTCTGGCTCGCGATCATCCCCATGCTCGTCGGCTTTGTCCTGATGTTCTCGCAGCGCTGGAAGCTCAACGTGCTCTCCTTTGGCGATGAGGAGGCGCGCTCCATGGGCGTCGACACCAAGCGCACGCGCCTCATCGTCATCCTCGGCGCCACCCTGGTCACCTCCACGAGCGTTGCCGTCGCCGGTATCATCGGCTGGATCGGCCTGGTCATCCCGCACTTCGCGCGCGCCGTGGTCGGCCCCAACTACCGCGTGCTGATCCCCGCCTGCGTGGTCATGGGCTCTGCGTACCTGCTCGTCATCGACGACCTCGCGCGCATGCTCCTGAGCGTCGAGATTCCCATCGGCATTCTCACGTCCATTCTGGGCGTGCCGTTCTTCCTGGTCATCTTCCGCAAGACGAGCAGGGGGTGGTAGCAGATGCTCGAGGTCAAGGACCTTCATACGGGCTACGAGAAGACCGAGATCGTCCACGGCGTGAGCTTCAACGTCGAGCGCGGCGAGTTCGTCTGCGTGCTCGGCCCCAACGGCTGCGGCAAGACCACCACGCTCAAGACGGTGCTCGGGCTTATCAAGCCCTTCAGCGGATCGGTCGAGATGGACGGCGAGTCTACCATCGAGATGTCGGAGGCGGAACGAGCCCGGCACTTCGCCTATATCCCGCAGAGCCACACGCCGCCGTTTCCCTTCACGGTGGCAGACGTCGTCATCTTGGGGCGCACGCCCTACATCAACAAGCTCGCGCATGTGAGCGAGCATGACAAGGAAGTCGCCTACGATTGCATGGAGCGTATGGGGGTGCTGCAGTTCGCGGACCGTCCCTACACGCAACTTTCCGGCGGCCAGCAGCAGCTCGTGCTCATCGCGCGCGCCCTCACGCAGGAACCCGACCTGCTCATCATGGACGAGCCCACGGCAAGCCTCGACTTCGGCAACCAGCAGCTCGTGCTCCAGCAGATGCGCTACCTGGCGGATGCGGGAACATCCGTGCTCATGGTCACGCACGATCCCGACCACGCGCTCTACTGCGCGCACCGCGTCATCGTCATGGAGGATGGCCGCGTCCTCACGGAAGGCGACCCCAACGAGGTCCTCGACACCGAGTGCCTGCACCGCATCTACAAGACCAACGTCAAGGTCATCGATGTGGAGATCGACGGGCGCATGCAGCGCGTCTGCATTCCTGTGCTCAAGTAACTTCGAATTCGTGCCGCTGTTTAGAAACATTGGTCAGACGGCGAAATACGTTGCTCGAATCTGGAACCCTGCCGCTCCCGCGCAACGCCACGTGCCATCTGACCGGATCCGCGGTCAGACGGCGAAATACGTTGCGCGAATCTGGAACCCTGCCGCTCCCGCGCAACGCCACGTGCCATCTGACCATCCGGGCGGTCAGACGGCGCCATACGTTGCGCGAGCCCCGGGCCCCGCGCCCCTCGAGCAACGCCACGGGCCATCTGACCGGATCCGCGGTCAGACGGCGAAATACGTTGCGCGAAACCCGGGCCCCGCGTCCCTCGAGCAACGCCACGGGCCATCTGACCATCCGGGCGGTCAGACGGCGAAATACGTTGCGCGAATCTGGAACCCTGCCGCTCCCGCGCAACGCCACGTGCCATCTGACCATCCGGGCGGTCAGATGACGCAATACGTTGCTCGAATCTGGAGCCCCAAGGGAGTCATGCAACGCTACGAGCTATTTGACCTCCAGGGGCTGATGCGCTCAAAAAATAAGGGGGCCCCGGCGATCGGGGGGATCTCCGGGGCTCGAATGTTTGAAGGAATCCCGACGACGTACACAGGGGGGGGAGAAGTGTCAGGGAAGGTTAGGGAATAACCTCGTCGTCGCTCCTTCTGTAAATAAAATATAGTGCGTTTCTTAATTTTTCCTGAAGTACCCTGAAAACCCGAACCGGCTCCCGCCGTGCTCGCTCTGCCCAGGAGCGGGAGGCGGAAAATTTCACATATTATTTCCTATAAAGTATAGACAAACTAAAGAATAGTTGATATATTGTCCATGTTGCTCCTCTTGGACTTGGTAGTTTCCCTGGAAGGTGGCCATACAGCCAATGGTCCCTCCTCTTTCCTCCCAAGGGGCAAATCTCTCTCTGCACGGAGGGGCCCGAGGCGGTGAATCCGCTACGGGCCCCTCGGCATTTTCGCGAAAGAATCAAGCCTAAAAAGACAGTTTGCACACGTAGATATTATTCCAAAGCAAGAGGAAAAATTTCTAAAATTATTCTTGTGTGGCTATAGACAACATCGAGAACAGTTGATATATTGTCCACGTTGCTCCTCTTGGATTTGTTAGTTCCCCCGGGAGATGGTCATACAAGCCAATGACCTTCTCACCCTTTCCTCCCAAGAGGCAAATCTCTCTCTGCATGGAGAGGCCCACGGCGGTTGCTGCCCGCTGTGGGCCTCTCAGCGTTATGGGGAAATTAATCGTCTGTCCCTTGCACGCGCTTGGTTCTCCCCCCCAACCTATTGGGTGCAATGGACGTTGGCGTCGCTAGTTCCTGTGCTGTGGCCGGGGCTGGGATCGCAGCGTTTTTTCGAGAAGCTCCAGGAGCTTTTCGCGTTCATCTTTGCTGAGCACGCCAAAGAACCTCTCGCTTGTCTGCGCATGGCGCCGGTTCAGCTCTTCGAGGTAGTCGCGTCCCTTCTCGGTCACCTGGAGCATTTCTGCGCCCTCGCGCGGAGCGGCCGTTGCCACCAGCCCCTTTTCCTGCAAGTTTGCGGCGGCGCTTGCAACGGCTGCACTGTTGGCGCTGAGCTCGCCGGAGACGATCGCCACGGCGGCAAGCCCTTCATGCCGCTCGATTCCCAGGAGCACCTGGTCATCGAAGCTCTCGTGCGCCTGTATGCGCAGCACACGTGGGACGACCGCCAGCATGTGCTCGATGCGCTTTTCCAGGGGGAGCTCGTCTGCGGGGCTTTTCGATTGCGGGGGCCTGCGGGCAGGGACCTCCCCGCCTTCGAGCCAGGTCTGGTAGAACCTGTGTCCCCGCCCGCACTGGTAACGGTCGACCTTGCAGGCAAAGTGGCAGCCAGGGCAGATGGGGGCATTGCGCGATTCGGTCATAGCTCATCCTTTCTATCTTGATTCAGAATATAGAAAGAATCAGTGCGCAGTAAGCAGGAATTTTGTCGAATCCAAGCGATAGGGAAAAAGAGGTAACCGCGCGGCCAGTGGTCGCATGGAAAAGCCGCCTGAAAATGAGGGGCCTCGGCGCAGGATGGGATGAGTTTTTGCGCCGAGGCTCAGGAACTGTTAAGAAAATGGACGTGGGAAGAATATGGGGAGAGGAGATCGTCCAATTTCCTAACACAGAACAGAATACGCTACCTCATTGAAATAATCTTCAAGAATTGGAAAAAATTTTTAGAAAATCCCCGCTCAAGGGCTATTTTCTTTACATACGTATGCATTTCAGTCATAAATTACGCATCTTTGCGTAGTTTGTACAAAAGAAAGAGATGCCCTTAGATAAAGAGAGCATCCGATTCGCCACAACCTGCAAACGAATCGGATGCCCTAAAGGGTTGTGTAAGACTGCCTGGTTACTTTGCCGTATAAGGGTAGCGCAGCTCGATCTGGACCGTCGATCCTGGCTTCAGCTCGCCGAACTTGCGCGGGTTCATCTCGAGATAGCCGTCTGCCGTGTCAAGCTGCACGAGGTTGAGGTGCCCCTTGCCCTTGACCGGCGTGGCCTTGATCCCATCGCTCGTGAACTCGAGCGTGACGGGCTTGATGGCAAAGAAGTCCTTGCCGGGGCCGCCTGCGGGCTTCTTGCCCTTGAGCATGTCGGGACGTCCCGCGGGACCGCCGGGCTTGTGGCCAGCTATCGGTTCTGTGAGCTGGGCGGTCACGGTCGTGAAGGCGACCGGCGCGCCGTAGAGGTACTGGTCGATGAGCGGCTTGAGGTACCAGTCCGCCGTGATCTCGCAGCCTCCCGGAGGGCCCGAGAGCCCGAGGACCGGCGTGCCGTCCACGACAGAGGCGCTCGTGTGGTGGCCCGGGCCGTGGTTGGTCTCATGGCAGAACACGGTGCCAATCTCCTCGAGGATTTCCATCGTGAAGTCCTTGGAGCCCTTGGAGGAGCCGGCGTTGATGGAGACGATGTCGGCCTCGCCGCAGGCCTTGATGATGGCGGCCTTGATCTGGTCCCAGTCATCGGGCAGGCAGGGGTAGATGACCGGCTCGGCGCCCCACAAAAGCATTTTCTGCTCGAGCAGGATGCCGTTGGTCTCGTACGACTTGCCGTGCGGGAGCTCCTGTCCCATCGGCACGAGCTCGTCGCCGGTGGGGATGAAGACGACGCGCGGCTTGACGATGACCTCGACGTCTGTGTAGCCGCACATGGCGAGCGCGGAGATCTTGGTCGGGGTGAGCCGTTCGCGGGCGCCGACGATGACGTCGCCCTTGTGGAAGCTGTCGCCGGGCTGCTTGCAGTTGGCCCCGCGCCTGTCGGGGGCGGCGTTCACCTTGGAGAGCTTGCCGTCTGCCGTGAACTCGCAGCGCTCGATGGCGATGGAGGTGTCGAAGCCCTCCGGCATGGCGGTTCCGGTGTTGGCCCAGTCGTAGTCCTTGCCGTATTCCCAGGATGTGACATCCGGAATGCCGTCTGCAAAGTCGTCGAAGTGCACGGCGATGCCGTCCATCTGCGCGCAGAGCGCGTTTGGAAGATCGTATTTCGAGGGGCATTCACCTGCGGTGACGCGGCCGAGCGCCTCGTGCAGGTCGACTGTCTCGGTACGGGGCTGAAACGCGCTTACCTCGATGAGCTTTTCGATCGCCTCTTCGCGTTTGAGCTCTATGTGCTTTGAATGGTCGCGCATAAACCTGCCTTTCGTCGTGGGTTTATATGGGTGCTAGTATAGTCTTCAAGGGCAGAGATACGGGCCGAGAACGTCTATAATCAGACGCTGTGCCCGCGCAAAAGGGCACGGAGACACCATTCGTCTGACGTGTAAGGATTTGACACATGAGCAAAGAGCCCTTCTACATCACCACCCCGATCTACTATGTGAACGGCACGCCGCACATCGGCACCGCCTACACCACGATCGCCGCCGACACCATCGCGCGCTGGCAGCGCATGGACGGCCGCGACGTCATGTTCCTGACCGGCCTCGACGAGCACGGCCAGAAGGTCGCGCAAGCGGCAGAGGAGCACGGCATGACGCCCCAGGAGTGGTGCGACAGCCAGGTCTCGCAGTTCACCGACCTGTGGGAAAAGCTCAACATCTCCAACGACGATTT
>JBMNPN010000085.1:0-8572 GCA_050943615.1 Coriobacteriales bacterium
ACCTCTCCGCGCTTGCAGGAACGAGGGACTCTTCTGTCCAAGGGCAGGGGACGCGTCTGCCCGACACGCCACAGGCCACGGTGTTCGATGGGTCCGATCCGAATAAAGCCGTCCAGGATCTGCTTGCCGCGCTGCACGCGGACGGGCTGCTGTAAGAGAAAGGGAGTCTGATCGTGAGTTCAGATAGCATAATCGTCATCGCAGATGCGCGCCGTATCGGCGGGCTTGTGGAAACGGCAAGAGCTCTCGGAAACGTCACCGCCCTTGTCGTTGGAAACGAGGAGCTGGCGCAGCAGGCAGCTGCCACGGGATGCGAGCGTGTCGTCTTATTCGAGACTACAGACGAAGTGCCGCCAGAGGCCTTCTCGAACGACGTGCGCGTCTTCATCAGAGACGAAACCCCCAAGTGTGTCCTTTCAAATGACGATGCCAGTGCGCGCATGCTCGCCGCATCCTCGCTCACCGACCTCGACGCCTGCGTCCTCAGCGATGTCATCGGCCTCAGGGAAGAGGGCGGCAAGGTCATTGCGACCTGCCAGCTTGCCGAGGGCATAGCTGTCGAGGACTACGTCTGCGAAAAGCCGCTCATCGGCATCTTTGCAGGCGATGACAGCACGCCTGAGACGGCACAGCCGACCGAGATCGAGCGCCCGCAGACGGCGCAGTCCAATATTCGCGTCGTCGAGACGATCGAGGGCGAGAAGGGCGCCGTCAACCTCGCCGAGGCAAACCGCATCGTAGGCGTCGGCCGCGGCCTGAAGAAACGCGACGACCTGCCCCTCATCGAGGATCTCGCCTCCGCACTCGGAGCCGAGATCGCCTGCACGCTGCCGCTCTGCGACGACCTGCACTGGTACGACGCCTCTCGCGTCCTGGGGTCCTCGCACCGTCAGGCGGCACCCGAGCTCTACATCGCCGTAGGCGTGCAGGGGGCTCCCAACCACATGTCGGGCGTGCGCGACGCGGGCACGATCGTCGGCATCAACAACGACCCGGACGCGGGCCTCTTCAGAAGGTGCAAGTACGGAATCGTCGGGGACCTGTACGAGATAGTCCCCCTCCTCACAGAGGGACTGAAATAAAAGGATTCGAAACGAAAGGAGCAAGTAATGGATTTCGATGTCGAGTATGACGTGGTGGTCGTCGGAGGCGGAGCTTCGGGAAAATCTGCCGCATACACCGTTGCAACGGAAAGCGACCTGAGCGTAGCCGTGCTCGAGAAGATGGAAGAGACAGGCGGCTCCGGCGTCTATGCCGAGGGCACCGCTGCAGCCGAGTCGAGCGAGCAGAAGGCGCGCACCAAGGTCGATTACTACGGTGGAGACGCACCGGAAGGTGCGCACTATCCGAGCTGCCAGGAGCTCTATCAGCGCTACATCGACTACAGCCACCATCGCGCCAACCCGGATGTCGCCAAGGCGTTCGCGTACAACTCCGCCGAGACCATCGACATCTTCAAGAAGCTCGGCGTGGAATTCACCGACGTCGTCATCTACGCCTATGACCAGCCCAACGAGCTCTACACCTTCCACCGTCCCGACGGCCTCGGCGCCCGCGAGCAAGAGCTCCTCCTGCGCGGGTGCGTCAACGAGGGCGTCGACATCTTCACCTCCACCCCCGCAAAGAGCCTCATCATGGAAGACGGTGTGGTCAAGGGCCTTGTCGCCACGGATGCCGACGGCAACGAGATGAAGATCGGCGCCAAGGCGGTCATCCTGGCCTCGGGCGGCATGGGCAACAACATGGAGATGGTGGGGAAGTACTCCTGGATTCCCGACATCGCCAAGACGAACCATGCTTGCGTTCCCACCCAGAACACCGGAGATGGCATCCGCATGGCAATCGATGCCGGAGCCGACACCCGTGCCCTGGGCACGCTCATGATCATGTCCACCGTGCCGGATCACACCCTCGGCTGCCAGCTCCACGCCGCGGGTTCCCAGCCGGTGCTCTGGGTCGACCGGTTCGGCAAGCGCTTCTGCAACGAGATCGTCGCCATGAGCTTTGCCGATGCGGGCAACATCAACGCCCTCACCGACGGCGGCGTCATGTTCCCGATCATGGACTCCGACTATGTCGAGTACCTCAAGAAGGAGGGCTCCGAGATCGGCCTGGGCGACTTCGTCCCGTACGGCTCCTCCATCGATTTCGAAGGCGAGCTCGAGGAATCCCTCGCCGCCCATGATGGCGCCGCGTTCAAGGCCGATTCCATCGAGGAGCTCGCCGAGATGATTGGTGCCGACAAGGACACCCTCACGGCTACCGTCAAGCGCTACAACGAGCTTGCCGAGAAGGGTGATGACGAGGATTACTTCAAGCCCGCGAAGTTCCTGCGCACCATCAAGAAGGCTCCCTTCTACGCAATCAAGATGGTCCCCTCCATCCTTGTCTCCGACGGCGGAATCCGCGTCAACGGCGACATGCAGGTCACCGATAAGAGCTACGAGCCCATCGCCGGCCTGTACGCGGTAGGAAACGAGGCCTCAGGCCTGTACGGCGACACCTACAACCTGGACTGCCCGGGTTCTGCGAACGGCTTCGCCCACACGTCTGGGCGTCTCGCCGCACGTCACGCCATCAAGACGATCAACGGCTAATTTCACGTTCTGAGACAACACGGCGCAATTAGCAAGTTTTTACGGAGTACGGATGCACGTTTCCTTGTGCATCCGCACTCCGACTGAGATGAACGAGAACGACACAGAGGAGAAAACTGTATGGCTGATTTCGATGCGATCGTCGTGGGAGCCGGGCTTGCGGGCTCAGTAGCCGCCTACGAGCTCGCAAAAGCCGGCAAAGAGGTCCTCATGGTCGAGCGCGGCAACTTCGCCGGCGCGAAGAACATGACCGGCGGCCGTCTGTACACACACGCGCTCAAAAAGGTGTTTCCCGACTTCGAGCAAGACGCCCCGCTCGAGCGCAAGATCTCCCACGAGCGCATCTCGCTCATGACCGGAGACTCCAACTTCACCGTCGACTTCACCTCTGACGATATGGAAGACGAGTCGCAGGCGTCCTACTCCGTGCTGCGCGGGCCGTTCGACCAGTGGCTCGCCTCCAAGGCCGAGGACGCCGGCGCCGAGGCGATTTACGGCATTCCCGTCGAAGGGCTGATCAAGGACGAGACGGGCGGGGTCTGCGGCATCAGGGCAGGCGAAGATGAGATCACCGCGGACGTGGTGATACTCTGCGACGGCGTCAACTCGCTGCTCACAAAAGAGGCGGTAGGCTATGACAAGCCACCCGCCTCCCAGGTCGCCGTCGGCGTGAAAGAGGTCTTCGAGCTCGACGAGAAGACAATTGAGGATCGGCTCTTATGCAACCCCGGCGAGGGCGCGGCCTGGCTGTTCGCGGGAGACGCGACGCACGGCGTGTTCGGCGGCGGGTTCATGTACACCAACAAGACATCCATTTCCCTGGGCGTCGTCGCCGGTATCGAGGCTGCCGCTCGCACCTCGAACTCAACACCGGTCTATCAGATGCTCGAGGACCTGAAGAACCATCCCGCAGTTGCTCCGCTCATCAGGGATGCGAAGGTCGTCGAGCACTCCGGTCACATGGTCCCCGAAGGCGGCATCAACATCATGCCCCCGCTCATCGGCGACGGCGTGATGCTGGCCGGCGACAGCGCGATGATGTGCGTCAATCTCGGCTACATGGTCCGCGGAATGGACTATGCGATAGCAGCTGGTCAGATGGCAGGTCAGCAGGCCGCAAAGGCCCTTGACGACGGTGATACCTCGAAGGCGGGGCTCAAGGGCTACGTAGACGCCCTTGAGAACTCCTTTGTCATGAAGGACCTGCGCCAGTACGAGAACGAACCGGAGTTCATGGAGAACTTCGACCATATGTTCAACGACTATCCGGCCATGGTCCGCGACATCATGAACTCCCTGTTCATCGTCGACGGCTCACCGGTCACCCCCTTGAAGAGCAAGATCAAGCCCATCGTCAAGCGCATGGGCATCATGAGCATACTGAGAGACGTGAGAGGGGCGATGAAGGCGCTATGAGCGACATCAAGATTTCAGTTAACGTCGACGAGTACCTCGCAGCCAACAAATACGAGGTAGACGAGGGCAATCCCCATATCGAGCTCGTCGACGACCCGGACGATGCGGAGTTCGACAAGCTGGTGCGCGTATGCCCCGCCGCACTCTACAAACGCGATGCTGACGGAGTGAAATCCTTCGACTACTCAGGGTGCCTCGAGTGCGGGACCTGCCGCATCGCCTGCGGCGACACCATCGTGAAGAAGTGGAGATGCCCGGGACCCACGATGGGCGTCGAATATCGTTTCGGGTAAATCTTTTTGCGGCTTTCCTGTCCCGATTCGGGAATCAGGAAAGTCGCATTTTTCTCGCTGACGACGAACGAATTTTGATCCCTGTAAGGTTTAAACTATCCGAAACAGCTTGTGTAACACAGCTCTCTTGGCGACCCGAGAGAAGGTCCTGATGTACAAATTTCACTATATAGCTGAATTCCTAGAACTTTCAAACACCTTGAATTTCTCCAAAACAGCAGATCATTGCTACATCACACAGCCTGCCCTGAGCCGCCATATCGCCGCCCTGGAAAAAGATGTCGGCGCTCAGCTTCTCAAACGGGACACGCACAGCGTCGTACTGACACCGGCAGGGGAGGTCATGCGAGCGGCCTTTCAGGAAATGATGAAGATCTACCACAGCGCTCAGGAGTCCGCCAAGAACCTTTCGCTCGGCAAAACAGGGGTGCTGAAGATCAGCATCCCCATCTATTGGATGGAAGAATTTGCAGAACCGGTAAGCCAGGCATTTCTCCAATCTCGTCCGCAATGCGATGTCCTGTTAATTGCCTGTCAGCCCTGGGACGGCATGGAGGAGATGCTGTCAGGCAAGTCCGACCTGTTCGTCAACTTCAAGGTCGATGGCATCGATGAGGACATCAATGAAGTTCCGTATGCAAGGGAGAAGCTGAGCGTTGTCTGCGTAAAGGGCCATCCTCTCGCATCGAAAGATGCGGTTTCCCTGGAAGAGGTGCGACCGTACGATATCTTCTCGTTCCATTACGACCTATACTCCCTGCAAACCGACGAGTATGTTGACTTCTACAATCCGATGTTGCTGAAATTGCTGGAAGAGCATGGAATCTATCCCAAATCGTTCAGGTACACAAGTCAGGTGGAAACCCTCGGCCTTTCATTGAAGGAATGTCCGTCGGCAATCGGAATCGTCCCGTATAGCCTGCGCCACATGAACAGGTCGTATCTCTCGTTTATCCCAATAATAGACGATGATTGTTCCCTGCAAATGTGTCTGTATTATCGAGCAGACAACGAGAACAACCTGATTCCGCAATATGTCGAAACCGCGCTGCAAATGTATAATCCTCCATCTGAAAATGAATGAATCGCTGGCTCGCACCGTCAATTGGGACGCACGCGTTACTAAAGACAAGTTCGCAGACACCTCAATTTCGAAAGAGGTTGGAAGCGTCTGGTTCCCACAGGGGAGAAGCAGCGCGTTATCCATTACCCTGCGGACAGCGAAAAATTAGAAAGCGCGGAAGGGACTAGCAGGACGGTGGCATATGCCTTGCAACAGCAACGCCAGAAGAGCGCCGCTTTGCAGTTCTCGTGCAGAGACAGGGACCATTGATGAGCGCCGAAGCGACAGGGAGAACATGCAAGATTAAAAGCATCGTGTACGGACTCTTGGCAGTTCTCATGATGTGCGCGATTTTCACATTCTCCAGTCAGAACGGAACAAGATCTTCATCATTGAGCTACAGCATCGCCTGGGCACTCGCACAGGTGATAAGCGCTCTGCAGGGAGCAAGTTCGACGATATCAGTTTCCGATCTAGCCGATGCACTCGAGTTTCCCATACGAAAACTCGCGCATGTCACCGAATACGCGATATTGGCAGGACTCGTGAGCGCCTGCACGCTCAACCTCCAAGAGGTAAAGCAGAAGCGCAACATTTGGAATTACCCGACCTACACGTCCATTGCCATAGCGATCTGCGTGATCTACGCGGCAACAGACGAGCTGCATCAGACAATCATTCCCGGAAGATGCGGACAGGCAATTGATGTCGTTGTCGACAGCATCGGAATCATCATCGGAGCAGTTATCGTGGCTACGTGTCACCGGTACTTCAAAGAGAAGCGACAGACCAGAAAGCATTCAAACCGGTAAGTAACAAACAGGGGAAGGGCCTATCACAATTCGAAATGGCGCAGATAGGTTCGCAGTCTCATAACTTCCCATAAGATATATTATCATGAATCAATAAAAGAAACCGATTAGGGAAGTCTTCCGAAAATCTCAGGACGCCTCTTTGATTTCTCTTTCCGAAAATCGTTATATGAAAATCCTAATAGCCTTTTACCGTATTTGAACTAGCCATATTTAAATACGATTAACAAGGTATAAATACTCATGGCACCTTTGAAAAATGCCTTAGAATGCAAATGAGAGCCTCGTTTTATCAATGCAAAATTTTATAGATAACATTCATTTTCAAATAGGCTGCAGACAGGAACAAGGTCACTGAAAATGTTCTTCGGACCAAAAAATAAGCCGGACTCATCCACGTGAATCCGGCATCAGCTATTGCTGTTCTTTTTTCGGTCGCTTATGGAACGTTATTTGCCCGTCGACCCGAAACCGCCCGCAGAGCGATCAGTCTCGTCGAGCTCGTCGACTTCCAGAATTTCGACGACAGGCGTCTCCTGAATGACCAATTGCGCAATGCGGTCGCCGCGTTTTACCTCAATGGCGGCATCTTTGTCGGTATTTATTCCGATGACCTTGATCTCGCCGCGATACCCACTGTCTATGAGCCCAGGGGTGTTCACAATCGAAAAGCCCTGGCGAGCTGCAAGACCGCTCCGGGGCTGCACGAAACCCGCATAACCGCTGGGTATGGCCACCGCAATACCCGTTGGAATCATCCCCCGCTCCCCCGGCGCCAACTTTATATCAATTGTAGAATATAAATCGAGTCCGGCATCTCCGGGGTTCGCATAACGCGGCAGCGAAAGACCCGCGTCGAGTTTCTTGATCTTGAGCTCGATGTGCTTGGCCATGGCTGTTGGATTCTCCTCGCTCTTCTAATCGTCTTATTCTCTTACCTGTTCAGGAGAGTTATCGTGTCCTTTATCTGATTCGCTGTTTGTCGCGGATTCGGAAAGGCGCTTGAGCTCTTCGTTGAACTCGTCGACATCCTTGAAGTCCTTGTAGACCGAGGCGAAGCGAATATAGGCCACCTTGTCCAAGTCCCTGAGCTTCATGAGCACGTAATCGCCCAAGGTCGACGAGGCTATCGGACCCTTGTAGCGCAGTCTGATCTCGTTTTCCACATCTTCGACCAGGGCCTGCAGTGAGCCAAGCGGGATATCGCGCTTGGCAGTTGCCGTGAGAAGGCTCTTCAGGAGCTTCGAGGGATCGAACGGCTCGGTATGCCCGTCTCGTTTTGCCACGAGAATCGGCTCCTCTTCGCACCGTTCGAACGTCGTGAAGCGCGTACCGCAGTTCAGGCACTCGCGCCTGCGCCTGATGCTGGATTCGTCTTTTGAGGAACGTGAGTCAATGACCTTTGATTCGTTTGAGCCGCAGTTAGGACAAAGCACGTAAACACTCCTTACACCTGATGTGCACACGTGCGTGTGCACATCGAAGTGTAGCAGACATGACGCCTATGACCGAGTAAAAGCGCCGCTCACCTGCTTGTCTGCGACTATTTAGAGCGCGAATACGAACGAGAAGAAGAAAAGCGCCCCGATACCGATGGTCCATGCCAGCGAAGAAAGGAGCTTTTCACGGCGAGACGTGCAGAAGGGCGTTCCTTCCAGATTATCGAGCGATTGCTCGACGGTGCTCTTGGGATACGAGAAGCCGACGTGCTTCAGCGAATGATTTCCATTGCCTTCGATGACGCGCAGATGAGGTTCGGAATAGACAGGCTTGAGTGCTGACGTTCCGTTTACGATGTGCCCGAATTCCATTGTCTTTCCTTTCGCCGAAGTTCGATCAGGTGCGACTCTTTTATAGAAATCCCCTGTGACATGAAAATCGAATCGCAATCAGATACGAACATCTGTTCTGGTTCGTATTCTAATCGAACATTTGTACGATTCAAGTGAAAATCGAACATTTGTTTGCTCACGGTCGTATCTTGAAGTACACTTCTAGGCAAACGTCCGAGGAGGATGGACATGGCAAAGCAGGCTCTCACGAAGCGCCAGCAGCAGGTACTCGACTACATTCGCACCTGCATCAGCGACAAGCACTACCCGCCGTCCGTACGCGAGATCGGCCAGGCTATTGGGTTGTCCTCCCCTTCCACGGTCCACGCGCACCTCAATGCCCTGGAGGAAAAGGGCTACATCAAGCGCGATGGCGCCAAGTCCCGCTCTATGGTGCTCACACATCAAGAGGAGGACTCGGAGCCTGTGCCGAAAGACGTCGGCCGCCCGTTCCACGATGACAAGGATCTCATCGACCTTCCCCTGGTCGGCCGCGTTGCCGCCGGGGCACCCATACTCGCCGAGCAGAACATCGAAGACGAGGTGACCTTGCCGACGT
>JBMNPN010000086.1:0-8510 GCA_050943615.1 Coriobacteriales bacterium
AAAAATCGCGAACAGCGCGTGACCGCACCGCAAGCGGGTAGCCGAGCCCAAGCCCAGCGGGCTCCCGCGCTCCGGGCGATAATCCAGACGTTCGAAGTCCCTATTGTCAAGTCTCAGCGAAAAAAGCAGGGCCTGTTAGCATCAAATCTGCAGGCCCCGTCTGGTAAGTATTGTCTCTCGAGGCTATTTGTTGTGCTCGGTTTCGTCCGAATAGGTGATGTTGGCGTGCTCCACGAGGTACTTGCTCGCGGCGTAGCGCTGCGCCACCTCGCGGATGGCAAAGCCGCGACCCGTGCTCTCCATCTGCTTGCGGAACTGCATCGGGTTGTAGGGGTTGAGATCGCGGCATGCTGCCAGAATGTCCTCGTCGGTGATCGACAGTCCCGCATGGTCGTAGAGCGCGTCGAGCGCGTAGTCGCAGCGAAGCGTCGTGCGCGCCTGCATCATGATGCCGATGTTGTACTGCTGCTCGCCTCCCTGCTCTTCCACGAACTCGTCGAAATCTTTGCCCTGCTGGGAGAGCTGCTGGCGAAGCGTGTTGTCGATGCTCTTTGCGGTGAGCTCGTAGGCCTCGTCGGGAATCGAGCCGACAAGACGCTCGGAGAGCTGGGCCTGGGCGACGTTGGCGACTTGGGTGTCGTACTGCTCGCGCGACTGCTTCTGGACCGAATTCCCGATGTTCTGACGCAGGTCTTCCACGTCCTTGAAATACGGAATCGTGCGTTGCACCCACTCGTCGGTGAGCTCGGGCATGACCTGCTTTTGGATCTTTATGATCTTGACCGTGCATTCATAGGTCGCAGTATCCATATTGGGCGTGTTGAGGTTGGGGCCTTCGAACGTGAAGCTCTTTTCCTCGCCGACCTCCATGCCGATGAGGTTCTTCTCGAAATCCTCGGGCATGTAGCCCTTTCCGAGGGAAAGCGTGCGCCCGTCGGTGCAGAGGTTGTCGATCTTCTTGCCGTCAAGAGAGGCCTGAAGGGAAATGTAGACGTCGTCGTTTTCTCTCACGGGGTGCGGGTCGTCGTCGACGAACTCGGGGTATTGCTCGAGCATCTGATTGATTTGCTGGTCGATGAGGTCATCGTCGAATGCGAAGCGCGGGACGGTGATGTCGACGGGATCGTAGGAGCTGAGCTCGTAGTGCTGCTTTTCCTTGAAGCGCACGGTGAAGCTTATCGCGTTGTCTCGTTTGAGCTGGCCTTGGGCGCTCGTCTCGGGCTTTGATGCCGGGAAGAGGTTGCGCGCGTCGATGGCAAAGGGCGCAAGCTCGTCGAGAACCTGGGGTTCGATGACCGAGTCGACGTCGTTGATGCCGAGCTTTTCGGCGATGGCCTGTCCTGCGGTCTTGTTGGGATCGGGGGCGATGTTGAGGTTTCTGGCAAATGCCTGCTCGACCCTGTCGAATGCGCGATTGACCTCGTCGGCAGTTGCGGTGACGTTGAGCTGGACGAAGTCATCGTCGAGATGTTTCTCCTTGACCTTCATGAATCATAAACTCCTTGCTTGGGTCTTTAACTCGCGAACAGCAATGATACCAAATGATGTTTGGCGGATAGGCAGAAGTGCCCAGGTACGGCTGTATCGTTTTGAAACTGCAAACTATCCTTAGACAAGTGCTACCGCTCCCCCTATCATGTGCATGAATCAACGCGACTCATAGAATAGGCGTACATGATATACACCGTGACCATGAACCCCGCCGTCGACTGCGTGATGGAGCTGTCCTCGTTCGAGCCAGGCGCCGTGAACCGCTCGAGGGGGCAGGAGCTCTACTTCGGGGGCAAGGGAATCAACGTCTCGACCGTGCTCTTCGAGCTCGGCTGCCCTACCTGCGTACTCGGCTTCATTGCAGGATTCACTGGTCAGGGGCTGAAATCTCACCTGAACACGGTGGGCATACCGGAAAAGCTCATTTCCCTTGACAAGGGCCAAACACGCATCAACGTTAAGTTCAGGGGCAGTGCTGGTGGACGGGGCGTTGCCGCGGCCGGAGTGGAAACGGCCGTGAACGCGCCCGGCCCGGTCATTGGCGATAACGCCCTTGCCGAGCTCGGCCGTCTGCTCGAGACTTGCCAACTTGGGGATTCCGTCGTCCTCACCGGTGGAATTCCCAAAGGACTTGCACCGGGCGTGTATGCCGAGCTGATGGAACAGCATATCGGCCAGGGCGTGCGCGTCGTCGTCGACGCCGTCGGCGAACCGCTCGAGGCCGTACTCCCCCGCCGCCCCTTTCTCATCAAACCGAACGAGGACGAGATCGCTGAGGTCCTCGGATTGGACGACCCGACGCGCGAGCAGATCGTCCAGGGGGCAAGAGAGTTGCAGGTGGCCGGTGCGGCAAACGTGCTCGTCTCACTTGGCGGCAATGGCGCGTTGCTCTGCGACGAGTTCGGCGAGGTTCACGAGAAGGCCGCGCCATCTGGGAAACTCGTGAACTCCGTCGGCGCGGGGGATTCCATGGTCGCGGGCTTTCTCTGCGAACTCGAACGCGTCATCTCGTCAGGAGAGCCGTTGGACTCGGGTGCCTATCAGTCAGCCTTCGAGTTCTCGCTTGCCTGCGGATCTGCCACGGCGTTTTCACCGGGGCTTGCCACAAGAGCCGATATCGAGCGTCTTGCCGGCACCATCTGATAGATCGAGTGCACGAGGAAACTGTAAAGGGAAAGCGCCTGCATCGACGCAGGTCAAAATGAAGGGGGAATCACAAAGATGAGAATCGTCGACCTGCTGAAACCCGAGAGCATCGAAATCGGGGCCCATCCTGATGACAAGGCAGGCGCCATCGAGGAGCTCATAGCGCTTCACGAGAAAGCCGGGTCGCTTTCGGATGTCGAGGGATATCGGAAAGCGATCTTGGCACGAGAGGAATCGGGCACGACGGCCATCGGAGAGGGCATGGCCATCCCGCATGCCAAGACGGCTGCGGTCGACCATCCCGCGCTCGCTGCCATGACCGTGCCCGATGGCGTCGACTACGATGCGCCAGATGGCAAGCCCTCCACGCTCATCTTCATGATCGCGGCCCCCGCAGACGGCGCTGATGTCCACCTCGAGGTACTCTCGCGGCTCATGACCATGCTCATGGACCTCGACTTTCGCGCAAAGCTCCAGAATGCCAGCTCGCCCGAGGAGTTCCTCGAGACCATCGATGCGATGGAGCGCGAGAAGTTCGCAGAAGAAGAGCCCGAAGAAGAAGGCAAAAAGGAGGAGCCTGCCCAGCAGGACAACGACCGCATCCGGGTTCTCGCCGTGACCGCCTGCCCCACGGGCATTGCGCATACCTACATGGCCGCCGAGGCACTCGAGCAGCAGGGCGCCAAGATGGGCGTCTCCATCAAGGTCGAGACCAACGGATCGGGCGGTGCCAAGCACGTGCTCGAGCCCGACGAGATCGCCTCTTGCGACGGCATCATCGTCGCTGCCGACAAGAAGGTCGAGATGGCGCGCTTCGAGGGGCGCCCGGTACTCATCACCAAGGTGGCCGACGGCATCAACAAGCCCGAAGAGCTCATCCAAAGCGTACTCGACGGCAAGGCACCCATCTACCACCACAAAGGCGAGGCGGGGGAAGCGGATACGCAGGACGAAGGCGCCACGGAAAGCGCGGGCCGCAAGGTCTACAAGCAGCTCATGGACGGCGTCTCCCACATGCTCCCCTTCGTGGTCGCAGGCGGCATCTTCATCGCCCTTGCCTTCCTGATCGACGGCATCCTCGGCGTGCCCCAGGACTCGAACTTCGGCTCTGGCACGCCGTTCACCGCCTGGCTCAAGACGATGGGCAACTTCTCCTTCAACTTCATGGTACCCATCTTGGCCGCCTTCATCGCGCGCGCCATCGCCGACAGGCCGGGCCTTCTCGTGGGCTTTGTCGGTGGCTGGATGGCGACGCTTGGCTGCAACTTCCTGGTCCCGGCAGGTACCGGCGCCGACGCCGCCACGCTCTCCGCACTGACGGGCACCATCTGGTACCCGGTGCCGAGCGGCTTTCTGGGTGGCCTTCTCGCGGGATTTGCGGGAGGCTATCTCATGCTCGGCATCGAGAAGCTCTGCGAGCACATGCCGCAGTCCATCGAGGGCATCAAGCAAATCTTGATCTTCCCGCTTGCCGGTCTTGCAGCCATCACCATCGTGATGTGCGCGGTCGGACCTGTCATGGGCGCCATCAACACCGGCATGACCAACGGCCTGAACTGGCTTGCGCTCAACAACTTCGGCGTGATACTGGGGCTTCTGCTTGCCATGATGATGGCCATCGACATGGGCGGCCCCTTCAACAAGGCGGCCTACGTGTTCGGCACGGGCATGCTCGTGACCGCCGCCGGCACGACCGATCCCGTCACGCAGAACAACTGCTATCAGATCATGGCCTGCGTCATGATCGGCGGCATGGTCCCACCGCTCGCCATCGCGCTTTCCACCTCGTTCTTCAAGAACCGCTGGACGCCCTCTGAGATCAAGAACGGCCCGGTCAACTACATCATGGGACTCTCCTTCATCACGGAAGGAGCCATCCCCTATGCCGCAGCCGACCCCCTGCGCGTCATTCCCTCCTGCATGGTGGGCTCTGCCGTGGCAGGTGCGCTGTGCTGGATCTTCGGCTGCACGCTCATGGCGCCCCATGGCGGCATCTTCGTCTTCCCCGTCGTCGGCAACTGGCCGCTTTACCTGGTTGCGCTCGTCGTGGGGTCGTTGGTGGGTATGCTCATGCTGGCGCTCTTGAAGAAGAAGCAGCCCGTTGAAGAGGCTCAAGAATAGGCTTTTTGCACAGGGGCGATCTCCCCTGTTGGACCATGGTACGAACCGGTCCTCTGCGACCGGAGCAAATCGATGCGAAAGGAAACACCATGTACTCGAAAACAACCGCTCTCGTCAACCCGCAGGGCTTTCACATGCGCCCGGCAAACGAGTTCGTCGCCGAGGCGAACAAGCACGACGCCACGGTCACTCTCGTCTACCAGGGAAAGGAAATCCCCGGCAACAGTCTGATGGCCATCATGGCAGCAGGCATCAAGTGCGGCGAGGAGCTCGAGGTTAAGGCCGATGGCCCCGAAGAGCAGCAGGCAGTCGACGCACTCGTCGCCTTCATCGAGTCCGGTATGGGCGACTAGGTCACTTGGGGTATGGGCGCGCTCGAGGGATGATGTCTCGAGCGCGCCTCTTTCTATCAGCTGAAACCAAAGGAAGTGAGCGGCACATGGAGACGATGCGGGGCGTTGCAGGTTCACCGGGCATCGGCATCGGGCGCGTCATGGTAATCGAGGAGCCGAATCTCGAATACGAGTCGCGCGCCGTCGAGGACGCGGATGCCGAGCTCGGCCGCCTTCATCGCGCATTCGAGGGGTTTAAGTCCTTCACCGAGGCCCAGGCGTCATCAATGCGCGCAAACGTCGGTGAAAAGGAGGCCGAGATCTTGACTGGCCACATTGGCATGCTGGCAGACCCGTATTTTCAAGGAGAGATCGAGCGCCTCGTCGGCGAGGGAAGCTGTGCGGAGGACGCCTGCGTCAAAATCTGCGAGCAGTTCGCGCAGATGTTCGAGGCGACAGGCGACGAGCTTACCATGCAGCGTGCGACCGATATCCGCGATATCGAGCAGGGGCTGCTCGCCGAGCTCTTGAACAAGCGCCCCGTGCAGATGTCGGCGCTCCCCCAGAATACCGTCATCGTGACACATGACCTCACGCCGTCCATGGCAGCGGAGATCAACCCCTCGCTCGTGGCGGGCATCGTGACCGAGACCGGCGGCATCACGAGCCACTCGGCCATCCTCGCCCGTGCCATGGGGATTCCGGCGGTGCTCTCCGTGGCGGATGCCACGAGCGTGCTTTCCGATAACGAGCACGCCATCATCGACGGCGGCGAGGGCGTCGTCGTCTCTTCTCCCACCGACGAGCAGGTGAAAGCCGCGAAATCGGCACGCGAGGTCTACATTCGCGAGCAGGCCGAAAACGCCGCCTTCGTGGGAAACCGCACTGTCACGGCAGATGGCAAGCAGGTCGACCTGTTCGCCAACATCAGCAAGGCCAAAGACGCCCAGCAGGCCCTCGACAACGATGCCGAGGGAATTGGGCTTTTCCGCACGGAGTTCATCTTCATGGATTCCGATGCCATGCCCACAGAAGAAGAGCAGTTCAAGGCCTATAAGCAGGCTGCCCTTGCCATGAAGGGAAAGCCCGTCATCATCCGCACGCTCGACGTGGGCGGCGACAAGCAGATCGACTACCTCGGCCTGGAGCACGAGGACAACCCCTTCCTCGGCTTTCGCGCGGTGCGCTTCTGCCTGGCGCGCGAGGACGTCTACCGCACGCAGCTCAGGGCGCTCTTGCGCGCGAGCGCCTTTGGCGATATCCGCATCATGGTGCCGCTCGTGACCTGCGTCGACGAGATGACCCAGGTACGCGAGCTCGTCCAGCGCTACGTGGACGAATTCGACCGCGAGGGCGTTGCCTATGACCACGACATCAAGGTCGGCTGCATGATCGAGACGCCGGCGGCGGCAATCATGGCAGACGCCCTGGCGGCGGTTGCCGACTTCTTCAGCATCGGTACCAACGACCTCACGGGTTACATCATGTGTGCCGATCGCGGAAATGACCATGTCCGCTACCTCTACAACGCCTTCAATCCGGCGGTGCTGCGCGCGATTAGAAACGTCATCTCTGCGGGGAACGCAGCAGGTATCCCAGTCGGCATGTGCGGCGAGGCGGCGGCGGACCCGCTGCTCGTGCCGCTGTGGATATCGTTCGGTCTCGACGAGTACTCGGTTTCGCCCACGAGCGTGCTCGGTACACGACGTCAGATCTACAGCTGGTCGAAGGCCGATGCCGACAGGCTCGCCGATGTGGTCATGGCGCAGACGACGGCGACGGCGGCAAACGAGGTGCTGAGAAAGGCCTACCAGGACCACCGCGGCTAGCCGCCGCTCTCCTTTGCTGCTTTTTCAAAGTCGGGTTATTGCAGAAGAAAAGCGCCCGTTCCAATTGTCCTTTCGGACAAGGAAACGGGTGCTTGGTCTATCTCGGAGTCACCGACAGGTTAGGGCGTCTTTCAAATGCCCCTATTCCAGTGCCTCGTTGATGTAGTCCATGACAGGTTCTGCTCCGATGGAATCGAGCTTGTTTCGCTCGGTATGCCAGCAATCGGTCGCCGGCAGGCCCTCGATGTGCTCGGCGACGAACACCGGGTCCGTGCCCGCCTTGCGCTGCACTTCGTAGTCCCTGAGCGCCTTGAACGCCCACTTTCCCAGGATGAGAATGACGATGAGGTTCTCGATTGCCATGAATCCCATCGTGATATCGGCGAGGTTCCAGGCAAGATCGAAGCTCGAGAGGCAGCCCAGCCACACGGCGATCACGCAGGTGACGCGGAAGATGTTGAGCACGGTCTTGCTGTGGGTGATGAACATGATGTTGCCCTCGGCGTAGAAGTAGTTGCCGAGCAGCGAGGAGAAGGCAAACGCGCAGATGGCGAACGAAATGAAGTGAATGCCACCGATGCCGACCTCGTTTTGAACGGCGGCCTGGACAAGCTCCATGCCGGTGAGCTCCCCGATGTTGCCACCTACCTTGACGTAGAAGACCATGATCATGAGCGCCGAGCAGGTGCAGATGAGAATCGTGTCGATATAGACGGACAGCGACTGGACGAGGCCCTGCTTGACCGGATGGGAAACCGATGCGGTAGCGGCGGCGTTCGGGGCAGAGCCCATGCCCGCCTCGTTGGAGTACAGGCCGCGCTTGATGCCGATGACGAAGACCGACCCGGCAAATCCGCCGAGAATCGAGGTGAGGTCGAACGCGTAGGTGCTGATGAACCAGAAGACCGCGCCCATGAGGTTGAGGTTGGTGAGAATCACGAAGAGAGCCAGGCCGATGTAGGTGATGGCCATGACGGGCACGATGATGGAGGTGATATTGGAGATTACCTTGCTGCCGCCGAAAATCGTGAACGCGAAGAAGACGGCGGTGATGATGCCGATGGCCATGGCCGCCATCTGAGCGTCGCTATCCGAGAAATAATACTGAAGGGCGCTTGTCATGTTGTAGGCCTGCAGACCGTTGAAGCCGTAGGCGTAGCACAGGATGAGCAGGATCGCGAACAGGATGCCCAGCCCGCGCTTCCCGAGCGCCTTTTCGATGTAGTAGGCAGGACCGCCGCGGAACTCGCCTTCCTTGCCGCGGACCTTCCAGATCTGGGCGAGCGTGGACTCCACGAAAGCCGAGGCTGCACCGAGGCAGGCCATGACCCACATCCAGAACACGGCACCCGGACCGCCGGCGGCGATCGCGACAGCAACACCCGCGATGTTTCCAGTGCCCACGCGAGATGCCGTAGAGACCATCAGGGCCTGGAACGAGGACAGCGACTTCTTGCCGGAGACGTGCTTTTTCTCGGTCAGCTGCGTGAACATGTCCTTGATGAGACGGAACTGAACGAAACGCGTGCGAATAGAGAAGTAGATCGCGCAGAAAACGAGCAGAAACACCAGAAGGTAGGTGTACATCCAG
>JBMNPN010000087.1:0-8487 GCA_050943615.1 Coriobacteriales bacterium
CCTTTCAAGACATCATCCTCTCGCTGCAGCGCTACTGGGCGGACAAGGGCTGCGTCGTCTTGCAGCCCTACGACTCCGAGATTGGGGCGGGCACCTATCACACGGCAACGACATTACGGTCGCTGGGACCGGGCGATTGGCGCACCTGCTACGTGCAGCCCTGCCGCCGTCCCGCAGATGGCCGCTATGGCGCCAACCCCAACCGCATGCAGCACTACTACCAGTTCCAGGTCATCATGAAGCCGTCTCCCGACAACATCCAGGAGCTCTACCTGGAATCGTTGCGCGCCATCGGAATCGAGCCCGAAAAGCACGACGTGCGCTTCGTGGAAGACGACTGGGAGAGCCCGACGCTCGGCGCCTGGGGACTTGGCTGGGAGGTCTGGCTCAACGGCATGGAAGTCACGCAGTTCACGTACTTCCAGCAGGTCGGCGGTATCGAGTGCGACCCGGTTCCCGCAGAGGTTACCTACGGTCTGGAGCGACTCGCCATGTACATCCAGGGCGTCGACTCCGTCTACGACCTCGTGTGGAGCGAGATGCCCGACGGCATGCGCTTCACCTACGGGGACGTCTTCTACGAAAACGAGCGCGAGCAGTCCGCCTACGACTTCGAGTTCGCCGATGTCGACATGCTGCTGGCGCGCTTCGATGCAAGCGAGCGCGAGTGCAAGCGCCTGCTCGATTTGGGCCTGCCGCTTCCCGCTTATGACTGCGTCATGAAGTGCAGCCACGCGTTCAACCTGCTCGACGCGCGCGGCGCCATCTCGGCCACCGAACGCCAGCACTACATCCTGCGCGTGCGCACCATCACCAAGGCCTGCTGCGAGTCCTACCTGAAGACCGTCATCGAGGAGGGCGGCGCCTGGATCGAGTCCCAGGACGGCCCGCGCCCGGCAGACCGTCAGATCGCCGCAGATGCAGACGATGAGGAGAAGGGAGCCCGTTCATGAGCGAGCGCAAGCTGGTCTTTGAAATTGGCACCGAAGAGCTCCCCTCCGAGCCGCTCTATGCCGCGACCAAGAACCTCGTCAAGCAGGCAGAAGACGCGCTTGTCGATGCGCGCATCCAGCATGGCGAGGTAAAGACCTTCTCGACGCCGCGCCGCATCATCCTTGCCGTCGATGGGGTGGCCGCGCAAAGCGACGAGCTCGTCATGCGCGCCAAGGGGCCTGCTGCGAAAATCGCCTTCGACGAGGAGGGCAAGCCGACCAAGGCGGCCCTCGGCTTTGCCCGCGGCAAGGGTGTCGACGTGTCCGAGCTCGAGCGCTCGGCAGATGAGAAGGGCGTGGAGTACGTCTACGCCGTCGTCAACAAGCCCGCAGAGCCGACGATCGAGCTTCTGCCTGGGATCCTCTCAGGGCTCATCGAGGGCATCTCCTGGCCACGCTCCCAGCGCTGGGGGCGTCTGCACGTGACCTTTGCCCGCCCGATCAGGTGGCTTTGCGCCCTCCTGGGCGATGAGGTCGTGCCGGTCGAGTACGCCGGCCTGAAGGCGGATCGCCTTACCTGGGGACATCGCCTGATGCGCGACAGGAGCTTCGAGATCGCGAGCGCCGAGGACTTCTTCGACGCCTTCGACGAGATGCGCGTCGTGCCGAGTGCCAAGAAGCGCGCCGAGATCATCCGCAACCAGATCAACGTGGTCGAGTCCGATACGGGGCTTCGCGCCGACACGCCCAAGAAGACCTTCGATGAGGTCGTTAACCTGGTCGAGTGGCCGACGGTGCTCGTCGGGCATTTCGACGAACGCTTCTTGGACGTTCCGCCCGAGATCATCACAGACGCCATGCTCGAGCACCAGCGCTACTTCCCGCTCTACCAGCCCGACGGCACGCTCGACAACGCCTTCATCATCGTGAGCAACGGCGACCCCGCCTACAACGACACCATCACCGACGGAAACGAGCGCGTCGTGCGCGCCCGCCTCGACGATGCGGCCTTCTTCGTGGCAGAGGACCTGCACCGTCCGCTCGAAGATTACGTCGACGACCTCGCCGACGTCGTCTTCCAGGAAAAGCTCGGGTCGGTCAAGGACAAGACGGAGCGCATCGTGAAGCTCGCCTCAGCCTGCTGCGAGAGCGCGGGAATCGAGGGGCAGGAGCGAAAGGACGCCCAGCGTGCCGCCTACCTGTGCAAGGCCGATCTCGTGACGAGCGCCGTCGTCGAGTTCACCTCGCTGCAGGGCATCATGGGCGGCCATTATGCGAAGGCCGCTGGCGAGAACGCCGATGTCGCGCTCGCCATCACCGATTCCTACCGTCCACGTTTTGCAGGCGACGACCTGCCCCGCAACCTCGCGGGCAAGGTGGTTGCGCTCTCCGACAAGCTCGACACCGTCTGCGGCATCTTCGCGATCGGCCAGGGGCCGACGGGCTCATCCGACCCGTTCGCCCTGCGCCGCAGTGCCATCGGCATCATCAACATCCTGCTCTCCGGTCTGAATGCCTCGCTTGCCGACCTCATCCGCGCCGCGCTTTCCAACTACGAGGGCGCCGTCGAGTTCGACGCCGAGGCCGTCTACGAGCAAGTGTGCGACTTCTTCGTGACGCGACTCGAGGTCATCGCCCGCGACCGCGGCCTTGCGCCCGACTGCATCGATGCGGTGACGAGCATCGGCATGTTCGAGCCGGCGGAGACGATCGCGCGCATCGAGGTGCTCGGCAACGCCCGCGAAAACGACCCCGAGCTTTTCGATGATCTGGCGACTGCCTACACGCGTGCTGCCAACCTCTGCGACCCGAGCCTTGGCACCGAGGTCGATGAAAGTCTCATGGGAGATGCGGAAAAGACGCTCATCGAATCGGTCGACGAGGCAGATGACGAGGTCTCCGAAGCACTCGGGAGGGGCGACCACGAGGCTGCCATTTCCGCACTTGCCGCATTACGTCAGCCCATCGACCGCTTCTTCGAGGATGTCCTCGTCATGGACGAGGACGAGGAGCTGCGCCGCAATCGCCTGCGCGCGCTCAACTGCTTTGTCGCCGTCTTCGAAGACGTTGCCGACATCGGCAAACTCGCCAAAAAATAATAGGGGGCATGGCGTGAGAAGCTGGATTTCCCAGGGAACGGTCAGAGGCGGTTTCCCGACGATTCATGTTGTATCCGACTCGTTGGGAAAGACTGGTGCCGAAATCGCACGCGCGGCAGCTTCGGCATACGGAAACGACGATCCCGCCATAGAGATCCTCTCTGAAGTCAATGACCCTGTCATCTTGCGCGCCAAGCTCGACGAGCATCTGGAAGAGCACCGCATGGGCGTCGACGAAAAGCCCTTCGTGCTCTTCTACACCGTGGTCGACCCGGACCTGCGCGACACCCTCGAGGGGTTCGTCTCCGATAACGAAGAGGTTCTCGCGGCCGACCTTCTCACCTTTCCGCTGCACGTGCTGCACCAGGCAACGGGGCGCGAGCCGCTCGGCCGCCCCGGATCTCTGCACGCGGTCAACGAGCACTATTTCCAGCGCATCGATGCCCTCGAGTTCACCGTCAAGCACGATGACGGGGTGCTCCTGCAGGATCTTCCCAAGGCAGACATCGTCATCCTCGGCGTCTCCCGCACGAGCAAGACGCCGACGTCCATCTACCTGGGACAGCAGGGGTACAAGGTGGCCAATGTGCCTCTCGTCGATGGAATCGAGCTTCCCAAGGAGGTCTACGAGGTCGAGCGCGAGAGGCTCTTCGGTCTCATCACCGACCCTTCCGTGTTGGTCGGCGTGAGAAAGACGCGCGTTAATTCCCAACTGGGGGAGCAATCGAAGTACTCGAATATCGATGCCGTGACAAAGGAGCTCAACCGATCGCTTGCCATCATGCGCGGACTCGGCTGCGTCATCATCAACACGAAAGACCGCGCGATCGAGGAGACGGCTCAAGAGATACTGCGCCACTACAATGCGGCATTTCCCCGCCGCACAGCTTCTTAGGAGCGCGTCGGCTGTTCCCTCACGGGGTTATGGGCAAAAGTCGAATTAGATACCCTATAATGTCGGACGTTAGAAACGGGGATTTTCGCATTTTTCAATGCGCCGCTTCCTCTTTGATATCAGTGAAAGGACAGGCAAGATGGATCGTGACAAGGCATATGTTCTCTGGTTTGATGAACTTCGCCGCGAGGACGTCGAGATCGTCGGCGGAAAGTCCTCATCTCTTGGGGAGATGACCTCCAAAACCGATGTTCCCGTTCCCTATGGGTTTGCCACCACGGCATATGCGTACCGCCAGTTCATGGAGCGGACGGGTCTCGACAAGAAGATCCGCGATGAGCTGAAGAAGCTCACGGACGTCGAGGACTCGGCTCTGCTCCGCGAGGTGACCGACAACATCCGCGCCATGATCGTCGCCGAGGAGATGCCCGCGGACATCGTCGAGGCCATCAAGGACGCCTATGCCAAGCTCGGCGAGAAGATGAACGAGAACGACCCGTTCGTCGCCGTGCGCTCATCCGCGACCGCCGAAGATCTTCCCGACGCGAGCTTCGCCGGCCAGCAGGACACCTACCTCAACGTGCATGGTCCCGACATGGTCGTGAAGAAGATCAAGGAGTGCTACGCCTCCACCTTCACCGACCGCGCCACCTACTATCGTGAGAAGACGGGATTCGACCACCTGTCCATCGCGCTTTCAGCAACCGTCCAGATGATGGTCTTCTCCAAGGCAGCGGGCGTCATGTTCTCGCTCGACGTCACCAACGGCAACGACAAGGTCGTCACCATCGAGGGCTCCTACGGCTTGGGCGAGATGGTCGTCCAGGGCGCCGTCACGCCCGACAACTTCGTCGTCGACAAGGGGACGGGCGAGATCACGCGCCGCATCATCTCCGACAAGAACATCAAGATGATCCGCAAGCCCGAAGGCGATGTCGAGGAAGTCGAAGTACCCGTCGAGGAGCGCAAGCAACAGGCCATCACCGACGAGCAGATAAAAGAGCTCGCGAACTACGCCATGCAGCTCGAGAAGCACTACGGCTGCTACATGGACATGGAGTGGGGCATCGATGAACGCGACAACAAGGTCTGGCTGCTCCAGGCACGTCCCGAGACAGTCTGGTCGCGCAAGAAGGATGAGGGCAAAATGACTGACGAGAGCAATGCCGCAGAAACCGAGAACCTCGAGGTCATCGTGACCGGCCTGCCTGCCTCTCCCGGCAAGGTCGCCGGCAAGGCGCACGTCATTACCGATCCGTCCCGTATCGACGAGTTCAAGGATGGCGAGGTCCTCGTCACCACGATGACGGCGCCCGACTGGGTGCCCGCCATGCAGAAGGCGGTCGCCATCGTCACCGATGCCGGCGGCATGACCTGCCATGCCGCCATCGTCGGCCGCGAGATGGGCATTCCCTGCATCGTCGGCACGGCGAGCCATTCCCAGGAGGCGACCAAGTCGATCAAGGACGGTCAAGAGATCACGGTCGATGCCTCCAACGGCACCGTGTACGCGGGCATCGTCAAGAGCATGGTCTCCGAGGCTCCTGCTGCTGAAGCCGCAGTTGCCGCGCCGGCCTATTCGGTACCTGCCACGGGCACCAAGATCTACATGAACCTCGGCAACCCCGACCTCGCGGAAAAGCACGGCAAGCTCCCGTGCGATGGCGTCGGCCTCATGCGCGAGGAGTTCATCTGGACCACCTTCATCCACGAGCATCCGATGCACCTCATCGAGACCGGCCGTGCCGACGAGGCAGTCGATAAGCTCGCCGAGGGCATGCGCAAGGTCGCGAGCGCGCTTGCCCCGCGCCAGGTCGTTGTGCGCCTCTCCGATTTCAAGTCCAGCGAGTACCGCGGTCTCATCGGCGGTGACAAGTATGAGCCCGAAGAGCCCAGCGCCCTGCTCGGTTGGCGTGGCGCGTCGCGTTACTACGACCCCAAGTACCTTCCCGCCTTCAAGCTCGAGCTCCAGGCCATCAAGAAGGTCCGCGACGAGTACGGCTTCAAGAACCTCCAGGTCATGATCCCGTTCTGCCGCACCGTCAAGGAGGCCGAGACCGTCACGGGCATCATGGCCGAAGAGGGCCTGGTGCGCAGCCCCGACTTCAAGATCTGGCTCATGGCCGAGATTCCCAGCAACATCATCCTGGCCGACCAGTTCAACAAGTTCGTCGACGGCTACTCCATCGGCAGCAACGACCTCACCATGCTGATTCTGGGGCTCGACCGCGACAACGAGATCATCCAGAACATCGCCGATGGTCGTGACCTCGCTGTCAAGCGCGCCATCCGCCACCTCATCGAGGTCGCCCACAAGGACGGCAAGACCGTGTCCATCTGCGGTCAGCTCCCGAGCATCTACCCGGAGTTCTGCGAGTTCCTCATCAAGAGCGGCATCGACTCCATCTCGGTCAACCCCGATGCGGTCGTCCACACCAAACAGATCGCCGCGCAGATCGAGCACAAGATGATGCTCGACAAGCTCACGGGCCGTGGCAGGGAGGAAAGCGAAGACCTCACCTGGTAATTCCCAAGGTCCGCTAGACACGTGAGAGAGGGGCAGCCATCTGGCTGCCCCTTTTTTGGCGTCTTTAAGTGCAGGAAAGAATGCACACTGCTGCATCTCGAGTTTTTCTACACGATACGTCTCGTGCTCCGGTACACACGGAGGGGAGTCCACGAAGTTGCAATAAAATGCGGGAGTGGCTGCAATGACACGCTCTGGAAGAGATATCCCCAATTTGGCCGACCTTCTGACCTGCGCCTCCTTTCCGGCCGTTCGCAGAATCGCACCGCAAAACCAGCCCCTCCCGCATTTTCTTGCAATGCCCCCGCTCTTCGTCAGCACTCTTACCCGTAGACCGCTGGTTTTCTTGCAGGAAGATTTACGTGTTCTGACGTTTGGGTAACGGCTATGGAAGCAATGCGTTCGTCTGTGTATATTGGTTCAAGTGTTTGAACCATTAAACCATTAGATGCATGACAGCAGACGAAGAGAGGACGTATTTCGTGGACACCTGCAGCGACACCAGGGCGAAACTTGCCCGAGAATTCAAGCAGCACCGTGATGCCTTCGTCGCCCTGGGAGATGAGAACCGGCAGGGAATCTTCCTTGCGCTCTTGGAGGGTCCGACCGAGGGGATGCGCGTCACCGAGCTCACCGAACAATCGTCTCTTTCCCGTCCTGCCGTATCGCACCATCTCAAGGTCCTGCGCGATGCCCGGCTCATCAACATGAGAAGCGAGGGGACGAGGAACTTCTACTACGTCGACCCCCAGAACACTGCGTGGCTCGACATCGCAAAGCTGTTCGAACACATCTCAACGGCGATAGAGAACTGCTCTTTTGCAGCAGGCTACGAGAAAGGCAGAGCATGAAGGCGATTGAAAACCGCGAGCAGCTGCTCGAGGCAGAAAAGCAGCGTCACGCAGCCAGAAGCTATACCGACAGGCCCATAGATCCGGATGCCGTCGAGAAACTCGAGGAGCTCAGCGCGCAGCTGGGCAAAGAGGGCAACTTGAACATCCAGCTCATCTTGGACGACCCGGCTGCCTTCAAGAGCGGCATGGCGCGCTTCGGCAGCTTCGAGAACGTGAGAAACTGCATCGCGATAGGGGGCGTGCCCGCGCCCGATCTCGAGGAACGCGCCGGGTACTACGGCGAGCAGCTGGTCTTGCTCGCCCAGACCCTTGGTCTCAACACCTGCTGGGTGGGCATGACCTTCAACAAGTCTGCCGTGCGCTCGACGTTCAAGCTTGCCCGCGGCGAGAAGCTCGTCATCGTCATCTCGCTGGGCTATGGGACGACGCAGGGGAGTCCCCACAAGGTCAAAGACCTCTCCGAGATCTGCGATGAGGACACCGCGGAAATACCCGACTGGTACCGCGCTGGGCTCGAGTCTGCGCTTCTTGCTCCGACAGCAGTGAACCAGCAGAAGTTCAGCTTCTCCCGTAAGGGCACGGCCGTGACTGCCAAGGCAGATCCCGGCGCTTTGGCCTCGCTCGACTTCAGGCGAGTCGACCTCGGTATCGTCAAGTTCCACTTCGAGCTCGGCGCAGGTCCGGAGAACTTCACCTGGGACAACTGACAACCTCGCGCACATCCACGGCCCATTTGGCGGCAGACGGGCATATATTGTGCGCGAGCTTGCGAAATCCCAAACGCGCGCACATCCACGGCCCAAATGGCGGGAGATGAGCAAATACTGTGCGCGGGCTCAGCAGTCCACGGGCGGCGCGCACATCCACGGCCCAGATGGTGGGAGGCGGGCAAATACTGTGCGCGTGCTCTGCGTCTCAACGCTCCCGCGCACAACCAGAGCCCAGATGGCGGGAGATGGGCAAATACTGTGCGCGGGCTCAGCAGTCCACGGGCGGCGCGCACACCCACGGCCCAGATGGTGGGAGGCGGGCAAATACTGTGCACGAATGCCAGAATCCGGGACCGCACGCACAGTATTTCCCCAGATGGCGGGAGATGGGCAAATACTGTGCGCGGGCTCAGCAGTCCACGGGCGGCGCGCACACCCACGGCCCAGATGGTGGGAGGCGGGCAAATACT
>JBMNPN010000088.1:0-7996 GCA_050943615.1 Coriobacteriales bacterium
AGGATTTCGCGCGGAGCGAGGGCGTGCAGATCACGCCGCATGCCGCCGACCGACTCTTTTCGCTCGTGGGAAGCTCGACGGTGCACCAGCATGGCGAGATCAAGAAGATGGCCATCGCGCTCGGCAGAGGCGCGGTCATCGACGTGCCCCAGGTCGACGAATTCGTCACGCGCGTCTCCGAGGTCAAGCCCTGGATCTTCCAGGACGCCTTCTGCGAGCGGGACGTGGAGAAGACGGCCGTGCTGCTGGCCCGCATGCGCACGCAGGATTCGTATTCGCCCATCGGAACGCTTGCCCAGGCGGTGCGGCGCATTCGCGAGCTGCTGGTTGCCAAGGACATCCGCGGCGGAGGGGTCGGCGCGGTTGCACGGGCGCTCGGCAAGCCGGAATTCCAGGTGAAGAACCACCAGCGCTTTGCCGCGAACTTCAGGCCCGGCGAGCTCGAGCGCGCACTCGTCGCCGCAGCCGATTGCGATGGCGCCATGAAGAGCGGCGGCGACCCCGACCTGCTGCTCGAGCGCTGGACCCTCACCGTCTGCACGGGCCGCTGGGACGACTGGGGCCTAGAGGGATAGCAAGCCCCGACAGTGCGAGCGCGGAAGTCCCCTACGTGCGCGCGCACCAAGCCCAGTTCAGCGCAGGAATCCGTGCACGAAGACGACTTCGGCGCGAAATCGCCCTCCAACCCGCATCGAAGTCCCCTTCGTGCGCGCGCACCAAGCGGGGTTCTGCACGCGCCGCACGGAACTCCTCTACGTGCGCGCACACCAAGCCGAGTTCAGCGAGAGAATCCGCGCACAAAGCCAGCTACAGCGCAAGATCGCCCTCCAATCCGCATCGAAGTCCCCTTCGTGCGCGCCCACCAAGGCTGCTTCTGCACGCGCCGCGCGGAAGTCCCTCAAGTGCGCGCACACCAAGCGGGGTTCTGCGTACGCTGTAGTTTTTGCCTTTGTCGGCTTTTTTGCCAAAGTGGGAGACGCGCGCGTGCGGTCTGTGCTACCATCTCAGAGTTTCGTCGCACCCCACTGCAACGAACGCAAGGTTGTATTGAAAGGACTAGCCAACAATGGCAAACATCAAGAGCCAGAAGAAGCGCATCAAGACCAACGAGAAGGCCCGCATGCGCAACCGCGCGGTCAAGGCCGAGCTCAAGACCGCTGTCCGTCACGTGCGCGAGGCCGTCGAGGCCGGCGACAAGGAGACCGCTCAGACCGCCGCGAAGAACGCGTGCCGCCTGCTCGACAAGGCAGCTTCCAAGGGCGTCATCCACAAGAACCAGGCCGCCAACCGCAAGAGTGGTGTCATGCGCCTGGTCAACAGCCTGTAGCACATCCGCTGCAAGCGCGCCCTGCACGATAGCTCGTACTTTCAGAAGGGACCGCCCTTTTATGCTGGAGGGGCGGTCTCTTGCTGTTCGCAGGCTCGATGGTAACGGTTCGGCTGGCATGCGCCTTCAAACCACATGCCTTCACGTAGAATCCCCTCGGGGGGGTGTTCTTCCCACAATAGACATCTGCCACCCCAAGCCCGCGCTGCAACCGCTTTTGAGAAAAGGAACCATGGACCCGAACCTCATCAGAAACTTCTCGATCATCGCCCACATCGACCACGGCAAGTCCACCATCGCGGACCGCATCCTGGAGATGACGCACACGATCTCGGAGCGCGACATGGTCGACCAGGTCCTCGACTCCATGGACATCGAGCGCGAGCGCGGCATTACCATCAAGTCCCAGGCGGTCTGCGTCCTCTACCATGCCGACGACGGCAAGACCTACCGCTTCAACCTCATCGACACTCCCGGCCACGTCGACTTCACCTACGAGGTCTCCCGCTCGCTTGCCGCCTGCGAAGGCGCGGTGCTCGTGGTCGACTCAACGCAAGGCGTCGAGGCGCAGACCGTGGCAAACGCCCTTCTTGCGATGAACGCAAACCTCGAGATCATCCCCGCCATCAACAAGGTCGACCTGCCCGCTGCAGACCCCGAGCGCGTACGCGCCGAGATTGAGGAGGGCCTCGCGATTCCCGCCGATGACGCCATCCTCACGTCCGGAAAATCCGGTATCGGCATCCACGACCTGCTCGAGGCCATCGTGCACCGCATCCCCGCGCCTAAAGGAGATGCAGACGCCCCGCTCAAGGCGCTCATCTTCGACTCCTACTTCGATGCCTACCGCGGCGTCGTCGCGCTCATCCGCGTGGTGGACGGTTCCATCCACGCGCACGACCGTGTGCGCCTCATGGCAACCGGCGAGGAGTTCGAGGTCGAGGAAGTCGGCGTCCGCCGCCCGGCCGAAACGCCGGTCGAGGAACTTTCCATCGGCGAGGTCGGCTACCTGGTCACCGGCCTCAAGGACCCCAAGCCCGTCAAGGTCGGTGACACCGTCACTGGCGCCAAGGACGGCGCCGTCGAGCCCCTGCCGGGTTATCGCGAGGTCAAGCCCATGGTCTACACCGGGCTGTTTCCCATCGACGCCGACCAGTATCCGGCGCTGCGCGATGCGCTCGAAAAGCTCGAGCTCAACGATCCGGCGCTCGTCTGGGAGCCGGAGACCAGCCAGGCGCTCGGCTTCGGCTTTCTCGTCGGCTTTTTGGGGCTTTTGCACATGGAGGTCGTCAAGGAGCGCCTCGAGCGCGAGTTCGGCCTCGACCTCATCGCCACGGCGCCCTCCGTCGAGTACCGCGCCTACCTCACCGACGGCAGCGAAGTGCTCGTGCACTCCCCGCAGGAGATGCCCGACCCCTCTTCGCTCGACCACATCGACGAGCCCTACGTCGCGGCAGACATCATCGTCCCGCCCGACTACATCGGCCCGGTCATGGAGCTTGCCACCGAGCGCCGCGGCACCTTCAAGGACATGCAGTACCTCTCGACCACGACCGTCGAGCTCAAGTTCGAGCTGCCGCTCTCCGAGGTCATCATGGACTTCTTCGACCAGCTCAAGAGCCGCACGCGCGGGTACGCCTCGCTCGACTACGACGTCATCGGCTACCGCACGAGCGACCTGGTCAAGCTCGACATCCTGCTCGCCGGCACGCCCGTCGACGCTCTGAGCACCATCGTCCACAAGGACGCCGCCTACGACCGTGGGCGCGCGCTTGCCCTCAAGCTCAAGGAGATCATCCCGCAGCAGCTGTTCGAAGTGCCGATCCAGGCGGCCATCGGGAGCCGCATCATCGCACGCCAGACCGTGCGCGCCCGCCGCAAGGACGTGCTCGCCAAATGCTACGGCGGCGACATCTCCCGCAAGCGCAAGCTGCTGGAAAAGCAGAAGGAGGGAAAGAAGCGCATGAAGGAGATCGGCAGCGTGGAAGTGCCGCAAGAGGCCTTCATGGCGATTCTCTCCGTCGACGATGACTAGCGAGAACCCTCACGCGAACATGCTCGCGGCCAAAGGCTCGCCCCTAGCCGCCTACCTCGAGAACCCACTCTGGCTCGCGCCGATGGCCGGTGTGACGGACAAGGCGTTCCGGACGCTCTGCCTGCACCACGGCGCGGGGCTCACCTACACCGAGATGGTGAGCGCGGCGGGCCTGCACTACGGCGGCTCGCGCACGGCCGAGCTTTTCGAGCCCGCACCCGAAGAGCGCGTCATCGCCGTGCAGCTCTTCGGCTCGGACCCCGCGCTCATGGCCGAGGCCTGCTCCCGCGTGAACGACGAGCTGGGCGAGCGCCTCGCCTTCGTCGACGTCAACATGGGATGCCCGGTCCGCAAAGTCGCCGGCAAGGGGGAGGGCGCGGCCCTCATGAAGGACCCCGAGCGCGCCGCTGCGATCGTGTCCGCCATGGTGGAGGCGAGCCGCGTTCCCGTCACGGCCAAGATCAGGAGCGGCTGGACCCAGGTGGACGTGACGGCGCCCGAGTTCGCAAAGCGCCTCGAGCAGGCAGGTGCCGCGCTCATTGCCGTGCACGGCAGAAGCGCCCGCCAGTTCTACCGCGGGACTGCCGACTGGTCCGTGATCGCACAGGTCAAAGAGGCAGTCTCCGTTCCCGTCGCGGGAAGCGGGGACGTCTTTTCCGCAGACGATGCCACCCGCATGAAAAACGAGTGCGGCGTGGACGCGGTGCTCGTCGCCCGCGGCGCCCGGGGCAATCCCTGGATTTTCGAGGACGTGGAGCCGAGCGCGCAAGAGCGCATCGCGGGCATGGAAGAGCATCTGGCGCTCTTCTGCGAATTCTTCGGCGAGGACCACCTCACGCCGCTTCGCGCGCAGCTTTCCTGGTACGTACGCGGCCTTGCGGGAGCTGCCGAGATGCGCCGTGCGCTCTCCGCTGCCACGACACGCGCCGACTTTTCGGAGATACTTGCCCGAGCAAAGGAGAGGCTCTCATGATCCAGGCGCTCTACCTGCATGTTCCCTTCTGCACCTCGCGCTGCTCGTACTGCGACTTCGACACCGAGGCCTGCCATGACGACGAGCTCATGGACGCCTACACCGACGCGCTCTCGCTTGCCGTGCGGCGCGCCTCGAAGGCGGGGCTCCTGACGGGCGTGAAGACGATCTACATCGGCGGCGGGACGCCGAGCTATCTGGGGGCGCGGCGCCTGAGCTCGCTGGTCTACATGATCTCGGTCTCCATCCAGCTCGAGAACGTCTGCGAGTTCACGCTCGAGGCAAATCCCGATTCGCTCGACGAGCGCATGGTCAAGGACCTGTTCGCGCTCGGGGTGGACCGCTTCAGCCTCGGCGTGCAGAGCTTCTCGGATGCCGAGCTTTCCGCGCTGGGACGTGCGCACAATGCAAAGGCCGCCGAACGGGCCATCGCGACGGTCCAGGAGCGCACCGACAACCTCTCCATCGATCTCATCTGCGGCGCGCCCGGCCAGGACCTCGCGTCCTGGGAGGCATCTATCAACCGCGCACTCGAGCTCGGCGTGAGGCACGTGAGCGTCTACCCGCTCATGCTCGAGGAGGGAACGCCGCTCACGCGGGCCGTCGAGGCAGGGGAGGCCACGGTAGCCGACGAGGACCTGCAAGCTGACATGATGCTTGCCGCCTCGAGGCTGCTCGAGCAGGCGGGGCTCTCGCGCTACGAGGTGGCATCGTATGCGGCGCCCGGCTACGAGGCGCGCCACAACGAGGCGTACTGGACGGGCGTGGAGTACCTGGGGCTCGGCGCCGGCGCGGCGAGCATGCTCACGCCGCAGGACTTCGCCGCCTGCGCGGACGCAGGCCTCTTCGCAGAGGATGCCCCGGTGCAGGTCCCCGCCGACGCGGCGCGCGTGCGCCTCGGGGAAACCCATGATGTCGCGGCATTCTGTAACTCGATGGGGAAGATGTCCTTCGCGCCGGAGTTCCTCGACGCGAGAAAGGCCGCCCTCGAGGACCTCATGCTCGGCATGCGGCTCGTGCGCGGCGTGCCGGTCGGGCAGGTGGAGCGTGCGAGCGAGCTCGAGCCCCGCGTGCCGGATGCCTTTGCGAAGCTCGTGGACGAGGGACTCGTCGAGCGCAAGGACGACCGCTTTGCTCCCACGCAGCGCGGCTGGCTCATGGGAAACGAGGTCTTCGGGGAGATCTGGGGGCTCGCGTAGCGTCCGCTGCGCCCTCTGCCTGCGAAAGCATGCCCTAGATACTGCCGCCAACAGCCGTTTCCCTGCGTCCAAAGGTGACAAGTAATCTCATATGATGACGGGAAGTTTACATTTCCCGCACATAGCCCGCGTGTATCTGAAAATTACCCCTGTTTGCGGAAAAACAGGAGAGATTACCTTGGCTTACGAGTATTACGACATTCTTGGCGTTTCCCGGGACGCCAGCGATAGCGATATAAAGAAGGCGTTTCGCCGCAAGGCGCGCGAACTTCACCCCGACGTCAACAAGGCGCCGGATGCTGAGGAGCGCTTCAAGGAGCTCAACGAGGCCTACGACGTCCTCTCCGATCCCCAGAAAAAGGCGATGTACGACCGCTTTGGCACGGCCGATGCCGCCCAGGGCTTTGGCGGCGGCTATCAGAGCGTCGACATGAGCGACATCTTCGGCGGGATGGGCGACATCTTCAGCTCGTTCTTCGGCGGGATGGGCGGGAACGGCGGCGGTCACACCCAGCGCCGACGCGACGGACGCGACATGGGCATCGGCCTCAGGCTCACGCTCGAGGAGGTCGCCCAGGGCGTCAAGAAGGACATCGTCTACGACCGCCTCGCTCCCTGCGAGGAGTGCGATGGCACGGGATGCGCGCCCGACGGCAAGGAGGTCAAGTGCTCCAAGTGCGACGGCACGGGCCGCGTGGTGAGCGTGCAGCACACGTTTCTGGGCGACATGCAGACGGCGTCGACGTGCCCGGACTGCGGTGGCACGGGACGCACCATCGACAAGCCGTGCCCCGAGTGCGGTGGCCAGGGCCGCGTCCCGGACCGCGAGCACCTCACGATCGAGATTCCCCAGGGCATCCGCGATGGCCAGCAGGTCCGCGTCCAGGGCCATGGCGAGGCCGGCATGAACGGCGCTCCGGCCGGCGATCTGATCGCCACGGTGCGCATCGAGCCCCATGAGTATTTCGAGCGTGACGGGGACCACCTCCACACGCGCGCGAACATTTCCGTTGCCCAGGCGGCGCTCGGCGGCGAGATCACCGTGACGGGCATCATGGATGGCGAGAAGGTCCCGGTCAAGATCCCGGCGGGCTGCCAGTCAGACCAGACGATCCGCGTGAAGGGCTACGGCCTGCCGCGCTTCCGCAAGTCCGACAAGCGCGGGGACCTGCTCGTGCACATCACGGTCGTCGTGCCGAGCCGCCTTTCCCGCAAGGAAAAGGAGCTCTTCAAGGAGCTCGATGCCGAAATCGGCGATGAAATCTCCAAGAAGCGCGCGAAGCTCGCCCGCTAGATTCTTCAGACACCAGGATTTTGATAACTACAATCAGGCGCGCCTCCTGCCCCGAATATGCGGGCGGCGCGCTTGTTCTATATTTCGGAACCACACGACAGAGCAACAGGAGGTAGCGCACATGCCAATCAAGATCCCCGGAGACCTTCCGGCAACCGACATTCTCGAATCCGAGAACATCTTCGTCATGACGGAGAGCCGCGCTATCACGCAGGATATCCGTCCTTTGCATGTGCTGCTTTTGAACCTCATGCCCACCAAGGTCACGACCGAGACCCAGATCGCCCGCCTGCTGGGCAACAGCCCTCTACAGGTAGAGCTCGAGCTCATGATGGTGCGTTCGCACGTTCCCACGCACGTGTCGAGCGACCATATGCTCGCGTTCTACCAGACCTTCGACGACGTCCGCGACCGCAGGTTCGACGGCATGATCATCACGGGCGCGCCGGTTGAGGACCTGCCGTTCGAGGAGGTCGACTACTGGGACGAGATCTGCGAGATCATGGAGTGGTCGAAGACCCACGTGACCAGCACGTTTCACATCTGCTGGGCTGCGCAGGCGGGTCTCTACTACCACTTCGGCATTCCCAAGTACCCGCTTGCCGAGCGCCTGCACGGCGTCTACGAGCACTCGGTCACGCGCAAGTCCTCGATGCTCCTGCGCGGCGCCGACGACGTGTTCTGGGCACCGCATTCGCGCAACACGGGAAACCGGCTCGAGGACATCAAGGCCGAGCCTGCGCTCAGGATCGTGGCAAGCTCGCCTGTGGCAGGTCCGTATGCGATCATGACGGACAACGGCAAGCAGGTCTTCATCACGGGGCATTCCGAATACGACACCGAAACGCTTGCTCAGGAATACGAGCGCGATCTTGCGGCAGGGCGCAATCCCAAGCCTCCCGTCAACTACTTTCCCGACGATGATCCCACGAAAAAGCCGGTCAAGCGCTGGCGCGCGCACGCGAACCTGCTGTACTCCAACTGGCTCAACTACTACGTCTACCAGACGACGCCCTACGACTTCACCGACCGCACTTCTTGATCGAGGCGGATGCTTGCGAGTCTTGAGGGGCCGGGGGATGCCCTGAGCTCACACTCCGCACCCGATTGCCAACGCCCCGCCCGCTGCTGCGGAACTCGCGCACTTTGTGCGCTCAAACAGTCCTCG
>JBMNPN010000089.1:0-7980 GCA_050943615.1 Coriobacteriales bacterium
GAATAGCCCGCCGGAGAAGAGCGGAGCCCTTCCGGGCCCCTTTCCGGGGGCCTGGCGCGAGCATGCCCTCTAGCGGGGAGGGGAGCAGCCGCGGGGTGTTGACAAAACCATAGGAACACCCCCCAGAAAAACGAGCTCGGTAATAATACGCGCCCTTGGTATCGTCGAAAACAATGCGGACATTCGTAAAATCAGAGGTGCGAACATGGAAGGCATCATCCGAAGCGGCAAACGCAAGCTTCATCTCGTTTTCAGATAAAGTTGAGTACGGCACCAATTGTATATCAAGAGCGCTGGCTATCCTTGTGATGCTAATAGGAAATTCTTTAATGCCAAAATCCTGAAGTAAACCGACTACTTCCTGTTCAATTTCTATTTGGCGCTTCCGGGACAAAGAATCCAATACAGTCCTAACGGTTAATAACAGCATGGATGAGCTGCTCTCGCTGGTCATCAGAAAGATTATTAGCATTACGTGAGATGAGCTGCACCGCTTCGTCGATCTCTTGATCGGCGCTGGTGCCAGTGAGGTCACCCGGTTGAACCCCAAGCGCTTTGGCAATCTTCGCTACAACGATTGCCCGTGGGGTGCGGTCGCCATTCACATAGCGACAGATGACAGCTGGGGTGAGGCCAGTCATTAGCGCCAAATCTTCTTGGGAGATTCCGCGCTGTTGTAGCAAGGTTGAAAGTCTGCTAGCAAATAATTCAGCCATGTTGCCTCCTTATGATCCAATTGCTAAATCGGTAATTATTACCGTCTTTTGGTAATTTTATTAATACAGCTCCATTGTCAAAGTTCGATCCATTGCGTCGTGTCTGCATACCAATAAGCCCGTATGTAGTGCAGCGACGATACAGCGTCCTATATCGCAGACATCGTCATCGCCGTCATAAAGAGGCAGCACGTGCCTGTCTGGAGGCTGGACATTGTGACCAATCTGTGCCTAACCCCATGCGATATGGCCAATATTTGCCGAGGACCTTTGCCGTCGCTGACCGAGAAATATCGCTCTGAGCGGACGCTTCTCAAAATCGCCCTAAGCTCTCCCGCCTTCCTGACACCCTCCTAAAGCGGGTGTCGTACGTTCGAACCGTATCGGTGGCACCAAGCAAAACAGCAGGTCGCGGGTACTGTTCCCTGTGGTCTGCTATTGGTTTTCGGGCGCTTGGGGACCGCTCGCAAATGACGCTAGTCGCTTTGCAGGGCAAGTTCGATGTTCTCGTAGACCTCCTGAATGCTATGTGAGGCAAGGTCCTTCTCGAAGTCCGACTGGATTTCCGCCAGAGACCGCCCCAGAGCCGCATGGATGTTCTTTCCCACGGGGCACTTCGGGTTCGGGTTCTCGTGAAAGCGGAACAGCCCCTCGTCGCTGTTCGTCTCCACGGCTTTGTAGATGTCCAGATAGGTTATTTCCGACAGCGGCCGGTTTATCGTGATGCCTCCCCGCCCGCGCCTCACGCTGATGATCTTTGCTTCCTGCAACTGCAGCATGATGTTTCTCACGATCACCGGGTTCGACCCAATGCTTTCGGCAAGGAACTTGCTCGTTATCCTCTGCTGCCCCTCGAAGTACTTTGACGCAACGAGGATGTGTATTGCCACCGTGAACTTCGTCGATACCTGCATACCTGGCCTCCTCGCCTACATTGTCTCAGAACCCTGCGGCACCGCCATGCCACATGCCGCCCGGCTGAATTCGCAGTCTCCGACCCTCTCCTCGCTGAGCAGACAGGTGTGCCGCTCGCGCCGGACGAGCTTCTCGACGAACTCGTTGGCGGGGTGCTGCAGGATGTGAGCTGGGGTGTCGTACTGCTGGATCTCCCCGTGGTCCATGATGAGGACTTTCGTGGCCAGCTTCAGCGCCTCCTGTATATCGTGCGTCACGAACATGCAGGTGATGTTGGTCTCCCGGTGGATGCGCATGATCTCGTCCTGGAGAGACGAGCGGGTGATCTCGTCGACGGCGCCGAACGGCTCGTCCATCAGCAGAATCTCTGGCGAGGCCGCGAGCGCCCGCGCGATGCCGACCCTCTGCTGCTGGCCGCCGGAAAGCTCGCTCGGAAAACGGTCCTTCATCGAAGCTTCGAGCCCGACGATCTCCATCCACTTGTCCACCGCCCGCTTGGTCCGCTCCTTGTCCTTCTTGTTCAGCAAGTTGGGCACGTAGGCGATGTTTTCCTCCACTGTCATGTTCGGGAACAGGACGCTGCCCTGAATCGCATATCCGATGGAGCGGCGCAGCTGGACGGGGTCGCGGTCCCTGATGTTGGTACCCTCCACGAAGATGTCGCCGGCGGTCGGCTCGATCAGCGCGTTGACCATCTTCAGCGTGGTCGTCTTGCCGCAGCCGGAGGAGCCGATCATGGTCACGAAGTCGCCCCTCTCGACAGAAAAGCTCAGGTCCTCGATGACAGTGTTCTCTTCATAGGCTTTCTTCACGTGCCTGAATTCGATTGCTTTCTCGCTCATTTCGTCTACCTCTACTGGATCAGGCCGCGTTCCTCGAGGAACGCTTCCGCGACATCGCGCGGTTCCTTACCTTCTACTTCGACCTCGTAGTTCATGCGGACCATATCCTCGTTGCTGATCTGACCGGTGAGCTTGTCGAAGACGTCGTTGAGCTCCGGATGCTCTTCCAGCACCTCGCTCCTCACGACGTTGCCGCACAGGTAGGAGGGGAAGAAGTTCTTGTCGTCTGCGAGCATCACCGCGTCGGCATCTGAGAGCTGGCCATCGGTCGTGAAGACGACCATGACGTCGATCTGTTTTTCTGCCAGCGCCTGGTACTTAAGGCCGATGTCGAGGTCCATCGTCTTGCCGAATTTGAGCCCGTATGTGTCACATAGGGCATCGTAGCCGTCTTCGCGCTCGAAGAAATCGTACTCCGCTCCGAACGTCAGGTTGGGCGCGACCTTCTTCAGATCCGAATAGTTCTTTATGCCGTACTGGTCGGCGATGTCCTTGCGGACCACCAGCCCATACGTGTTCTCGAACCCGTACATGCAGGTCCATTCCATGCCCATGTCCTCGTAATCTGCCTTAAGCTCGCCGAACTCGTCTTCCGAGTAGACGCCGTTCTTCTTCAGCACGGCATTCCACGCGGTTCCCGTGTATTCCGGGTACAGGTCGAACTCGCCGCTTTCCATGGCCGGCTCGATGTTGGAGGTGCCCCCGCCGACGCCCTGGGTCAGCTCCACATTGAGGTCCGTGTCCTGCTCGATCAATGTGTCCAGCATCTCGCCGATGATGTACTGCTCCGTCATCGGCTTGGTGGCGATGCGGACGGTGTCGCCGGACTGACCCTGAGAGACGACGAAGCCGGCGGCGACCAGGCATGCCACGAGAACCGCCGCCGTAACGCCCACGGCCCTCTTGCGGTGGTTCTTCTTCCTTTTCCTATGGGTCCCCAGGCGCTTCTCGACCTTGCCGAGGATGAAATCGGCGATCAGCGCGAGCACGGCGGTGAGCAAGCTGCCCGCAATCGTCATAGCCGCGTTGTTCGTCGTGATGCCGCGATAGATTGCGACGCCGAGGCCGCCGGAGCCGATGAAAGAGGCGATGCCGGCAAGCGCGATGGTCATCGTGACCATGTTCCTGATGCCGGACATGATGACCGGCATCGCGAGGGGGAGCTTGATCTTGAGCAGGATCTGGCCCCTCGTGCTCCCCATGCCCTTTGCCGCCTCGACGATCGCGGGGTCGACGTTGGTCAGACCGGTGTGCACTGACTTCACCATCGGCAAAAGAGCGTAGATCGTCAGGGCGATGACGGCCGTCGCGTTGCCGATTCCGGAGAAGGGGATCAGAAAGCCGAGCATCGAGATGGACGGGATCGTGTAGACGAAGTTGATCACGCCCAGCGTCCATTTGGCCGACTTCCGGTACTCGCTGATGAGGATTCCGACGGCACCGCCGAAAACGATGGCTATGGCGATGGCAAGAAAGGAGATTTCCAGATGCTCCACCAGGAGCTGGGCGAAGAAATCCCAGCGCGTTATGAGGAGCTCGAGGGTGTCCTGGAGCATATCATCCTTCTCGTCTCACGATGGCCTGAACGGGGCAGTTCTCGAAGCAGAGCCCGCAGTGCAGGCAGCTGTCCTGGCGAATTGAGAACGGCTCTCCCTCGTCGATGCACTGCTGCGGGCAGTTCCTCTGGCACGTCCCGCAGCCTATGCAGCCATCGGTGATCAAAAACCCCTTTTCCGGGCTCTTACCTGCGCCGAAGCTGAAGCTCTCCCTGTGAATCGGACTCGTCCCGAGGTCGAAGAACTCAAGGTTTCCCGACTCTATTGCGAACGGATCCAGGATGTAGCGCGAATCGCCGGGATAGACGTCGTTCATCGAGGGGTTTTCCTCGAAGATCCGGTCGATCCATTCCCTCTGGTCCTCCAGCTTTCTTGCCTTACCCGTCAGGCGGATCATCTGCCAGTTCTTGTTCAGGCCGCTGACCGCAACATGCGGGTTCGCCGTCAGCTGGCGATAGAAGTCCTTTCCCCGCGCCGTGCAAAAGACCAGACGGTTTTCCTCCACGATCATAACGTCGATGATCCGGTTGTGCGGCATACCGTCCTCATCCACCGTGGCAAAGGAAACGTCCCTGATCTCCCTGAGCATCTGCAAGCAATTCTGTGCATCCATTGTCTTTTGCCCCTCTCCTTACGTGTTCGGGTCCACCGGAAATCTATCCGATAGATGTAATATAACATATTACATTACAATATTTGAAGAAAAATTTCCCGGCTTATCGAAAGGCTCAATGAGAAGAAGGATGTCGAAGCAGACGGAGAACGCGAGGAGCCCCTATAAGAGGGAGATCGAGCGGGAAAAGTCAGTAAGAGCCAAGGCAACTACACGGAAGCCGCCCGCACCCAGCACAGCATGGGCGTCCCAGACGGCAAGGAGGAGCTGGCAGACCTCGGAAAGTTCTAGAGGCAGACGGCATCGGGTCACGCGTGGCCACTTCCTCCCCTATCTTCGGGAGACTTAATGACACGGTGACGTGCATCAGCCGCTTTATTAAGCTCAGACCTCAGCAACCTCGTATTTGCGGAACATCGCCATGCGGTCCTCGTCGCTGATCTCGAGGATGTGGTCGATGGACTTCAGCATCTTGTCCCGGTCCTCGGGAAGGTCTCCGAATACGTAGTACGGCATTGTCGAATGGATGGCGTAGATGTTGGTTTCGCAATCGATGTGCTCTATGAGCGTGCGAAGCTCCCGGTAGCGCTCCTTCTCGCCCGCCTCGATGAACTTGCCCTTTCGCACATTATCGAGGAGCGGTGGCTCCATCTTGGTGTAATTGTCGTACACGAGCGTGGTCGACACTACCCCGATACGCGATGGCACCGTAGCGGAGAAGAACTCGGCGCTCTTGATGGGATGGGTGTCAGGATAGCCGTGCCCGCCGAGGCCCAGCATGTACCCGGCAGTCCACGGCATGCCCGACTCGTGGATCTTCTGCCCCTGCTCCCAGAGGAGATCTTCGCCATAGCCCTTATTAATGAACTTGAGCAGGTTGCCGTCGGCAGTCTCCACCCCAAAATGGAAGTTCTCGAAGCCGGCGTCGTGCATCGACTCGAGCTGTTCGACGGTCTTGTCGCACAGGTCGCTCATGCGCCCGTAGCCGCCGATTGTCTCCAGCGACGGCAGCGCCTCGTGGCACATCTCGGATATCTCCATGAGGCGGTCGTAGCTCAAGACCAGCGCGTCGGCGCCCTGCAGGAAGAGCCGCTTCACGGGGGTGTAACGGTCGACGAGCTTGTAGTAGTCAAGCACGAACTCGATTTCCTCATCGGTTCTCACGCCGAAGGGGACGTCCTTGAAAAAGGTGCAGAACCTGCATGAGTTGTGCGAGCATCCCTTGGTGACCTCGAGGAATTGAGTGTCCTCGTTTCGCTCCCATGGCGGGGTGTTGACGGGACTTGAGAAGGCCGTGATCATGAGTTCCCCCTTGCCGCTACATGCCGGCGGCTATCAGTTCACGCTCCAGGCGATGGCGTTTCCCCTTCGCCGCCGAATTTCCGGCATCAACAGCCTCCGCTGACGATGCCGATTCTCTTACCCGCTAGCCTAGTACCCTGGTGGGCGGTCCTTTCCATTAAAAAATCGATTCGGGGTTAGAAGTTTTCGAAGTCTCGGGGCTGTTCAATTCGCGTTCCGCCTTGCAGTTGCCACGAGTTACCTTCATTTACTTGAACATGGGGGCCTGCTTGCCAAGCAGTAGCGCATTGCGTCACCAGCTCACAGTTCGAGAGCAGCCAGCGGAATAACGAGAATCCCGTCGTCGCGGCGATAGGCGATATCGCCCTTCCCAACGAGAAAGGCAAGAAACTCGGGTTCTTTGACCTGCGCTTTTGGTCGTCGGCAGATCTTATCTCGGAACTTGAGAAGTTTGGATGCCGCCTCATCGTCTGCCTTGGAATCAGAAAGCTTTGCCTCGATGGCACCCCAGCGCCCATCGGAAAGCTCGACGACAAAGTCGACCTCTAGTCCGTTTTCGTCCCGATAGTAGTGAACTTGATTGGAGGCGCCGGGCAGAGCCGAGAGATACGTGCGCAGGTCCCTCAGACACATTGTCTCGAACAACCCGCCAAGCGTCTGCGTGTCGTGGCGCAACGAGCTCGGAGTTGCGCCGATGAGCGCCGCAGGCAAAGACGGGTCGACGAAATACCGTTTAGGTTTTACGCGCACGCGCTGCTTTCCTAGAAGAGGCGGCTCCCAGCCCCCGAGATCTTCAATCACGAAAAGCGCATCGAGCATATCGAGGTAGGAGCGCACAGTGACTCGGGTCCTCTTGGGTTCTCCCTCGTTTCCCATGTCTGCCGAAAGCGTCTCATACGTGACCGCCTGGGACACATTGAAGGCAAGGGCCTTCATGAGTGCAAGAGAAGTAGAGGGACGCTTGCCCAAGCGGGGAACGCTCACTTCATTGACACTGCGAATGTATTCAGCTGACGCCTCTAAAGCAAGCTCATCTTCCAAATCGAGAATCGCCGGCCATCCATCGCAGCAAAAGCAGGCGAAGAACGGCTACGACGAGCAGAGAAACCAGGAAATCGCTGTCGCCGGAGTGACGTTTTCCGTCCCCGCGTATTTCGAGCTCGACGAGAGCGCCTCTCAAGACAATGCGGGCGGCATTTACACGGTAGCGGATGACGATGTCGAGTTATTCACCTCCCAATGGGAGGGCTCGCAGACAAGTGATGAGGCCGCATCTTCGGTGGGCAGCGCAATCGAGACGGCGCTCGAGGACACAGATGATGTGAACATTACGGACACGGGGGAAACAGAGGTCGCGGGTATCGTGGCAGGAACCTGCACCGCAATCTTCACGGACAGCGACGGCCCGGCAAGTTTGCGCGCGGTCATGTTTTGCAACGAGGACATGGGAAACGCCGGCTGGCTCGTGCTCGTGCAGCACGACAGCTCGAAGTACGACTACAGCGGAGACTTCGACAAGGTCATCGCGTCTGCTGAGAAGGACGCCGCAGCTGCAGTGAGCCCGGATTTCAAGAAGACGATGGACAAGTACGAGAAGTTCTTCGACAAGTACGTAAAGGTTCTGAAGAAGTACAAGAAGGACCCGTCTGACCCGTCGATTCTCGGTGACTACACGGACGTCATGTCCGAGTACAGCGACATGATGGAGTCGTACGACGAGATAGACACCAGCGGGCTCTCCGCAGGCGACCTGGCCTACTACAACGAGGTCAACGCGAGGATTCCGGAGAAGCTCTCCGAGGTGCAGTGACCCAGACGAAGGGCCGGGGCCGGGCATGTCGGCGCCGGCCCCGGCATCGGGCTCAAGGTGACGGGACGCGCTGAAAGATCAGGCGCTTTTTGCGAGCACGCGCACCGGGATCTTCTTGGAGTTCACCCCGTTGTGGGCCTTCGCCCAGATGCGCGCCCTCCCCTTGCGCAGGAGCAGGACCCTCCCCCGCTTGCCGACGCGGCACACCTTCGGGTTGGAGCTGTAC
>JBMNPN010000090.1:0-7940 GCA_050943615.1 Coriobacteriales bacterium
CGAATACTGCTCGTCGAGGTTAGAGTACTCGTCGTAGGTGATCGCGGTCCCGAAGGTGCTCTCGGACGTGGATGTCGTGGACGCGGCCTGTGCCTCCTGGACCGTCGCCATCGACGCGACGGGGACGCACATGGCGCACGCCACGGACCCCGCGAGGACCGTCGCGATTACCCTCTTGCCGACATTTGACTTGATCATTTTCTCAACTCCTTTTGTTTGTTTGGATAAATCTTGCGGCCGCTCCGACGGGGCGCCGGGAATCCCGCGGCCGCACAGGGAAGACTGAGGATCCTACGAGAGCTTCACGTCCCCGCAGGTGGTGCACTTGTAGCCCACGATGGCCTTCTTGCTGTAGGCGGGAAGGGTGTAGAAATCATATGAATAGTTTGCTAAGTCTGGCTCATTATTGTCTAAGTGCTCATTAATATGGTCAGACATAGCCTGTTCGCTACCAGTCTTATATCCGCATTTGCAGACGAGTTTGACGTCATCTTCTTCAGCGTAGTACAACGTTCCGTACACGGCTTCCGTGTAGCTGTGCTCGTGCGTGTCGGTCGCGGCCTCGACGCCGCCGCATACCGTGCAGCGATAGCCCACGAGGGTCTTGACGTCGTAGGCGGGCACGGTCTTCTTGACGGTCCTGTAGACACCCGAGTGCTCGTCGTAGGTATAGGGGTTGTCGGGGTTGTCTACCTCGTTCTCGCTGTGCGACTCCATCTTGTCCTTGTCGGTCGTCTGGTACCCGCACGCCATGCACTCGTAGAAGGTGCTGGTCTTGGCCGCGTGGTGCGTCGTCTCGTACACGGGCACGGTGTAGCTGTGCTCGTGGGGCGAGAGGTTGGCCCTCACGGTGCCCGACCAGGAGGAGCGCGCTCTCTTCTTGCCGACGGTGCGCACGGAGCGGACCTTGACGTAGTTCACGGTGCCGGGGACGCCCTCGTGCCTGAAGGTGCCTGCGCCCTTCACGCCGATGGTCCTCGCCCTCGAGAACGACGCGTTGTCAGCGTAGCGCACCTCGTAGGACGTGGCGTGGGACGCCTTGGAGACCGTGACCTCGAAGTGCGAGGTGTCGGGCGCCCACACGTCGGTAAGCGAGGGCTTGGCGGGCCTGGTGACGGGCGCCGTCAGGCTCACGGTTCTCGAGGTCCTGGACCACGCCTTCCTCTTGCCGCGCGCCTTGTGCCAGGAGCGCACGCTCACCTTCACCTTGGCGCACTCCTTCGCGCGCACCTTCCTCACGGTCACGGTCCTCTTCTTGCCGACCTTGGCGGTCCTGGTCCTCATGCCCTTGGACTTGACGCGCACGACGGCGCCCCAGCCCTTCTTCACCTTGGCCTTTTTCACCTTGACCTTGACGGTGTAGGACTTGGCCTTCCCGCTGATGCTCGCCTTGGCGATCGCGGGGCGGTGCGGTTTGGACGATGTCGCGGCGTCCGCCGGCGGCGGCGCTATGGCGAATGCGACGACGAGCGCGGCGCAGCACGCCCCGACGATCGCAGGCGTCTTCAGGCGCGGCAGAATATTATTGAGCGCAGATTTTTCCATGATTTTCTCCCATCTCCTGCGCGGCGCCTCCGGTATGGGGAGGCGTCATCCCCTGTGGCAATAATACAACCTCCACGCGCGCAGCCAAAGTTTCGCAACGTTCCGATTGCTATAATCGCGTATGAAAAGGAGACGCTTCGTTGGGATGAGACGTCTCGGTCATATGGGGAGGGAAACAATGAAAGCATCAAGACTGTTGTGCCGTGTTTTTGCATGCGCGGCTATTTTCGCTTGCTGCGCCGGCTTGGCTGCAGCAAATCCGTCTGACGCACAGGCGGCGACGCTGACCGCCGAAAATCCGGTCGTTGCGACGACGTACGGGGGAGACGTCGAGTGCACCTACCACACGCCTGATTCTGGCAGGTTCCACATCGAGTTCACCATATTGTCCGCGCTCGACAAGGATTCCAAGACGACCACCGGTAAGTTCTACGGGGTGAATATCGAGCTCTGGGCAAACTACAAGCGCTACGAATATGGGACTGCCGCCTACGGGGGTGGCACCTTCGAGTTTGGAAACTACAGCTTTGCCCCGGGAACAGACGTGACGGTAAAGATGATCGACTTTGACGAAGATTGCATTGGGACCTATAAAATCGCTGTCGTTCCCGACACGCCGGAGAACTACGAGAGCGAATCGAACGACACGCGAAGCACTGCCGACAAAATCAGCATTGGCACTGTCTACAACGGGACCTACATCGAAGACGACGAAGACTGGTACACGTTCACCGCGCCGAAAACGGGAGCCTACCGCGTCAGTACTGTAATCACCGGCGGCGGGGATACGGGCATAGATGCGGATGTGTTCCGCGGGTCCAAGGTGGCCACGAGCTGGTCGTTCTACTACGGCGTGGGTTGGACGCCCGGCGACACAATCGTCCTCTCCAAGGGCGAGAAGGTGCACGTCAGGATTTACGAAAACTATTCCTGGCTCTCGAACTTCGACTATTCCGTCAAGGTCTCGCAACTTCCCGGTCCCGCTACGCCGGCAATCTCGAAGGCCTCGCTCTCCAAACACTGGAAACGCAGCGGCGGTAAGTACCGCAAATCTCTCAAGATTGCATGGAAGCGCGCGGCACGTGCGTCCGGGTATCAGGTGAGGGTGACCGGAAAGCTCAAGATCGGCAAGAAGATCAAGCGCATCAACATCAAGAAGAGGGTGTCCTCGAAGAAGTGGACCCTCAAGATTGCGGGCAAGAAGAAGCCCAAGGGCAAGCTGACCGTCTCCGTCCGCTCGTACAAGAGCTACTCGGGCAAGAAGGTCTGGAGTGGCTGGTCCAAGACCAAGAAGGTCAAGGTCAAGTAGCAGCTTCAAACAAGCAATCGGCCATGTGCGGCAGATGCTCGAAATCTCCTTCGGCACTTGCGGATGCGGTTTTTGACCAATAGCGTTTCTCCCGGTCAAAGCCCAGAATCCGCAAGTTGGACCGTTTTGAACCTGCAAGTTGGACGTGATTGGCAGAGTGCGCACCGAGCCTTCGAAACGCAAGCGGTGGCAAAGCCGATTCCAGAACAAGGGAATTCAAAGCAATCCGGAGACGCTTATCCTTTCGGTACCTAGCAGTGTTCCACGCAGGTCGGCTTTACGGCCGTATTGAGAATTTCATGAACAGCCCGTGGGGATAGATGACGGAAAGGACCAAAAAACTAGGAAATACTGGTGCCGTTCTCTCATCACCTGCAGAAAAACCGCAGGTCATAGGGGTCGTGAATATTTGGGTATGTTGAAAAGGAAGGCTCCAGTTGGTCCTTTCCGGCACCTATCCACAAACCGGTGGGCAATTTGGAGTCCATCTGACTCGCGGATGTGGTTCGAAGCCGGAAAGGACCAAATTTCCTGGATTTTTCGGTGAGACCTTTCCGACGGGGACAGAAAAACAGCAGGTCAAAGCAGTGCCAATATCCGCCCTGTTAGCGACTTGCACCCAAAAGTTGGTCCTTTCCGGCATCTATCCCCAAACCAACGAGGAGGGCCGCAGACAAGATCGCCCTGCGGCGTTCCTCGGGAGTTTCTCACCGCAACTTGGAGTTACCGGACTGCAGGCTTGGCGACCCCGATTGAGCTAGCGCAAGCTTGGCCTGCGCATGAAGCGTCCGCTAATGATTCTACCTGGGCGACGTCCTCGCGCATCAGCTGAGCGCATAGGGGTTACGATATCAGCAGCAACGGGAAGCCTGCGACTCGCTTGGAGGCAGACGGTGGACAAGAGTGAAGCAGAGAGGATGTTTCAAGAACGTCAAGAAGATGCTGTCTACCAAGTTGTCACCGACTACAACGAAGTAGCCCCGAAGGCTCCGTGCAGAGGTTGCAAGCACGATGAGTACATCAAGACAAACCTGCGCCAATGCGAGATATTCAGTCTCGTTGACGGTGAGTTCAAATGTCTGAAGCCGCAAAAAATCCTAGACGGCCAGCTTGGCTGCCCGTGGAAGACGCTTGAATAGCGTGCGGGGGCAAAGACGATTGGAAGTTCGGGCCATTGGCGACATGCCAATAAAACAAGAGGCCAGACCATGTGCTCTTGGTCCGACCTCTTTTCCATGCGAGTTAACCTGCTCTACTGCGCAACATCCAGCAAAGCCGTTATGTAGCAGTTTGTGTATCAGGAGCATAAGAATGCATCAGAACGTTATCGAGAATCTCTCCAAACGAGTAATCAATCATGTCGACTGCTGAACTGTCGAAATCTAGGTGAGAGGTAATTGTTTCTCTCAGCTGTGTGGCGATGTCGTTTATCTCGTTATTCGATAGCCGTTTTAGAGGCATGAATCTGTCGCCTTCGGAGTGTCTGAAAAAGGCTTCTTGATGTTCGATTTCAAGAACCTGGTAGAAGTCCATCCTTGACACATATCCATCGACTTTCTTCGACGGCATGATGCTGCAGCGACATCCAGCCTTATTGCGCAGAGCATAAACGAGGCGATGGCGCAAATCTGGGATACAGATGCGAAGCTGCACGATTCCCAGTTCACGACGACTTTGTCATCGGGCTCGAATTGGAACGAGTTCTTTTCACATAGGTCGAAGATCGGCGACTTCTCGATACCGTAAGGCGGTGCGTATATGCATATCTTGTTGTCCGTATCATCCCATCTCTTCGCCTGACTATTTGCTGTCAATCTGATAGCTGGATGTCAAGTTTCCCTTTGGCACGCTAGCGCTGACGTGCCGCACATCCGTTTACGGATTGATACTGATAGTTTCCTATCTCGGTTTCGCAACAAACTATTGCTCAGGAGCTTTCTTGTATGGAAAAGGGCAGACTGCTGTGCGGCTATTAACGAAAGTATCCCCGAGCCGCAAGCTAGCTTTTCTTGGCCAGACTGAAAATCGCGAGGATGAACGCCGCTATCACGTCGAACACAGCAATGAGCGCCGAAACTGCCATGTTCGCGCCGCGCGCCCTGCGTTCCTCTTTTGTCTGGTTGAAGAGCCCCGGTCCGTATCCGCTCATATCTGATTACCTCCCCATTCGCCCACTATTCTAGCGCGCCTGCTCTCAGGGGATTCAGAGTGGCTTGATTCAAGGCAGCGGAATTATCCCCGCGCATGATGGCGGCATTGACCAGTTCTGCCAGCAAGGGATATTCGAGGGCTGTCGCAAACGAGCTATTGCTCTGCCGCCGTTAGTAAATTTTGTCTTTGTCGTATGAAATAGGCTTGCCAGTTTCCAGAGACTTTTCGATTAACTCGACTAGGTCATCGTCACTCATTCCCATTACAAGAAAAGACGGGAAACCGCCAAATTTTTTCGAGTACGCTTCGATAGCTTCTTCACGTTGCACTTTCCTCGCATCCCCTCTATGGCGTATTGGATTAATTCTTCTGCTGCCTCAACAGGATTTGGGAATATCCTGCGAAGCTGTTTTAGGCTTTCTGGGCTGTTGGCTTTTTCTGACACGGCCTCAGCAAACAACTCTGCCGATGTTATGGCAGAGCTAAGATAATCTGCTCCGCGACCATAAGTTAAAGGGCAGCCGATACAGGGGTCAACCCCGCGCATGCGGGGAGCACTGTACGGTGATAAGTTCGTCCAAAAATAAAAAACGAGGCCGTGTCCCGATTCGATGGTCTGGGCGTGCCTCGCAGATCTAATTTTTGCACACCGTCCATCTAATCGGCAAGACTCCGGTCTCTCAAACCGGAGTTCGAGGTTCGAATCCTGCGGCCGCGACCACTTGTGTCGTGAGGATCCTGCGGGGCGCTTTTTCATATACGGAGGAGGGGGCATGATGCAATCAGAGCCTGTTGTCGGCAATGAGGAACCCGCCGCCAGTATCGTCCTGCACTGCGACATCGACGGGCTCGACGAGCTGAAAGCGAAACTCGTCGAGCTCAACGTATGCCTGGGGCGTGCGTCCGAGCTGATGGACGAGATCAGCGGGGCTCACGAGCTGGGCGTCAACGTTGTCGACGGGTCAGCACGATAGCTTGAACTCAGTCCCACACGATGGACATGAGAACGTCTCGCCTTTGGCGAAGAACCTCTTGCCGCATTTTGGGCATGTGTAGTCGATGCCGTTCTTTGCGATGCCTTTCATCGCATCGTGCCCGAGCTGCTTCAGTCCGGGATCATCCCCGCGCATGCGGGGAGCACGACGCGATGCCCGAGACGACGGGCCTGGCCGCGGGATCATCCCCGCGCATGCGGGGAGCACGCGCTAAGCTTCATGTAAGAATCCGATGTGACGGGATCATCCCCGCGCATGCGGGGAGCACGTCGGGGGTGCTACCCCCGTTCGGTTTGGTTAGGGATCATCCCCGCGCATGCGGGGAGCACGAGGTGCTCCCCGAGACGAGGCAGTTCAGGGAGGGATCATCCCCGCGCATGCGGGGAGCACCGGAACCAGTCAGGTCTGTGTTCCCTTGCGTAGGGATCATCCCCGCGCATGCGGGGAGCACGTGAGCGACGACGAGCAGAAAATCGTCGTCAAGGGATCATCCCCGCGCATGCGGGGAGCACCCGTCGAAAATCGACATGCCAGAGTAAGCGTAGGGATCATCCCCGCGCATGCGGGGAGCACAGGCCATTGAAACTGCAAAGAAGCTCAAGGGGGGGGGATCATCCCCGCGCATGCGGGGAGCACCCGAACCAGTTGCGCGAGGGGTTGCCGAGTTCGGGATCATCCCCGCGCATGCGGGGAGCACTAAGTTACCATGACGCATTCGGGGTTTTCGTCGGGATCATCCCCGCGCATGCGGGGAGCACATTTCAGGCAAATCACTGGTGTCATCCCTGGCGGGATCATCCCCGCGCATGCGGGGAGCACCCGATGACCCCGATTCGCTCTCATGGGATAACGGGATCATCCCCGCGCATGCGGGGAGCACTTAAGGAAAAGGCCGCTGAGTACGACGCTATGGGGATCATCCCCGCGCATGCGGGGAGCACCCGACGTCCGAGGCGGACATGACGTATTTCGAGGGATCATCCCCGCGCATGCGGGGAGCACATCAATTGCAGCGGATATGGAGTTTTTACCATGGGATCATCCCCGCGCATGCGGGGAGCACCGCGTGACGACGGCGCTTCCCTCGATCATCGGGGGATCATCCCCGCGCATGCGGGGAGCACACAGTCGGGTCGCTCACGTCGCCGCCCTTTGCGGGATCATCCCCGCGCATGCGGGGAGCACACTGCATATCGCATCGCGTCTATCGAGTGGTCGGGATCATCCCCGCGCATGCGGGGAGCACGTTTTCGATGTGCGCACTGGTGGCACGCTCACGGGATCATCCCCGCGCATGCGGGGAGCACTCGGGAACACCGACACGAAAACCGCGATTAAAGGGATCATCCCCGCGCATGCGGGGAGCACGTCAGGTTCGCGGAAACCGTGGCGATGTGGTCGGGATCATCCCCGCGCATGCGGGGAGCACCACCAGATCTTCGAGTCGTTGCCCACGTAATCGGGATCATCCCCGCGCATGCGGGGAGCACTGGGTCGGCTTGTAGTAGCGCTTCGAGAGATTGGGATCATCCCCGCGCATGCGGGGAGCACTACCGGCTGTCGATGTCGAACAGCTTCTTGCGGGGATCATCCCCGCGCATGCGGGGAGCACGGGAAGCGGTCTGAAACATCGCCGCCGAGAGAAGGATCATCCCCGCGCATGCGGGGAGCACTCGTCTGCGGTGAGGCGTCTGCGACCGCGACGGGGATCATCCCCGCGCATGCGGGGAGCACCTACGAGGCCCAGCGCTCGACCTCTCGCTACTGGGATCATCCCCGCGCATGCGGGGAGCACATCTCATGGCCGTGCAGATAGTGGATGCCTTTGGGATCATCCCCGCGCATGCGGGGAGCACAGTGATCGTCAGTGGCATCCGATGAGCGCGATAGGATCATCCCCGCGCATGCGGGGAGCACGAAATCTCGTCTATCCAGATGTC
>JBMNPN010000091.1:0-7657 GCA_050943615.1 Coriobacteriales bacterium
GTGTCTCCTCCCGTCGGCGGCGCGCCAAACCCCCCTGGGGCGCGCGGCCGCCCGGCTTTTCTCGCTTTCTTTTCTGATCAGTTCTTTAACCAAGTGAGGTGCTCTCATGCCAAGCAAGAAATCAAAGAAGGCCGCACCCCTCGACGGGTTCTTCCATTACGTCGAGCGCGGCGGCAGCTTTTCCGGAGAGGTGGCGGCGGGCATCTCGATGGCCGCCCTTGCCGTCTGTGGGATGTTCATGAACATGCAGCTTGTGGCGCAATACCTTGTGACGCCATATGCCGATTCCACGATGCAGCAAGTTGCAATGAACGGCGAGGTCTATGCCATGACTTGGCTTGCCTCGATGCTTGCAGCTTTTATCGGCACGCTGCTTATTGGCCTTGTGGCGCGTCTGCCGTTGGTTCAAGTTACCAGCCTTTCGCTCTCATGCGTTCTTGCATCCACCATCAGCTTGAACTCGGGGCTGACGTACTACAACATGCTGGCGGTTGTCTTTGTCGCAGACGTCCTGTACTTGGTTGTTGCCGCTGTGCCGGCTATTAGAGGCTTCATCGAGAAGGGCGTTCCTGCTCCTGTGCGCGCCGCTCTTCCTGCGGCAGCCGGTCTTCTCATGGCTTGGATTGCAGCTCAGCTGACGGGAGTCTTCTCGGTAAGCTCTTCCGTTGTCCCGAACTACGGGACTGCCGCAAATTTGGGCAGCAGCTTTGCAGCGACTTCTGGTGTGGTTCCTATTTCCAGCTATTCGTACGTAACCGACATGTACCATCCGCAGATGCTTCTGTCCGGGCTTGCTGCTGTACTTGCTCTTGTTGTCTATGCGATTGGCGCACGCCGTGCTAAGAGCCCCTTCACGAAGGCGCTGGTAATCGGCACGATCTTCTTCCTGGTGGCATCAATTCTTTTCTGCGGCATCAACTGGAAGAACTTCAAGTTTGGTCTTTCGTTCCTTTGGGCAAGGCTTTGGATGGTTGGTTCTGAGGACGCTATGCAAGCTCACGTTGGAGCAGCAATCTCCAACTTGGCCATTGGCAAGATCTTTACCGAAGGCTTTGACTTCAGCGGGTTTACCGGCAATGGCGGAAACGTCGCGACGCTTTTTGCGACAGGCGTGCTTTCGTACCTCTTCCTTTTCATGGGCGATGCCGACTCCACGCTGACTTCGGTTCCCGCCGTTCGCCCTCGCCGCAAAGTTGCTGCCAATGCTTCTGCTGACGCGGCTGCTGGCAATGCTGGTGCCGCCGCAAGTTCCGCTGCGAGCGTCGCCGCTTCCCCTTCTTCCAGCGATTCCTTGGCTGCCAACCCCATGCTTCTGAACGGCGTTTCCAACGTCGTGGCTCTGGCTCTTGGCTCCGCGCCTTTGGCACTTGGCAAGGAGAGCGTCGCCGGCTCTCGTGACGGGGCCCGCTCTGGTCTTTCGGCTGTCGTCGCCGCAATCGTCTTTTTGATTTCCGGCTTTGTGTGGGTGTTTCCGGCACTTCTCGCTACCATCACGTCGTACACGATTTCGTTCAACATGTACGGTCATTACGGCTACACCATGCAGCTTCTTGCCCAGACCAGCTTCTCCGTGGCAGACGCGGTGATGGTTGCCGTGGGACTGTTGATGGCGGCGCGATCCTTTGGCAGCGTTGCCCCTGACCTGACCAAGTCCACGACCAGCGTTCCGTTTATGGCCACCGTTGCCGTGACGCTTCTGACCACCAACCTTGCCGCAGGCATCGCCGCTGGCTGCGTTGGATCCGTGCTTGTTCGCGCCACTGCCCCCAAGCGCCGCAAGGTTCAGCGCAAGGTCGGCTTTGTCGAGCGCGTTGGTGGAGTCGAGACGCTTGTTTGCGCCGCCGTGAGCTGCGTCGTTCTCCTGCTGATCGCACTTTAGGAGACCTTCTCTCCGCCGCGCCGCCTATCCTCCCAACACCTTCCCAGGCGCGGCTCCCTTTGGTCGCGTCGAGCGCGATTCTTTCGCGCCCGGCGCGACCTTTGCTGTTACGGCGCCGCGCCGTGCTGGCGACGGTGCCGGCGGCGGCGCCGTGCCGTGTTCGTGGCGGTGCCGTGCCAACTTCCGCGACTTTTGCGGCACCTTTCTGCCGACTTGTGCGACTTTTGCAGCACTTTTGCCAGGTTGCGCGACTTTTGCGGCTGCAAAACTCGCATAACTTGCCATGGGCTTCTCGACTTGCCGCCTTGCCTGCTCGGAACCTTACCGAAGCGCTGAAGCATCCTGCAGGAAACCCCTGCCGGCTCATGAAGAGCGGCTCACCCTTCGCGCACTTGCAAGGCGAGCTCGCCATACAAGAGCCGGGGGCGACGCCCGCAGTGGACTTCGCCCCCGGCTCGATCCTTTGAGTGAGGGTAATCCTCCCAGCCGAGGTCAGGCCAAGTACTCCGCAACCGCTTGCGTTTGGGAGGCGTCATCGGCGCCCAAAAGGTAGGTGGTTCCATCTGTCGTTCGAACAAGAAGCCAAGGACCTACCTCGGGGTTCAAGCAAACTTTGAGAGATCCGTACTTCTCGCTTGTGAAGTCTCCTTCAAGGAAGGTCTCGGCGGCTCCGCCAAAGGTGCGGGTCATCTGGGGAAGCTCGTCAATCAGTTCAACAGAGGCTACGTCTGCGATGTCGATGTCGTAGGTCGTGAGCGAATGGTGCGCATGAACGCTCTGGTCGGAGAGTTCAAGTTGAACTGGCGAGCCAAACTCGTCTGCCATGAAGACGCCCATCACAGGGATGCTCAACAGCAGAAGCGCAATCAAAACTGCAATCACCTTGCCAGCTGGGCGAGCCAAATTGAACGAGGAGTTCATTCCCACTCGGTCGTTTACGACCAGCTTCGAATCGTCGGGGTTGTAGTAGAAGATGCCAAAGATCCAGCGGTCGTCTTCGTCCACATAGAAGCCCTCGCCGCTCGATTGGGTCAGCCGCTCTTGAAGGCCGCGAAGGCGCATCTCGGTGGCAACTGCAACAACGCAAAGCGCTAAGGAAGGAACCATAAAGCCGACAAAGTAGAGCAGGGGAGATCCTTGAAACAGAAATTGAACCCAGCTCCAAAGCGCCGTTATTGCCGCCGTAAAAAGGCTGACGCGCGACCAAGCTCGACGGCGAATTCGCGTAAGCGTCTGCGTTAGGGCCTCATTGTCGTCTACCATCTCGCTGCGGTCGCGATAGCACCAGGCGAATATTGCCCACATCATGAGAGCAAAGCCGGAAAAGAGCAGGTAAATGCCCACATTTTTGGCATCGAGAAACGCGGGGACAAAGCTTGCGACAACAGCTAGCAAAAACCAGATTCCAGAGGTCTTTGGGTACGTCTGCGCTGCATTTTTGATGTCCGCAACGGTCACGCGCTTTCCTTTTGATGCGTCCGTTCCCGCTCCATGCCATCCGCGCTGATGCTTCAGGGCCATGAGCTTTCGGTTTGTGAGCGCAAAGATAACTTCGGGAACGACGATGGCGGCAAGAAGCCAAATGCTCCAAGCAATCATCAGCGGTCCCGCCCAAGCCCTGGCTGTTCCTGCCAAGGCGCCAAAAAGCGCAATGAGCGTAAGCACGGCGGCACAAACAAGCTGCTGCTTTCGGTAGCTGTCAAGCAACGCATTGACTTGCCCGTCTTCTCGCGCTGCCTTGGGAAGCGTCACTCCGACGACGATGTTCTTCTTGAACTTGGCGTCGTTTCTCAGCATCCACCAGACAAGGAGAGGGAGCCAGCAGCAGGAGAGCCAAAGAATGGTTGCAGTATTCATGAGAACCCCCTAGCGAGAAGTGCCGTCATCAAGAAGCTTTTTGCAAAGTTCAATAACGTCCTTCTTGGACATGCCGCTTGCAACAAGTTCAGAAAGACGCAGTTTCAACGCCTCGACCGCTTGTGGGTCAGGAGTGGAAGTCCCATCCGGCGTGCAGACAAATGTGCCGCCGCGCCTGTCTCCCCGAACGTAGCCTTCTTGCTTCAACAACTGATAAGCCTTGCTTACCGTCATCGCGTTGACGCCGCATTCCGAGGCCAAGGCGCGAACGGTGGGAAGCTTTTCTCCCGGCTGTAGCTGTCCCTCGGCGATGCCTTGAACAATCTGGTCACGAATCTGCTGGTAGATTGGTGTGTCAAGCGAGAAATCAAGTTGAAGAAGCATAGCGCGACCTCTCGTGGAAAGGTGTCTTGCTTGTATTATGCACTGTAATACAAATATGACAAGAGGCAAAGATAAGTTTCTTCTCGCAAAAAATGTTTAGATGCTATACAATCAAGACCATGGGACGTAACGACGACATACAAGAGCTTTTCGAGCGGTTCATGAGGGCGTCGAATCTTATGGACAGCATGCATGGCGACCTGATCTCTTTGGAGGACGGCCAGCCCCTGACCGTGGCTGAAATCCACTTGATCGACGCCATTGGCAAGCACCCTAAGGCCAACATGACCGAGCTTGCAGACATTACCGGAAGGACCAAAGGAGCCTTGTCTCAGCTTTCGTCGAGGCTCCAAAAGAAGGGCTTGATTCGCAAGGGGAGAAGGGCTGACAACAACCGCGACGTCGTTCTCACCTTAACTGAGGAGGGACGCTCGGTGTATGACGCTCATGACCGGCTTCATGCGGACCTTTACGAGGAAATAGCGTCCGACTTGGGCGAGATGGACGAGAAGAGCATAGAGGCGCTGTTGAAGATTTCGGATTCGCTGGAGCGTCACCTTGAGGAATACAAGGAGATGTTTGGGTGACTCATGCGCGTCGGCATTTTTTTGACCAATAAGTTTAGTAACTAAACAAACAAGCAGAGCCCTGCAAATTAGATGGGAGTCATCATGAAAAAAGAAACCAAGATCGCTGTGGCTACGGGAGTTGCCGCAGGAGTTGCAACGGGAGCAGCTGCGCTTGGAGGCGCTTTCACGCACTTTGGCGGAAGCGAAGAAGTGGTCACGATTGACCGTGCTGGCATCCGCATGGTCGTGCACATTGACGGTCGCTGCGTGAGCCCTGAGCAGCTGGACCGTTGGAAGATTCGTCGCATTCGCCATGCTGAGCTGACGCTTGGGCTAAAGCCCATGCCCTTGGCTCCGGCAGATGACATGCTCGCTCAGCTTACGCGCGAGAAGGACGAGCTTGGCTCCGAGGAAATCATCCGCAGGTTGAACTCTCGCATGGACTTTGTGACTGCTGGCACGAACGTGGCGGTTGCGGCTAGCGGCGGAAAGACCGTCGAGTGCGTGACCGAAGTGGACGTTCATGGCGCAGACATGAACCAGTTCCTTGAGGACTTTGACGCAGTTCAACTTGAACCTGGTCATGAGAACGCCCTCTTGAACATGAGCGTTGCCCCCGATCACTACTTCCTGACCGCCGGGGGAGGCAACAGGCTTGAGGTCATTGAGACCGTCGGTTCAAACATTTGGCCTTCTCACTTCTTTGTCTGCTATGGCGAAACCGCGGCTTTGAACTCCAAGCGTGACCCGTTCTATGAGAAGGAGTCTGCCGGCGTTGCCAAGACTCCGGACGGGCTTGTTGAAGGCGGCGTCAGGCATCAGTTCCACCAGACCGACGATGGCTTCAAGGCTCGCCTTTGCGTTGAGTTCCCGGTGATTTTGCCTCGCTCCATCGTTAAGAACCATCAGATGCATTTGGCTTGCGAGTTCTCCAACTGGATCATCGCTTTGGCGGAGCGCAGGAAGGCAGAGACGATTTAGTTCAAGTTCCCTTGTGCATGATTTGTGAGACCTAGATTATTGTCCGAAATCGGACTAGCATAGCTGAGCCGTGTGGTGCGCCTTGGTGCGTTTCCGCACGGCTCGAATGCGTTGCAGAAGTACCGATGGAGGACAAGGTGTCACAAGAACAACCACGTCAGCTGCCGACCTCGCGCGACATAGAGGTCATGTATCAAGAAGTCGACCGGCTGTACTACAAGCTTGCCCGCGGATGTGGCCTTTCGGAGACGGCATATTGGATCTTGTACGAGATCGTGATGGCAGGCGGAAGCGCGACTCAGCAAGCAATTGCGCAGACGCATTCGATGTCGCGCCAAACAGTGAACTCGGCTTTGAAGTCGCTTGAGCAAAAGGGGCTTGTCAGCATCTCGTTTGCAGAAGGAAGCCGCCGCTCAAAGGTGGTGAAGCTGACCGATGCTGGGCAAAGCTTATGCGACAAGAGAATCGTTCCTGGCATCAACGCCGAGAAGAACGCCTTTGATGCGCTTCCCGAGCAAGACCGCATAGAGTTTGTCCGCTTGGGAAGAGAATACGCCGCCGCCGTTCGCGCCGAGGTCGAGAGGCTCTTCTCGGGCGAGGGGGCAAGCCATGAGTAAGGCTGTCGCCATGCCAGCAGAAAAGCCCCAGCGCGATTACAGCAAGCGCACTTCTCTGCGCGTCTTGGCATCATTTATGAAACCATATCGGGGCAAGGCGATACTTGCTCTTTTGCTCTTGCTCTCTGACATCACGGGCATGCTCTTCATCCCTACCGAGCTGTCCGCGATGGTGAACACTGCCATCACCAGCACGGATACGGCTGAGCTGACCTCGCACGGAATCGCAATGCTGATTGCGGCCATCGCAGGGTCCGCCGGCTGCATCGCCTCGTATTGGGTTGTCTCGCGCTTGGCGGCAAACGTGGCTCGTGACCTGCGGATTGCTCTTTACAAGAAGTCGCTTGACCTCTCCTCTGGCGACTTCGAGCGCTTTGGCACGGGAACCATGGTCACTCGCACGCTCTCCGACGTGAACGTTGTGCAGCAGACGATTCTCACGACGTTCACCATGGCGGCTCCGGTGCCGGTCATCTGCGTCGTGGCGGTAATCCTTGCTTGGCACATCGACTCTCAGATGGGCATCATGCTTCTGATTGTCGTGGCCGTCATGCTGGCAATCTCTGCTATTGCGGTGGCGACCTCGGCGCCCACGTTTCTTGTGATGCAGGGCTTCGTCGACCGCATGAACGTGCGCCTTCGCGAGACCATCACTGGCATGCGCGTGATTCGCGCCTTTGGACGAGAAGAGCGCGAGCGCGGCAGGCTGGACGACTCCTTTGACCAGTACGCAAAGAGCGCAATCCGCGTGAACATGGTCTTCTCGGTGGCGGACTGCATGACGTTTTTCCTCATGAACGTCGTGGAGGTCCTGGTCATCTGGATGGGAGCCGACCGCGTTGGCGCCCACGCGATGCAGATTGGCTCGATCTCTGCCCTCACCGAGTACGCGATTCTGATCATGTTCTTCATGATGATGGCTCAGTTTGCGCTGCTCATGATGCCTCGCGCCATGGCTTGCCTTACCAGGGCGGCCGAGGTCTTGGACACTGATCCGCAGGTAAAGGACCCTGAGAAGCCCGTCGCGCTTTCTTTCGCTCCGTCTTCCGAGGTTGCTCGCTTTGACCATGTGAGCCTTTGCTTTGACGACGCGGACGAGGACACGCTTCACGACATCTCGTTTTCCATTCGCCGCGGCCAGACTTGCGCAATCATCGGCAACACGGGGTCGGGCAAGTCGACGGTGGCCCGCATGCTTCTGCGCTTCCATGACGTGACGGCCGGGTCCATCAACTTTTTGGGTCGTGACCTGCGGGAGCTTACCCAAGAGGAGCTTCGAAGCCACATAGCGTACGTGCCGCAGAAAGCTTGGCTCTTCTCGGGAACCATTGCGGAGAACCTCAGGCACGGAAACCCGTCCGCTACGGACG
>JBMNPN010000092.1:0-7644 GCA_050943615.1 Coriobacteriales bacterium
GCACCCCGACACGCACGCCGTTCGTGCGGATGACGCGCCCCGTATCGGGGGTTACCGTGCCCGCGAGCAGGCCGAGCAGCGTGGATTTCCCGTCCCCGTTGCGCCCGACGATGCCGATGCGGTCGCCCGTGTTCACGCCGATAGAAAGCGCATCGAAGATCTTTGCCGTGGGAAACTCGAGCCCGACGCTCTCACAGCCCAGCAGATAGCTCACGTGCTGTCACTCCTGATTGTTCGAATCCTTCTCATCCGAGGGCTCATCTGCGCCCTGTGCGCCGGTATCCTCGGAGGTCTCGGGAGCTGCACCCGAAAGGCGGACCCGCTCCCCAAAGGTAAGGGTAGCATGCTTCTCGCCTGCCGCCTTGCGGGCCTTGCGCTCGTCGTTTCGCGCCTTGCGCTCGGCCTTCCTGCGGCTGCGATAGTCGGCGCGCGACTCGTCGTAATGCGTCTCTCGCGCCCCCTCTCCCATGATGGAGATGTACGCGGCGGCATCGTCTGCATCAAGATCGATATCGGAGTCCACATCGACGGCCTTGAGGGCTTTACGGTTGAACGCATCGTAGATGACCGGGACGATGAACAGCGTCATGAAGGTCGCGTACAGCAGGCCGCCTGCCACGACGAGCGCCATGCCGCGCTCCATCTCGCTTCCAATCTGCTGGCTGAAGATGAGCGGGCAGACCGAGATGATCGTCGTGAGCGCCGTCATGAGAATCGGGCGCATGCGCACGCGCCCGGTCGCGATAAGTGCGGCGCGCTTGTCCATGCCGCCCAGCCTGAGCTGGTTTGCGTAGTCGACGAACACGATGCCGTTGTTTACGACCGTGCCCATCAGTATCACGAAGCCGAGAAGGGCCATCATCGAGAGCTGCTCGCCGGAGGCTGCCAAGAAGAGCAGGCCGCCCGTGAAGGCAAGCGGCACCGTGAAGATGATAATGAACGGCGACTTCAGGTTCTGGAACTGCGCGACCATGACCAGATAGACCATGATGAACCCGAGAATCAGCAGCCCTATCATCTGCTTGAGCATGTCCTCGATCTCGGCGTTGGTGCCGGAGATCTCGATCTGGTAGCCGTCGGGTACGTCGATCTTGTCGAGCTTGGGCTGCAGCTGGCGGGCAAGGAGCGTCACGTTGTAGCCGTCCTTTACCGAGGCGGTGACGTCGATGGTGTAGGTCGAGTCGGTGCGGGTGATCTGGGAGACGCCCTCCTCCTTCTTGACCGTGGCAACAGACGAGAGGCGGTGCTTCTTGCCCGAGCCGTCCTCGAACTCGAAGTCGAGGATGTTGTCCTTGGTGTACTTGTGGAGCTTCTCGGTGACGACCTTGACCTCGACATCGTGGTTTTTCTTGACGAGCGTGATGGCACTCGTCTCGGTCTTGAGGGCACTTGCCAGCTGCTGGTAGATCTGCCCGACCGAGGTGCCCATCCGCGCGACCTTGTCCTTGTCGATGTGGACGTGCAGCGTCGAGGCGGCAGATTCCTGGCCGTTCTGCACGTCCTCGTAGCCCTCGACGCTCTCCATGGCGTCGACGACCTTGTCGGAGAGCTTGAGCACCTTATCGGAATCGGTGCCGCTCACGGTGACCGTCGCATCCCCACCCGAAATCGAGGTCATCGCCGCGGTGGAGTTGGAGGGGGTGAAGGTAGCGGGGAGGTTGGCAACGGAGTCCAGGATCTTGTCCTGCAGGTCCTGCATCTCGCCACGTGTGTTCACCTTGGACGAATCCACCGTCGCGTAGATGTAGAAATAGCCGTCGTAGATACCCGTGCCCATGTCCTCGTAGGTACTCGAGATAGTCGAGGTGGCAGTCGTCTCGTCGACGATGCCGACCTCCTTCACGCCCTCGACTTTCTTGATGTTGGTGCCAGCGGTGTCCATGGCATCGTATGCCTCATCCTGGTCGATTCCATCGTCCATCTCGACGATGAGCATGACCTGGTCAGAGGTCATCTCCGGAATCATCACGATGCCCATGCGGGCAACGAGCGCGATGGCAACCCCGAGAAGCACCAGCGCGCTCACGACGACGGGGGCGCGGTGGTCGAGCGTCCAGGAAAGCGCCCGCTCGTAGACGTCCTTGAGGCGCTCGAACCAGCGCGGGTCGCCCACGATGCCACGGTCGAGCACGGCACTTCCGATGGAGGGCACGACGGTGAGCGCCACGATAAGGCTCGCGAGCAAAGCAAAGCTCAGCGTGAGCGCGAAGGGGATCATGAGCTGGCGGACCGTGCCATTGGCGAAGACGAAGGGCAAAAAGACGCAGATCGAGGTGATGGTGGAGGCGGTGACGGCACCCGTGACCTGCACCGCGCCCTGGGCAGCGGCGCGCTTGGAAGAGAGCCCACGTGCCCGCATGCGGTAGATGTTCTCCATGACGACGATGGAATTGTCCACGAGCATGCCGATGGCAAGGGAAAGCGCGCCGAGCGTCATCAGGTTGAGCGTCAGCCCGCAGAAGTACATGAGCACCAACGCGAACAGCACGGAAAACGGAATCGAAAAGGCGACGATGATGGTCGGGCGCCAGTTGCGCAAGAATATGGCGAGCACGACAAAGGCGAGGATCGCCCCGAAAATGAGGCTCCACAGAATCGTGTTGATGGTCGTGTCGATGTAGGTGCCCTGGTCCATGACGGCGATGACCTTCACATCGGGATCGCTTTGGGCAAGCTCCTCGATGCCCTTCTGGACGCTGTCGGAGACCTCGCTGGTGCTTGCCGTCGAGGACTTGGTCACGGGCAGGATGACGGCGGGGTTGCCGTTCACCCGGGCATACGAATCGTCTCCGTTTTGGGTGGTCACGATGTCTGCCACGTCGCCGAGCGTGATGTCACCGACCCCGTCGACCTTGGTGAGCACCATGTTCTTGAGCTCGTCCACGCTCGTGTACTCATCGCCCACCTTGACGACCCACTGGTCCCCGTTCGAATCGTCCACGTAGCCGGCGGGCATCTCGAGGTTCTGGCTTTCGATGAGCTTGGCAAGCGTCGAGGCGTCGACGAGCTTGTCGATGTTGGCGTTCTTCGTCGCCTTCTTGCGCGACTTCTTGAGGTCGGACTTGCTCTTCGCAAGCTCGTCGCGGCTCTCATCGATCTGGGAGAGCGCATCGTCGAGCTTTCGCTCGGCGCGGGCAAAGGAAAGCGTCGTGGACGACTCCCCCGAAGTCGCAGACGCCAGCTTGGAGAGCTTGGTGTCGATGTTGTTCTTGATGGAGTTCTCGATCTTTTGCTTCGAGGAGCTCAAGGTGACGAGCTGCGAGCGCGCGCTCTGCGCCTGCGTGCTCGAGCTCAGCCCCTGCTGTTCGAGCTGGGCAAGCGTGGCCTGCTGCTGGGAGATCTGCGCGTCGATGACGGCTATCTGGGCGTTTGCAGATGCCTTGGCGCTCAAGAGGGTGTTGGTCGCGAGCTTTGCCTTGTTGTAGCCGGCATAGGCCTTCTTCTCCGCCTTGCGAAGCTTCTTCTTCTGCGCCTTGACCTTCTTTTCGGCCGAGTCCAGCCTGCGCTCGGCAGCCGATATCTTTGACTTGGCAGTTGCGAACTTGTCGTTCACCTCTCCCAAGATGCCATCGTTGACGTTGTCGATCTTGTCCTGGTTGAGCTGGATTTCGACGGTGTCGGTGACAAGGCCGGCAGAGGTCACGCTCGCCACCCCGTCTTGCCGTTCGAGCTCGGGGATGATGTCGTCTTTGACCTTCTGCGAAAGCTCCGCCGAACTCAGCGTGTCGGACGTAACGCCCAGGTAAACGCTCGCCATCGAATCGGTGCTCATCTTCATGAAGCTCGGCGTCCCGGCGGAATCGGGCAGCTCGGAGGCGACCTCGTTGATCTTGCTCGAGGCCTCGACCTGAGCGGAGTCGATGTCGGTGCCGTCTTCGAACTCGAGGAAGATGACCGAGTAGTTCTCGGCGCTCGTCGACTCGACGCTCTTGACGCCGCTCACCGTTCCGAGCGGGCCCTCGAGCACGTCGGTGACCTCGGATTCGACCTGTTCAGGGCTCGCTCCGACGTCGGTCGTGACGACGGCCAGGTACGGGACCTCGAACTCGGGAAGTAGGTCGGTCTTCATGGACATGAGGGAGATGACGCCGAGAATGAGGACGATGACGACACCCACAACGACGAAGTATGGCTTCTTCACCGAAAACTTGGCGAGCATTGTTCTCCTAACGTCAAGGCGACGTCGATTTCCTCCACAGCAAATGATATCGTCGCCGCCATTTCGAGCGCAACGCCCAAGACATATGGCAGCAATTCGATAGCTTTGTATTATCCACTTTTTCGACGATAGAGCGAGGGGGAAGGACGCCAAGAAACATAGAAGTCACCTTCTCGGCGCACCTGCCATTCGCACAGGGAAGGGGAAAGCGAGGCGCTCCCGGCTTGGTTAGACCTCGGCTTTGCTCGCGGCACCCGGCGGTGCGCTCGGAGGCGCAGGCGGCGTCGCTCCAAAGGAGAACGTCTGCATCACCTCGACGCTCGCGCCCCACTGGTTCTGCGTGACGTTGGCCTTCGAGCTCTCCTCCTCGTCTTTGCCATGGTGTTCTTTAAGGTAGGCGTCGACTTCGTCCCACGACGTGAAGTCGAAGACCTCGCTACCGCGCATGAAGATGATGCCCTCCATGAAGGCGCGCGAGCGGTGCGAGCGTTCGGTCGCGCCGTCGGAGACGAGCAGAAAACCCAGGTCCCGCATCAGCCCGATGGCCTTGGCATGCGGGCCGCTCGGACGGGGAAGCGTCGAGGAAATCGAGCCGGTGACGTCTGCGTCCTCGCTGCTGGGAGCGGCGCTCTCGTACCTCTTTCTGATCTCTTCGATTTCGCGTGCCCGCCGTTCGTCGCGCTGGGCCTTTGCCGACTTTTCGCGTGCCAGGCGCTGCGCTTCTTCGCGGCGGCTCTCGCGCACATCACCATAGGCAGCGTCGTCCAGATACGTCCAGCTCTCCTCGTCGAAATACGCGCTCGCATCGTCGCCGCGGCGCTGGCGTTGGGCGTAGGCAAGCGAGCGCAGTCGGATGCGCACGGCGGCCATGTCGACGATCTGGTCGATCTTGAGCTCGGCAAAGACCCGCCCCTGGGAACGGAGCCGCTCGTGCACCGCATCTGCCGCCAGCGCGTCGACCCCGCACCCGAAGGAGCGCGGGATGATGAGCTCGAGGTTGGGATGCGCCGCGCTGGCCTCGATACGGTAGAACAGGTCGCGGTTGGCCGTCCAGCTGCGCCCCTCGTTCACGGGGCAGGAGGAGAGCACCTCGTCCCAATGAGAGAAATCGTAGTCGACCTGCTCGAAGACCGCGTAGCCGAGCTCCCCGAGGGTGTCTGCGATCCCATGTCCGATGCCGGGATCTGCATGGTAGGCATGCTCCATGACCAGCGCACCGCGGAGTTCGCCGGCATCGACGCGCTCGAGCAGCTTTTCGTTCGCGCGCTCGAGCTTGGAAAAGAACGTGCGGTACGCATCTTGCGCCGCCGCAAGGGCGGAGACAACCTCGGCAGCGTCCGAGGCGATGCCCGCCTCGACGCACATCGAGACGAGCGCGTCTTCTGCCTCGTCGAGCACCGTGGCCCCACCGAGGTCGGCCGTCAGAAGCGGAGCTTTCTCGAGCACATCGCAAGGAAGGTTCGCCTCGAGCATCTCGGGCAGGTACTGGACCAGGGGGCACTCCCTGTATGTCCCCGGCAGCTTGATGCCGAGCAGCCCCTCGCGGGAGAACTGCCGCGTCATCGTCGGTGCGAAGAGCAGATCGGCGCCCTGCTCAACGGCCTTGAGGTAATGGCCGTAGACGAGCTTCGAGGGGTAGCAGGCACCCTCGGAGGGAATCGAGCCCATGCCGTCTCGGTACAGCTCGACGCTCGAGTCGCCGGTCGAGACCACCCTGCAGCCGAGCTCGTTGAAGAAGCACCTCCAGAACGGGTAGCTCTCGTAGAGCGCGAGCACGCGGGGGATACCGACCGCGGGTCCCTCCTGTGGCTGAGGTGCGGTATCGCAGGCCTTGATGAGGGAGTTCTTCACCTCGATCATGTTGGGCGGGGGCGTCTTCTTGGCACGCTCGTCGCCAAAGGCGCGCGCGCCTTTCTCGCAGCGGTTGCCCGTGACGAAGATCCGCTGCGTGCCGCTGGCACCGCCGTCTTTGAAGCAGGTGACCATGAGCTTGCAGTTGTTGCCGCAGATATCGCAGCGCTTGGCGCGCCGTACTATCTTGAGCGCGTCGAGCTCGTCTGGTGCGAGAAGCGAGCTCACGACGCGGTCGGCGCACTCAGGGTCGCGCTTCTTGTAGTCGAGCCATTCGTCGCGTGCCAGCAGCGCCGCGCCCCACGCGCCCATGATCTGGGAGAGGTCGGGGCGCTTGACCTCGACGCCGCACTCGAGCTCGAAGGCGCGCAGAAGGCCGTCGTTTGCAAAGGCGCCGCCCTGCACCACGACGTGCGGCCCGACCTTGGAGAAGTCCGGCTCGCGCACGACCTTGTAGAGCGCGTTTCGGGCCGTGGCATAGCAGATGCCGGCGGCGATGTCGCCTGCGGTCACGCCGTCTTTTTGCGCGTGCTTGACGCGCGAGTCCATGAAGGTCGCGCAGCGCGTGCCCAAGTTGACCGGGGACTTCGCCTTCACCGCCTCGGCGGCAAAGGCGTCCTTGCGGTAGCGCATGCTGCGCGCGATGCTGTCGAACAAGGATCCGCAGCCCGAGCTGCACGCCTCGTTCAAGACGACGTCCTCGATCTGGCCGTCCTTGACGTAGAAGCACTTGATGTCCTGCCCGCCGATGTCGAGGAGGAAGTCGACGTCCGGGTCGATCTCGGTGGCTGCGCGCAGGTGCGCCACCGTCTCCACCTCGCCGGTATCGACGCCGAAGGCAGCCTTGCAGTACTGCTCGCCGTAGCCGATGATGCAGCTTCTGCGCAGGACATGCGATGCCCCGAAGCGCCTGTCGATGTTGCGGTAGAGCGACTTGAGCATCTTGGGCAGGATCTTGGTGACATCGCCGTGGTTCCAGTCGTACTCGTAGGCCACGAGCGCGCCGGTCTCGTCGATGAGCGCCACCTTCATCGTGGTCGAGCCGGCGTCGATGCCGATGAAGTAGTTCTTTCCCTGGTTCGACTCCTCGCTTGTCCGCGGCACCTTGCAGGTGGCGTGGCGCCGCTTGAAGTCCTCGTACTCCTGCTCGCTTGCAAAGAGCGCGGGCAGGCGCTCGATGCCCTCCTCGTCGCTGAAGTCGACTTCATCGAAGGCAGCCTCGAACTCGGAGAGCAGGTGGGGCTCGGAGTGCTCGGGGGATATCGCGGCGCCGTAGGCGACGAACAGGTGGGCGTTGTCGGGCACTATCGCGTGCGCATCGTCGATGCCGGTCACGCGGCAGAAGGCGTCGCGCAGGGCAGGTATGTAGTGGAAGGGCCCTCCCAGCAGCGCCACCGTGCCGTCGAGCGGACGGCCGGCGGAAAGGCCCGCCACCGCCTGGGTGCAGACGGCCTCCAGCACGCTGGCGGCGATGTCCTCCTTCTTGGCGCCGGCGTTGAGCAGCGGGCGCACGTCGCTTTTCGCGAAGACGGCGCAGCGCGAGGCAATCGGGTAGATGGTGGTGGCGCCCAGGGCGAGGCGCTGCATCTGGTCGCTTCTGACGCCCATGAGGCCGGCCATCATGTCGATGAAGC
>JBMNPN010000093.1:0-7585 GCA_050943615.1 Coriobacteriales bacterium
CGGTCAAGACATCGCTTTTCGATTGCCTCATGACGCTCACGAAAGACGAGATCGCGATGTGCGGGCAGCGTTTATTCGGGAATTTCCCCTCGAGCAAGCGCAAAGACGAGCTCGCGTCCCTGTTCGTGGAAAAGCTCAACGAGAGCTCCTGGGCGTTCGATGCCTTCATGCGCGTGCTCTCGCCGACGTCCATCGACCTCGTCGAGCGCCTCATTAATAAGGGCGTCGTGCCGGTGACATTCCAGCGCTCATTGCGCGGGGTCGAGGCAAAGGTCCCGACGCCCCCGTTCTTCTTCTTGTTCGAGGATCCCAAGCTGGGGTTGGTCTACAGCATGCCCGACGAGGTGCGCGCGTACCTGAAATCCTACGACTTCGCCTCCCACACCAAGGAGGCGCGCAAGCGCTTCCACATCGTCGAGATGGCATGCGATCTCGTGGAGCTCTATGGCGTCGTCACCTTCGACGTGCTCGAGGAAGTACTCGACGATTTCTATCCCGGCGCCTATGGCGTGTCCGGGCTTTCCAAGAAGAGCGTGCAAGAAGAGCTCGAATCGCTTTTTCGCTCGGGGCAGTGGAACTTCGAGCTTCTCGATACGGGCGACGAGCAGTTCCTCATCTACTCCGACCTTGCCAACGATTATTACGAGGCCGCGGTCCGCGAGGGCACCTCGCGAAACCCTCGCCTGTACTACAACGGGCCCATGAGCCCTGTCATCTACGACATCGTCTCCACGCGCGAGGGAGCGCCGCGCTTTCCCGTGACAAGGGAAATGCTGTCGGGACGGACGATGCTGACCTGGGAAAAGTCGCTTCCCGCGGTAAAGGGGATGCGCGCCTACCTAGACGGGAACGTCCCCAAGCTCGCAAATCCCTATCAGTTTGGCGACGATGCGGTCGACAGCCTCATCTCCCTAGCCCATGGGGGCTATAGCCGCGAGCACTTCTATCAGGCGCTCGAGCGCTTCGGGCTCAAGATCGACGATGCACACAAGCCCGATTTCGACAAGCGCCTCCATGCCTTCGTGTCCTCGGTGCCCAATTGGTTCTCGTATGGCTGGTCTGAGGATCGCGCGGTGGAAAAGCGCACCGGGCACAAGATCTTCTACAGCTCCGAGGGACTTCCCATGAAGATTGGCCCGAACGATCCCTGCCCGTGCGGAAGCGGCAAGCGCTACTGCGAATGTCACGGAAAGCCGGCAGGCCTCTCCACTCCGGGTCGCTAGGAAAAGACGAATATTTCGTTCACATTCCTGCAACGTATCGTTCACAGCTCGTGACGAACTTGAGCGGGTTCACATTCCTGAAACGCAGGCTCACAGGCGCGTAACACGGTTTCACTCCGGTGCAACCAATGATTTCCCACGATGAATAACATCCTGAAGCGTCAGCTTCGAGCTGAGCGCATGGGGGATTTCGGCGTGCGCCCTCACGGTATCTTGGAATTGCCGAGATATGGGGCAGTGAGGAATTAGCGGGGATGCTCTCGTGACCCCGTATGGTCAAGGTCACCTAGGGACTCGCGCATGGTTTTGAAGCGTTGCGCAAGCGCATCTATCAGGAGCGCCCCTCTCTCTTTGCGTTTGGCCGAGAGGCTGACGTTTCCACCGACCGGTGGAGACAACCGCAATTGGGCCTGCAAGGTCCGTCAACAAAGGAGAGATAGGATTTATGAGCTCAGCAAACAACTCGATTTCACGCCGCTCGTTTCTCGGCATGGCGGGCTTTGCCACCTTGGCAATGGGCCTTGGCCTAGCTGGATGCTCGTCTGGTTCGTCCTCGAGCTCCTCGTCTAGCGCCTCTGCTTCCGGTTCCACATCTCAGACGCTCGACAAGATCACGATGGTCTGGCTTCCCAATGAGTCCTCCTCGGAATTCGACAAAGGCCGCGAGGAATTCGGCAAGATGCTCGAGAAGTTCTCGGGCATGACCGTCGAGCTCATGACGACCACCGACTACAACATCTGCATCGAGGCCATCGCCTCCGGCAAGGCGCAGCTCGCCAACATGGGCGCGCAGGGCTTCTGCGAGGCCCAGAAGAAAAACGCCAACGTCCTACCGCTCGTCACCACCTCGGATCCCGACGGAAAACTCGACGGTGCCAAGTACTTCAGCCGCATCTGCGTACCGGAAAGCGAGCTCAGCAACTACAAAGATTCAAGTTCCGACACTGGCTATTCGCTGACGAATATCAAGGGCAAGAGGATGAGCTTCGTTTCCCAGGAATCCACCTCCGGTTTCAAGGTTCCCGCAGATGCGATCATGAAGGCCTTTCCCGACGACGTGAAGTCCACCGACGAGCTTGCAACCCCCGGCTTCTTCTCCGAGGTTCTCTTCGGCAACTCCCATCCGGGCTCTGCCGTGAACCTGCTCCAGGGCGATGCCGATGTCGCCGCCTTCGATGACCTCGACGTCGACACGTACCTCGAGGTCCCGAGCGGAGACCGCGACAAGGTCAACCAGCCCGGTAACGTGTACTCCGTCAAAAAGGACGCCGCCCAGCCCTTCGACCGCGTCCGCGGCAAGAAGTTCGGCATCATCAGCATGACGCCGGTCCTGAACGGCCCGATCGCCTATAACGCCGATGCGCTGCCCGACGACATTCGCCAAAAGCTCCTCGACGGTCTCACCTCCAGCGAGTGCAGCAACGACGAGCTGCTCTTTGCACCGAAGGAAAAGGATGGCAACGGAGCCATCTGGAGCAAGGAGGACAGCAAGGGCTTTATCGCCGTCGAAAATTCCTGGTACGACCCGATCCGCAAGCTCTCCGAGTAAAGCCGCTTCTACAGCAGCTACCAGAAGTGTCTCATTTGCTATTGATTCCCCCCGTCGTCGACGAAACGCGCGGCTCATCTCGCCATTTGGAATGTGGCTGGGCCGTCGTATGGGGAATCTGAAGGGTTAGGTCTACCGTGTCAGAATCGCTTCTAGAAATCCGGGGCCTGGGAAAGGAATACGACTCCCGCGGACGCGAGAAAGGGCAGAAGGCCCTCTCCGGCGTCGACTTCTCGATCGAACCTGGAGAGTTCGTCTCCGTCATAGGTCCCTCCGGTGCCGGAAAGTCCACGTTCCTTCGCTGCATCAACCGCCTCATCGAGCCCACCGAGGGCACGGTCGTCTTCGACGGGGAGGATATCACCCACCTTTCCGGGCGAAAACTCAGGCACGTGCACCGCCAGATCGCGATGATCTTCCAGAACTACAATCTCGTATACCGTCTGAGTGCCATCCAGAACGTCCTTCACGGGCGTCTCGGATATAAGAGCGGCTTTGCCGGAGCCTTCGGGATCTACACTGAAGAGGAGAAGGTCCGCGCGTTCGAAATCCTCGATGAAGTCGGACTGGGGGAGTTCGCCTACCGCAGGGCAGACCAGCTTTCCGGCGGTCAAAAGCAGAGGGTCGGCATCGCCCGCGCCCTCATCCAGGACCCCAAGATCATCCTGTGCGACGAGCCGATCGCCTCGCTCGACCCCAAGAGCTCGACTCTGGTCATGGAACAGCTCCGCTCGCTTTCAGATGCCCACGACATCGCGTGCATCGTGAACCTGCACCAGGTCGATTTCGCCCGCAGCTTCTCCGACCGCATCATCGGCCTTCATGCAGGCGTCAAGGTCTTCGACGGCACACCCGATGAGCTCACGCAGGAGACGGTCGACATGATCTACGGCTCTGCCAGCCAGCAGGTCGTCGGCCTTCCGGTTCACGAGGGCATCGGCAAGAAGGGCTCCGATGCACTGTCGAACCTCAGAGACGGGGCATCTGGTTCCGGCGCTGTCGGCGGCCTGTCAGAGCAGGGAGGTCTCGCATGAGGTCGCCAGAAACGGTCCCCGCGTTTTCCGGGGCCCAGAACGGTCCACAAGGAGAGCAGCACAAAGTCGACCTCGACTGGTTCAGAAAGCGCCAGATTCGCGCGCTCGCGATCCTCGTGGCCTTCGTCGCCGTCTTCGAGCTCTTCTCGGTCTACTGCAAGTTCAATCTGTTCTCCGCGCTCGCCTCGATTCCGACGGCTTTCATCTGGATGCTCCAGAACTTCGCGCCCACGGAACGTGCCGTGCGCTACCTACCATTCATCTGCGATGCGACGTTCTCGACGATTCTCGACTCGGTGGCGGCCACGGTCGTTGCGGGCGTCGTCGGACTCCTGCTCGCAGTCATGGGCTCCCGCAGCATCGGCGTGGAATCTGCCCCCGTGCGCGGCGTGATCCGCGCCATCGCGAGCATCTTTCGCAACATCCCGATGATCGCCTGGGCGCTGCTGCTCCTGCTCTCGTTCAAGCAGAACGAGTTCACCGGGTATCTTGCGTTGTTGCTCACGACGTTCGGGCAGATCACGCGCTTCTACCTCGACACCCTCGACGAGATTCCAACCGGGCCCATAGAGGCGCTCAGGGCCTGCGGTGCCTCCTGGTGGCAGGTCGTCTTCCAGGCGGGCATCCCGCTTGCCCTTGCCGAGCTCATGAGCTGGACGCTCTACATGGTGGAGACCAACATCCGCTCTGCAACGCTCATCGGCATCCTGACCGGCACGGGCATCGGTTTCGTGTTCAATCTGTACTACACCTCGTTCAGATACGACTGCGCGGGCATGGTCGTCTTCGTGACCGTCGTCGCCGTTCTCGTCATCGAGGCGATCTCGAACAAGGCGAGGAGGTCGATGATCTGATGACCAGGGGCACTGTTCAGATGCGCTTGACGGAATCTGCTGCAGCGGTTGTGGAGCATCACAGAAACGGCGCCATCCGCCTGACGGCGAGCGAGGGCAGGTCTCATGCCGTGCCCCTCACGCTCATCGTGCTCATCGCGGTCACCGTGTTCACGTTTTTCCGCATGGACTTCGGGCACGTCGACCTTGCGACGGCCGCCAACCAGTCGCTTTCCGATTTCTGGGCAATGGTCGCCCAGCCGGCACTCGACCCGCCCTTGGGTGCGAGCCACTTTACCTGGGACACGGTCTTTTCGAGTACGGTCACCACGATTGTGATCACGGCGATCACGACGGTGATCTCTGCTGTGGGCGCGCTCTTCTTGGGACTTGCCGCCGCGGAGAACCTGAGCAACAAGGCGGTATCGAATGTGGTGAAGGCCTTCATCGCCATCATCCGCGCCGTGCCGACGATTCTGTGGGTGCTCGTCTTCACGGTCGCCATCGGGCTGGGCTCGGAGGCTGCCGTACTCGGCATCTCGCTTCACTCTCTGGCCTACCTCACGAAAAGCTACTCCGAGAGCTTCGAGGAAGTCGATGAGGGTGCCATCGAGGCGCTGAAGTCATCCGGCGCGGGCTTCTGGCAGATCGTGTTTCAGGCGATTCTTCCCGAGACGGTGACCAAGCTGCTCTCCTGGACCTTCATCCGCTTGGAGATCAACTTCGCCAACGCCGTCGCCGTGGGCGCCTTTGCCGGTGCGGGCGGAATCGGGTTCCAGCTCTATCAGGCGGGAAGCCGCTACTACAACCTCCACGAGGTCGGCGTCATAGTCTACATCTGCGTGCTCGTCGCCTTCGCGCTCGAGTTCTGCTCGACGCGCCTGCGCCGGCGCTACATCGTCAACGAGTAGGCCAACCAGTGCAGAGAGGCGAAACGAACACGCCGGGAGTAGCGGCCCGTCGGCGTGATGCCCACGTTCCCAACTTGCCTTTGCGGCTGAGAGTCATCGTGCAATGAACTAACTGAGGAGATTAATTTTCATGATTTCAAGAAGGAGAAGAACAGAGGCGCTCATCGAAAGCGACCGCAGCGTTGCCCTGGAGCTTGCTTCACGCGTTGCCGAAGAGCTCGACGTGGCAGAGGTCACGCATCCACACCAGGGCCTCGTGATGTGCGAGGTACGCGAAACGGCACGCAACAGCCGGTTCAATCTGGGAGAGGCCTTGATGACGGAGAGCCGCGTGAGAATCGGCGAGACAGAAGGGCTGGGGGTCGTGCTGGGCTCAGATGACGAGCTGGCCCGTGCCCTTGCCATCATCGATGCGGCATTCGGCGTAGAGCCCGCACCCACGTGCCTGCCCGGCATCGAGACGTCGATAGAGAACGCAGCGGCCGAGGTCTCGAGCCGCCGTGAGCGGGAGTGGAAGGCCCTTGCCGCCTCCCGCGTGTCCTTTGACACGATGGGCGGCCAGGACATGAGCGTTCAGGGGGTGGTCAGATGATGGACGAGCTCGACGTGGAATTTCCACGCAGAGCCGAAGCCGATGCCGTCTCGTTTCGGCTACAGTCGGGCTTTCGCGCGATCCTCGATGCGATGGCACGTCCCGGCGAGGTCGTCGACTTCGGGCCGCTCGCTCCCGATTCCGTTCAAGAGGGAAAGCGCGCGGGGCTTTTCGCGACGACTATGAGCCTGGCAGACGTGCTCTTGGACGGCGAGACGTCGGTCTTCATCGCAGGGCCGGCAGGCGCAGAATCTGCACGGACCCTCTCCCAGCGCACGCATGCTCACGTACGGGGTGCCGAGGCCTGCATGTTCTGCCTCATACCGCATGATGTGCGCGGCGACGAGGCAAACCAGGCGCTCAGTGCGCTCAGCCCGGGCACGCTCGTGTCCCCACATCTCGGTGCTACCGCAATCGTCGAGTGCTCCACGCTTCTCGGGCACGACAGGTACGGCCGTAAGGCCGGCTCGTCGTCGGGCACCTCGCGCGCGCATGGATGGGTGCTTTCAGGACCCGGCATCGTCGAGAGCGCCAAAATCTTGTGTGACCGCTCTGATATCCTCGCGACACGCAATGGACGAGGCGACGAGTTCCCCTGTGGCATCGACCTCATGTTGGTCGATGGAGCAGGACACGTCGTCTGCGTGCCGCGCAGTCGAGAGCGCCAAAATCTTGTGTGACCGATCGGATATCCTCGCGACACGCAATGGACGAGCCGACGAGTTCCCCTGTGGCATCGACCTCATGTTGGTCGATGGAGCAGGACACGTCGTCTGCGTGCCGCGCAGTGCCAAGATCGAAGAGGAAACCGGCGATGGGGGAGGCGCGACATGGGGTATGTAGCGGTATCGGGAGGCCGCGAGGCGATCGATGCGTCTCTGGCGCTTCAGGAGCTCAAGCGCATCTCGAGCGGGCGCATCATCGAACCCGAGCTCATCCGCTCGGCACTTCCCGACCTTGTCGAGCAGGTCGAGGCAGAAGGATCGCTCTGGTCGCCCGGCCTTGCCTCCATCGCGCTCAAACAGGCGGCGGGCTCTGTCGAGGAAGCGGTCTTTCTCGTGCGCGCGTACCGCTCCACGCTCGAGCGCCTCTATACGACGCGCACGGTGGACACGAGAAAGATGCGCGCCGACCGCCGTATATCGGCAGCCTTCAAGGACGTTCCCGGCGGCCAGCTGCTCGGAGCCACGCGCGACTACAGCCACCGTCTAATCACCTTCGACCTCGAATCGGAGACCTCCTCATCTGCACAGGCAAAGCGAGATCGGATTCTATCCGAGCTCTCCAAGCGCGCTGCAGCCCTCGTCGAGGACGGCAACGATGCCGTCGAGCCGGGATATCTCCCAAAGGTGAGCGACTACGTGCGCTCGCTCGACTTGCTGAGCACCTATCCCGTAGATGACACCGAACCGGTCGACATCACCAAGGAGCCACTGGCGTTTC
>JBMNPN010000094.1:0-7543 GCA_050943615.1 Coriobacteriales bacterium
TCAGAGAACTCGAAGAGGAAATAGTGGTATTGAAGTAAAGGATAAAGGAACTTGAAGACGAACTTTACGAACAAAAAACTCGGGAATGATTTTGAGTCGGAGTTCTGTCAGCTTCTCTTCGATCAAGGCTGGTGGGTTCACAACATGGCGCAGAATGCCGCCGGACAACCAGCAGACGTGATCGCAGTTAAAGATCATAAAGCCTTACTGATTGACTGTAAGGTTTGTACTCGAAAAGGATTTGCTCTCTCAAGGGTGGAAGAAAATCAGCATTTCGCAATGAACCTTTGGAGAGACCGGGGAAACGGTGAAGCGTGGTTTGCCATAAAGACTATCGAGGGAGAAATCATCATGATACCTCACCTCACAATCAAGGCGGTGTCGCATGAGAAATCCGTTATGAACCTCGAAGACCTCAAAGAGTACGGAACGAAGTTTGAAAGGTGGGTGAAGAAGATATGCAAGTAACAGTCTCCAACACCCTAACGATAGAACAGCCGACAAAAGAAGCTGTTGACTGGTGTAAGAAGGAACTCACGATACCTAACCCGGAGTTCACAAAGAAACTGAGAATGGGCTTTTGGGTCGGTAATACTCCCGAAAAGCTGACGCTCTACGAAAGACACGGTGAGAATTTGGTACTTCCTTTCGGAATGTTGAGAAGTCTCCCGGAGTGCATTACCAACGAAGCAACCTTTCAGAGCGCATTTACAGCCCCTCAGAGCGTGTTTTACGGCAAAGGTGATGTTCCACTCTATGACTACCAAAAGGACGCTGTAGAGGGCGTTTACGAAGCGAAATACGGTATCTTGCAGAGTGCCGCCGGGAGCGGCAAAACGCAGATGGGTATAGCACTGGTCAAGAAGTTTGGTAAACGTGCCTTATGGCTCACTCATACGCTCGACCTTCTCAGACAGAGTAAGGCTCGTGCGGAACAGTACCTTGACAAAGACCTTATCGGAACGATCACGGAAGGTAAGGTTCATATCGGAAGCGGTATCACATTCGCAACGATACAGACCATGTGCAAGCTCGACCTTGCTCAGTACAAGGATATGTGGGACGTGGTGATTGTGGACGAGTGCCACAGAGTAGCCGGAACGCCTACGGCAATGACACAGTTCTATAAGGTTTTGAACTCTCTCGCCGCAAGACACAAGATCGGACTCTCGGCAACGGTACACAGATCAGACGGAATGATTTTAGCAACTTACGCTTTACTCGGTCAGATTGTTTACACAGTACCCGAAGAAGCACTGGCAGACAAGATCATGAAGGTTGGTATTTGCCCGGTAGGAACAGAGACTTCACTCTCGATGGAATGTCTCAACACAGATGGGACACTCAATTATACCCGGCTGATTACCTATCTTACCGAAGATATTGAGCGGTGCATGAAGATTGTGTCCTGTATCGAAGAAAACGAAAACAGACCCTCGCTGATACTGTCAGATCGCCTTGACCATTTGGCACACCTTATGAGCTTGCTACCCTCTCACATGGAGCGAGAAGCGGTTATGGTCAGCGGCAAAATGACAACCAAGAAAGGGAAAGCCGAACGAGAACAAGCCATTGAAGATATGAGGACTGGCAAGAAGAAATACCTGTTTGCTACATACTCACTGGCGAAAGAAGGGCTTGACATACCTTGCTTGGAGCGGCTTTATCTCACCACTCCGCAGAAAGATTATGCGGTTGTAACTCAGAGTATCGGACGTATCGCTCGGACTCATGAGGGCAAGGCAGACCCGATAGCTTATGACTTCGTGGATAACATAGCCTACCTTGTGAAGTTCTACAAGAAACGATGCACCACCTACAGGAAGAACGGTTGTTACTTCATAGAGGAAGGAGGAAGAAATTGAGACTTATTACCTATGACTGTGAAGTCTTTGCTTATGACTTCCTCGTAACCTTCAAGGACAAAGAGACCGGGAAATACACCTGTATATGGAATGACAACGAAGCGGTCAAAGCCTGTATCAATGAAGAAGCTATCTACGTTGGTTTCAACAGTAAGCATTACGATCAGTTCATTTTGAAAGCTATCGTCTGCGGCTTCGTTCCTCAAGAGGTGAAGCAAGTCAATGACTTCATAATCGGCGGCGGTCAAGGTTGGGAATGCCCGATGCTGAAAGACTATTATTTCCGCTTCAACAATGTTGATGTGAAGGACGATATGCAGATGGGCTTGAGCCTTAAAGCTATCGAAGGACACCTCGGAATGTCAGTACAGGAAACAACGGTTGCTTTCGATCTTGACAGACCTCTCACCGAAGAGGAACGAAGGGAGACCGAGTTCTACTGTAAGCACGATGTAGATACCACCGAAGAGCTGATTGATCTTCGCAAGGACTATCTCAAGAACAAGGCAAATATCGGTAAACTCGCTGGTATTGACGAAGTTCGGGCAATGGGTATGACCAATGCCAAACTGACAGCGGCTCTACTCAAAGCGAACCCTCAGAAACACGATGATGAACGAGAGTATGTGTACCCGGACAATCTGCGGAAAGAGTTCATTCCTCAAGAGGTGTTTGACTTCTTCGACAGAATGCACGACCCGGAACTCTCAGACAAGGAGGTGTTCTCTTCCAAACTTGAAATCAGCATTGGTGAATGTCCTGTAACTATTGGATATGGCGGTATTCATGGGGCTATCCCGAACTTCATTTGGAAGGAGGGTGAACAATGAGTGAAATTGTAAGACTCAAAGAGTTTCCACATTACGGAGTAACCAAGGACGGAAGGGTTTATTCATATCATAACAATATGTTTATGAAAACACCATGTATGAAATCGGGTTATCCCGAAGTGAAGTTAAACGAGAACGGTAAAAGAACTGTTAGAGCAGTACACAGACTTATTGCAGTTACCTTTATCCCAAACCCATTAAATAAGCGAGAAGTCAATCACATTAACGGAGATAAAATCGACAACAGCGTAGAAAACCTCGAATGGGTTACTCCGAAAGAAAACATAAATCATGCTTTTAACACAGGACTCAATCAATGCAATATGCCTGTTGCGGCGATTGATGAACAAGGTAACGAAGTATATAGATTTCGTTCTCAAGGAGAAGCCGCAAGGGAGCTTAACTTCGACCAAAGACTTATTTCGAGAGCAATCAGAAAAGGCTATCGGCACAAAGGATTTTATTGGAGGGAGGTGATGTGTGATGAGGATAATTCGTAACTACGATGTTTCCTCGTATTAGGTACTATCCGCACTTAATGACTATCTACGGCTACACCTCACGGAACATTCCTTCTCCGAAGATATTTGAAGAAGTTCTTGAGAAGAGAATGAAAGCAAAAGCCGCCGGGGATAAGGCTACAGCTAACGCCCTCAAACTGGTTGTGAATACAACTTACGGTGCGTCTTTGAACAAGTACAACGATTTGTTTGACCCTCTTATGGGGAGATCAGTCTGTGTTACAGGTCAGCTCTTCTTATTAGAACTAGCAGAGAACCTTTATAAGAATGTTGAAGACCTTAAAATCGTTCAGCTCAATACAGACGGTATCATGGTCGAATTTGATGATAGCTTATACGACTTGGTTAGAGAAATTACCGAGGAATGGCAGTCACGAACAGGGTTTGAGCTTGAAGAAGACCAAGTAATACAGATCGCTCAGAAGGACGTAAACAACTACGTTGAGGTTCAACCGGGCGGCAAGTCGAAGTCAAAAGGTGGCTATCTCGTAAGGGGTATCGCTCCGGCTGGTGCATTCAATATCAATAACAACTCCTGTATTGTTGCTACGGCTCTCAAGGAATATTTCGTAAACGGAACTCCTGTAGAGGAAACGATCAACGGCTGTGACGATATAACGCAGTTTCAGATCATAGCAAAAGCCGGGGTGAAATACCGAGAAGCCTATCACCTTGTCGATGGTGAAAAACAGCCTGTACAGAAGGTAAACAGGGTTTATGCGACAGCAGATGAACGATACGGCAAGCTGTTCAAGGTCAAGGCAGAGGACGATAGTACCGCCAAGATTGAAATGCTACCCGAACATTGCATCATCGACAATGACAATCAGTTGACCATATCCGATGTAGATAAGACTTTCTATATCGAAATGGCAAAGAAACGTATCAATGATTTCAAGGGCATAAAGCCCGAGAGAAAGAAAGCCACAAGGAGGAAAAAAGAAATGGCTACTGCTAAAACAACGACAGCGAAAACCGAGACACCTCAGAACGTCTATCAGAAATTGCTTTCCGCAAGGGCGAAGTTCCTTGAACATGGTGTCTCCAAGAGCGGAAAGCACATGGAACTGAGGTACAAATATTTTGAGCTTGACGATATTGTACCTATCGCAATCGGTATCTTCACGGAGGTTGGACTTGTGCCGCTTGTCTCCTTTACAGAGGAACAGGCACTTATGACGATGGTCAACACCGACAACCCGGAAGAGACAATTCAGTTCTCTTGCCCGATGCGCTACCCTTCCGAAAACAGAATGGTGAACCCTGTACAGGCTCTCGGTTCTGCTCAGACATACCTTCGCCGCTATCTGTATATGATCGCTCTCGACATTTGTGAGCCGGACACGATTGAGCCTACCACAGAGGACGAGAAGAAAGCTACGGCAAAAGCCCCGACTACTCCCGAAGAGCGTGAGGAAATCAAGGAAGAGCTGACAGCTCCGGCAGACAACGCAAGCGCATTGCAGATCAAAGGTCTCAAGGCGGTTTGTAAGAAAGTCAGAGAAGCATTCCCGGAGAAGGAGGAGCAGATCGCACAGCTTGCTATCGACACCGAAGGATTTACCAAAATCTCTAAGGAAGACTGCGAGAAGCTGATTGAGGGCTTTACGGCAATGCTGAATAAGGAGGACGAGTAATGAAGGACATTACATGGATTGACGGCAATCGTATTCAGATTGAGCCGCCGAAGAAAACAAAGAAGATCACAGGTACGAGGTTCGCAACTATCCTCGGTCTTAACCCTTGGTCAACTGAGTTTGAAATGTGGTGCGCTATCACAAAGACCTACGAAGAGCCGTTTGAGGACACGATCTACACCGTTGCTGGTAAGACGATTGAGCCGAAACAGGCTGACTACATGAAGCAGTCCTACGGCATGACCCTTATCACTCCTACCGACAAGTACGGCGCAGACTATTTTCAGAAGACATGGGGTGACTTCTTCCCGGAGAATGACCACCTCGGCGGTATGTGGGACTACCTCGGTGTAGATGATGAAACAGGGGAGGTTGATACAGTCCTCGAAATGAAGACCACTAAGCGTTCCGAAGATTGGGCGAACGATGTACCCGAGTATTACGCATTACAGGCGGCGTTATATGCCTACCTTCTCGGTATCGACAACGTAGTCATGGTTGCTTCGTTCCTCGCTGAAAAGGACTATAAAGACCCGAGTAAGTACAAGCCCAATATTAAGAACACGATCACGGTTGAGTTCAAGGTCTCTGAGAGATACCCCGACTTTGCCGACAAGGTAAAGAAGGTTGAACAGTGGTGGAAAGATCACGTTGATACAGGTATCTCCCCGGCATTCGATGAAAAGAAGGACGCTGACATTCTGAAAGCTCTCAGAACAAAGACCGTCACTCCCGACACCGACATTGAAGCAATGGTCGAGGAAGCCGAAAAGCTCAAGGCAGAGGTTGACGAAGCTGACAAGGCAATCAAGAAGAAAGCCGACAGGCTGAAAGTCCTCACCAAAGCAATCAAGGCTCATGCTATGAAGCAGTTCAAGCCGGGAGACAAGAAGGTCGAAATCAACGGCAGTACATACCAGTTCTCTGTTTCGAGATCAGACCCGAAGGAAAAGACGGTCTATAACGAAGAACTCATGAAGACCGATGGTGTTTATGACAAGTACGTTTCAAAAGAAATGGGCGAACCTACCTACCGTATGACGGTTGGTGTAATCAAGAAATCTAAGGAGGATAAATAAAATGGCAAGAATACCTATGACAAGCGGCTTCGTTCTCATTCCCGAGGGTACTTATGTGTTCCGTATTTGGGACGCAAAGTACGATGAAGAGTTCGGTAAGATCGAAGTCAAGCTGGTGAATGCGGAGGGTGCTACTCACACTGAGCGTTTCTCTATCAAGAACAATGACGATACGTTCAACGAAGGTGCTATGAATGCTTTCTCCTACTTCGCCAAGACAGCAATGAACGACTTCTCTCTTGAGGACATTGACCCCGAAGAGCTTATCGGTCACTACATTGAAGCGGAGGTCACTCATACCAAACTCCCTTCAAACAAAGACCCGAACAAGACTGTTACCTTCGCAAACCTCGGAGACAAAGCCCCGGCAGATGGTTTCGACACCGAACCTGTACCTCGTGCGCTCACTCTCAGTAGAGAGACAGCCGGAAAAGCCGCTCCGAAAGCAACAGCTCCGGCGGCAAAGAAAGCAGACGCTCCTAAGAAGGGTCTCAATCTTGATGAACTGTTGGGATAATGGGCGAAAGCCCCTCCCACTTGGAGGTACGACATGGACAACGTAAATCACCCACAGCATTACGAGACCGGGAAATTCGAGTGTATAGAGGTCATGGAGGAGACGCAAGGTAAAGAAGCTGTTCAAAACTTCTGTATGTGCAACGCTTTCAAATATCTCTATCGACACAGAAATAAGAACGGACTCGAAGACGTGAAGAAAGCCATTTGGTATCTCAACAAATTCGTAGAGTTGGAGGAACGGAAAAATGCAGATCAATGAATATCAGCACGAAGCCCTCAGAACCGCAAACGGTATTAGCGGTAAAGACCTTCTCACAAACGGAGTCATGGGCTTGTGCGGTGAGTCGGGAGAATGCGTTGACCTCATGAAGAAACACCTCTTCCAAGGTCACGAACTGGACTCAGAACACATGGCGAAGGAGCTTGGAGACGTTGCATGGTATCTCGCTGTCAGTGCTTACGCTCTTGGATATGATCTCGAAAGCGTGTTGCAGATGAATGTTGACAAGCTCAGAAAGAGATACCCGGACGGCTTCGACTCCGACAGAAGTCAGCATAGACAGGAGGGTGACGTATGACAGTTGAAGACAGAATGAAGCTCTTCGGACAGGTCATGTTGCCGCACGTCTCGGAAGACTTCGGAGACTGGCTCTATGATAACGGCTTCTTCACAGCTCCGGCTTCGACCAAGTATCACGGCAACTACGAAGGAGGACTGTTCGACCATAGCTTCACGGTGATGAACATTCTCGTAGAGCTGTCAGCTAAGAACGATCTTCACTGGCAGAGAGCGGCAAGCCCCTTCGTTGTCGGAATGCTTCACGATCTTTGCAAGATTGACCAGTACAAGCCGAACAAGCCGGAGTCAGTCGATGAACCGCCTTATGTGTACAACACAAGCACTCTTCTCAAAGGTCACGGCGATAAGTCGGTCATGATGATCGCAAGCCACTTACAGCTTACCGAAGAAGAAGTCATGTGTATTCGTTATCACATGGGAGCGTTCACCGAGAAGGAAGAATGGAACGACTACACAAGAGCAGTTCATAAATATCCGAACGTATTGTGGACTCACCATGCAGACATGATCGC
>JBMNPN010000095.1:0-7485 GCA_050943615.1 Coriobacteriales bacterium
TGATGCCACGCCCCTGGCATAATGCCATGCCAATGCGATCTGCGACATGGAAACACCGTATTTTTCAGAAAGATCCTGAACTCTCTTTATGATCTGCAGATCATTCTCCTTTGCCCTGTCATATTTGTTATGAAGGACTTTATCTGTCTGCCCGCGCTTCGAATCAGACTCCCATCCGGCATGCGTCAGATGACCGCCGGCAAGCGGCGAATACGGCATCAGGGAAACGCCATACTGTCTGCAAACCGGGATCAGTTCTCTTTCATCTTCCCGATACAACAGATTGTAATGGTTTTCCATTGTCGAGAACAAGGTCCATCCATTCTTTTCAGCCGCAATCTGCATATTGTGGAATTGGTAGCCGTACATGGCGGAGGCGCCGATCGCTCTGACCTTTCCGCTCTTTACCAGTTCATCCAGCGTCTGCATGGTCTCTTCGATCGGTGTATTGTAATCAAAGCGGTGAATGATGTAGAGATCCAGATAATCCGTGCCAAGACGCGTGAGGCTCCCGTCAATCTCACGAAGAATTGCCTCGCGGGACAGATGACCCGGGTTGAAATACACCTTTGAGGCAATGACTATCTTATCTCTCGGGATGCCGAGATTCCGAAGCGATCGGCCAAGATATTCTTCACTCGTCCCCAGGCCATATGTATTCGCAGTATCAAAGAAATTCACGCCCAGATGGTATGCCATATCGACCATCTTCTGTGTTTCGGGCTGTTCGAGGGTCCATTGATGGAATTTCTCAGATGGTTTTCCAAAAGACATGCAGCCGACGCAGATCCTTGATACCTGAAGATCTGTATTACCAAGATTTATATATTTCATATAACTTCCTTTCTGGGATCATAAGCCAGATCCAAGTTGATAAGCCTTTTCGACATATCCTGAGTGTTTGGTCATAGACGGTGTTCCACATCCAAGCCCAAGTACTTCTCCCTGATCATTCAGATTCAGATAGCGGACTAAAGTTTTATAGTGAACTTCCAGTGCTTCAAAAGTCCAGCTGTCTGCATTCCACGCCACTGCAAGAAGCGCTGACTTCATATGTTTTCTGTTTAAGCTGCTGTTGAAAGAGCAGAAACGGTCAGTGATCGTCTTCAGCTGTGCCGTCATGCCGTAATAGTAAAGCGGCGTGGCGAATACGAGCATATCCGCCTTCAGGATCTTACTGCGCAATTCCTCCATACCATCCTTCTGGACACATGGTCCTTCATATCCGCAGGCCACACATCCTGTACATGGATTTACATTCGCATCGGCAACCTGAATGATCTCTACTTCATGTCCCGCTTCTTCCGCTCCTCTGGCAAACGCCTCTGACAGGATCTGCGTCGAACCGTTCCTGTTAGGACTTCCCTGAAGAATAATGATTTTCATACTTGGCATCCTCCTTGTGATTATTTATCTGTCATCACTGTGTTCCTTCCACTTGGTTATTTTCCAGCCATCTGGCGACATCATCTGGCATTTCCGCTCCACCTGAATAATGAATGGAGAGTCCTTCTCCCAGTTCCGCGTCAGGAGCCAGCTTGGCGATCGCCGTTATGCTCTGTCCCAGACCACCACCACCATTCGAGCAGAATGGAACAATGCGTTTTCCGGAGAAATCATATTCCTCCAAGAACGAAGCGACCGGCATCGGAATGGAAGCCCACCAGTTCGGATAGCCGAGAAGAATGACATCATACTGGTCCATATCATCAATATGCGCATCCAGCTCCGGTCTCGCCTGATCATGCTGATCCTGCTGGGCCTGCATCAGGACGGTATTGTAATCCGTAGAATATGGTTCTTTCGGACAAATCTCAAATAAATCTGCTCCCGTCTGCCTCTGGATCTCCTGTGCGATCCCTCTCGTATTTCCGCTCCAGGAAAAATAGGCGATCAAAATCCTGCCATCAGCAGGCGTATCAGGAAGCTGTTCATGTGCCGTAACAACCTCTTTTATTCCGTTTCCAGCATTTCGCACAAGCCGCACCCCGAGATTGGAGCTTTTCATATCCGACTGTCCTGCAGCCCGATAGGCGCTTCTCAAATTTTTGCCGAAATCATTCCATCCGCCGCCTCGATAGACATGTCTGGTTCCGCTGTCCGGCCCTGTCGGATTGCTGTCCTTTGCAGCATCATAAGCACCGTAGTAATCCCAGCACCACTCATTGACATTTCCATGCATGTTATAGAGTCCCCAGCTGTTCGGCTGAAAGCTGTCCACGGCTACCGTCGTCTGGCGGTATTCTCCCGGCTGCGCTTCCAGAGATGACGGATCAAAATAATTCTCCTCGATCTCATACGGATAATGCCCGTAGAAATTCGCTTCCTCAGCACTGAGGGACTTCTCTGTATTAAATGGTGTTTCTGTTCCTGCCCTGCATGCATATTCCCATTCCGCTTCGGTAGGAAGACGGTATCCGTCTGCACTCCTGTCCCATGTGACCGCATCTTCCGTCAGTGTATAGGCGGGAGTGAGTCCCGCCTGTCTGCTCTTTTCATTGGCAAATTGAATAGCATCCAGCCAGGATATGCTTTCCACAGGGAGGTCTTTTCCGCTGAAACTGCTCGGGTTCTGCCCGATGATACGCTGATATTCTTCCTGTGTCGTTTCACAGGGATCAATATAAAAGCCGGAAACGTCGACCTGGTGCCTGATCTCATCCTCACCGCGCCAGTTCTCCGTTTCAGGGCTGCCCATCAAAAATGAACCACCCTCCAGCAGGATATACCCGTCAGACACTTCTGTGGCTGTTTCTGATGTGCCCTGTGCAGAAGAAACAGCCTGCTCCTGCGATACATTTTCTGTTGTGCCTTGTGAGACTTCCTCTGTCTGATCCTTTGTCACATTCTCCGTTTGCTCTGCCTGATCATTCCACGTATCCGTTACGCTTTTCCCCGATAATGCCTGTACCAGCACAACACCGATCAGCACCATCAGGATGATAATTGCGATCGGATGAAGAACCTTTTTCCTGCCACCAGGCTCAGTATCTTTCTTTTCTGCCTGCAGGAGCAGGTGCCGGATCTCACACCCTGCCACAACCCAGAAGAAAAAGATCAGTAGCGTTTCCAGAAGGACAATACCTGCGCTTTTCTCATAATCATAAAAGGCAAAATGCGTACGGAAGAACATGTAGTCCGGTATTCCGGTCTTAAGAAAAAGATAGAAGCCGTATCCTCCTGCGATCCAGCAAAATACCCGGATAATGCATATTATCTTTGCCGGAAATCTTCTCTGATCCACTCGTATGTGAAGTCCCACATGAAATCCCGCAAACAGGAACATCCAGTAAGATGCAGGAAGATGCATCCGTCTGGCAAATGAAAGGTCGATCACTCCGTGCAAAAACGGAACGGCATACATACTCATCGAGATCCCGCATAGTATAGTCAATGCAAACGAAACAAAGAGCAGGATATCAGCGACAGTCAGCACGGCACGATATGGGCTGTATCGGCCCTTTAACAGGTTCTTATACCATCCTCGATTCAGGATCTGGTGGATCACCATGAACGCTGCCATAACGATCCCAGACCATTCGTGCAGGATATCTCCCGTAACCTGACGGTACATGACCATAATCAGACAAACGATCAGACCAATATCCACGATCCTTCTGCATAAAATTTTTTTCTGAGATGACATTTTTATACTTCTTCAGAACCTGCCTTTCCGGAATATCCCTTCAGTTTACCGCCGTAAACAGGAAAATAGCTGGAATCGCCGTAATCACGGATATGTTCCATGTGTTTCAATGTTTCCATATCTTCGACAGAGATGACAAAATCAACGTCCGCATTTGTCCTCATATGTTCCGGATTGGCTGTCTTTGGTAAAACAATCATGCCAAGCTGCAGGTCGTAGCGAATGCACAGCTGTGGGATCGTCACCCCGTACTTCCCTGCCATCTCACGAATCTTTTCATTCTTCATGGCTTCGCCATGCGCGACCGGAGAATATGCTTCCATGACGATGCCTTTTTCGGAGCAGTAGTCGATCAGATCGAGCGGTGTGTTGGAAATGTGGCAAAGCACCTGATTCACCATCGGTTTTACTTCAGCACTTTCCCAGATATTGTCGATATCCTCTTTCAGGAAATTAGAGACGCCGATCGCCCGGACTCTGCCGTCGTGCAGGGCTTTTTCCATTGCCTTCCAAACCTGTCTGTTCTCTCTGAAATAGCGGTCTTCAGACTGATTGACCTCTGCCCATGGTTGCGGACTGTGGATGATCATCATATCGATGTAATCCAGTCCCATCAAGGTAAGAGAACCTTCAATGGACATCATGGCAGCGTCATAAGACTTATGCTCTGCTGCGATCTTGGATGTGACAAAGAGTTCCTCTCTTGGCACACCACAGGTACGAACCCCTTCTCCGACCCCGCGCTCATTGGCATACGCCTGCGCCGTGTCGAAATGGCGGTATCCGATCTTTACCGCCTGGCGGACCGCTTCTGCTGCCTTATCATCATCGATAAACCACGTGCCGAGTGCCAATTGCGGCACTTTGACACCATTTGCAAGTTTCATCACTCTGTCATACATGTGAAGACTCCTTTTATCGACTATTAAATTCTCCAGTTATACGAAAAGAAAGAACTTCAGTTTTCATGCAGACCATCGATCCAGTTCTGCAGTTCATTATCTGAAACATTCTTTGTAAACCGTTCTCCCTGCAGCCAGTTTCCGGTTCCGGCAAGTTCTTCAAGGTTTCTTCCGCTGTCTCCGATCCCGCTGCTTCCTGATGTGCAGAACGGTATCACCGTTCTTCCATCGAAATCATACGATTCTACAAACGTACTCATAATGCGTGGCGCATCACCCCACCAGATTGGATAGCCTATATAGATACTGCTGTATGAGTCCAATGAGATTGGGGCACTTCCGATTTCGGGCCTTGCGCTGGGATCATTCTGCTCGATCGTCGTTCTGCTGTTGCTGTCGTTGTAATCCAAGTCCTCTTCTGTGTAGGGATCTGCTGGAACAATTTCATAGAGATCAGCGTTTTCAATGGATGCTATCTTTTCCGCTACTGCCTTCGTATTTCCAGTTGCCGAAAAATATACAACAAGAGTGCCTATACCTTCCTGTCCCGTACTATCGGGAGAGGTCTCCTCTACAGCAGATCCATCCGCTTCAGAAGCCTCCGTGTCCGTTGTTTCACTTACAGCAAAAGCTGAAGTTTCAGTTGATGTCGCAGACGCCTGATCATTGTCTTTTGCCGATCCACAGGCCGATACACCTACCACAAAAAAGCACAGCAGTAGAGGCAAGATCAAACTTCTCCATTGAATTTTCATAAGGGCACCTCACTTTCAGCATTCATTTTTTCGGTTTATACAATCAATCTGATCTCCTTGTTAATATCCATGTGTTGCTTATTTCATACAAAAATATTATTATTTATATTTAAGGCTGATTCAATTTCCAGATTGTGCATCGTGTGGTTTACGCCACAGATAGAAAAATCTGGATATTAAAAAATTCTGAGCAATGGAAATGCTGAAGTACTATTGGCTCTGGTAGAATGATGATCGCTAAAATTTTTGCGGAATAAGAATCCATTTTCGCAATTCAAGAAATTTTCGCCCACAAAAAATCCTGTTTCACTTCATGCAATACCTTCATGTAGTACGGTGAAAAGCTGAACTATTTGAAGGTATTTCTATATCAAAATCAAAGTAAAGCACTTCTTCTCACACCACAAACGGATAAGGATCTAAAACTTTTTATCATTTTGTTTTCCATTTTTCATGTTCGGAATTGGTCTCACGGTCATTAAGAATCATTTCTGCGTTCTTTCTGGCGTTGACAAGATCCCGCATCCGATTTCTTTCCTTGCGGTACTCGGCATATTCTACGTTCTTCTCTTTGACCAATCTTGTAAACTCTTCATTCAATTCTTTTATTCGTGGGATCTTCTTCGCACCAAGTTGATTGAAGGCATCCTTCGCTGCCTTGTGGAGTGTGATCTCTTCTCGGTGCGCTTCATAGAATTTACGGCTGTATCCTGCTTTTCTATAAGCCGTGTAGGTATCTCTCGTTTTGTTGTAATTGATGATGTGCATCTTCAGAGCTTTGATCTCTTTCAGTCTTGCTTCCTTCTTTTTGATGTCAGAAAGCAGTTTGTCTGTTCGTGCAGCCGATTCTTTTGATAACTCTTCCAGCTGTGCGAAATCATGAATGTCATTCTCCTGCAGGAAAAGCAGAACCTTTGCCATCTGCTTCAGGTTATAGACTTTTGCCCAGTTTTGATAACCAGCTCCTTTACCCTGAAGGATCTTATCCTGCAGATCGATTAACAGATCAATTTTCGGGCGTTTGCTCAGTTTCTGGGCCAAAGAATGGGATTTCTGATCATCTGTGAGCAGCATCATCAAATCCTGTGTACGAAAACCGTCATGCAGCGAATCCAAGCGGATGAACCGTTTCTGTGCTCTGCCTTTTACAGCGATATGCTTTCCCCGTTTGATCTCATATCCCTGCCGCTGCAGCTGATTCAGAAGATCTTCCAGATCCTTCGGTTTCTTTTTCAGGATCTCTTCGATGACTGCTTCCAGTTCACCGCGCATAGTATGTCGTTTCGGATAAACTGTTCTCTTTGTCCGCTCTGCATAAGGTTTCTTTTTGATGATGCTGTAGCCGTGTTCAAAGCACTGGATATCAGACAGACGCTGCAGAGCAATACCGGAGAAAAAGAAGTTCTTGAACTTATGAGTGTTATCAAGATCGATGGAATTGAAAATGATGTGGTAATGGATGTGTGCCTTATCCGTATGTGTGGAGACAGTAAAGGCATGTTTTCCTTTGGTAAAGCGCATGGCAAGTTCATAGCCCATTTTATTGGCATCCTCCGGCGTGATCTCTCCCGGCTTGAACGACTGCCGGATCTGATAGGCGATGATGTCTCCCTTGTATTCCCTGCCGGTTGTTTCCTGATACTGCCGTCTGGAGAGCAGAAATTCTTCAGCTGCTGTCTCCGGCCGGCATTCATACGATGAAATGAGTGTTCCGTTCTCCGTTTTCTCAGGATTGTGTGCGTAATCGATCCGCTCATGCATACTGGCGGATACGCCTTTATCCCTGTTCACATGCAGGGCGATCAGTCTTGTTGCTGCCATAATACCTCCCGATATGCAAAAAGAAGGGACCATCCCACCATAGAAGCGGAACGGTCCCCGATAAGTAATGATTCAGTTTTCAATGTTACGAGCGGATATACCCGCTGATGCCTTCTCTTGCATTTTCCAGCAAGACAATGACAAACGCTGCTGCAAACAGCACAAGGAAGCAGACAGCTGCCAATCCGGTCAGAATCAGACACTGCGTCCATTTCTGCCCGATCAGGCACCAGATGTCACAGCCAATGATGAAGAACATCAGCGGTCCGATGACATAGGACGAAAGATTCGTCAGAAGCTTGAATAATAGCTCCGCAAGTCCGACGATCAGAAAGATCGGTAATGCAATGATCTTGAAAAG
>JBMNPN010000096.1:0-7361 GCA_050943615.1 Coriobacteriales bacterium
AAGATTCAGGTCAGGAACACGAGGACCCGGAAACTGCATCAGTTCCAGGACAAACTGGCCTCGTTAGAATTTTTGGAAAACAAGACGCAAAATTTGATACAATTCAGCGATTGCCCTCTGAGGGGTGTCGCTTGAGCTGAAGGGGTGTCGGTTTTTCCAGGCAGCAGAATTGACCCGAATTGGTAAAGGTTATAGGAATGTAAATGACACTGAAAGAGGCTAAACACAATTACTTAACGAGTCCAAATGATGAGACCTACCGGGATTTTTGCGCGGCATTGCAGAATTCCAAGATGTTCATGCTCGCAGAGTGGAATTTAACAAAGAGTGAGGAGCAACAATTCAAGGATTTCGAACCCGACGATGTGATACACATCGATACCAAGATGCTTCCGGTTGCATTTGAATTTGATGAGAACAGATGGATCATCCCGGTTTTTTCAGATAGGTCAAGCATAACTGACAGATACAGCAAGAAATATACAGTGCTGGAATGCAATTCGAGAACTGTACTTGTGACGTATAACGCTTATAAAAAAGTCACAGGGAAAGAGATACGCATATTATTGGATATGAATTCGGAGCCTCTGGATTTTGACGATGAGGAATTGTTGTATTCTAAATGAGAAATAGAAGTTCATTTTACAGACAGCAAAACAGCCCGACCGCCAGCATCGTTCACTGGTTGTCAGGCTGTTTTCTTATGCGCGGATTTCCTGTCCGTTGCGGAAAGTGAAGCGGATGTCGTCCTTGGCGTAGACGGTCAGGTGGTCGACCAGTCCGTTGAAGGCGTCGAGGGAGAATTCCGTCAGGCTGTCGGACGTGTTTTCAAAGGCTTTAAGGAAATCCTCATACCCGGCTTTCCGGGATTGGGTCTCTTCGATTTTCTCGCTGAGCTCGTCAATCCGTGCCTTGAGCTTGTCGTACCGGTCGGCAAGGTCGTCGTAACGCTTCTGGTAGGCGCTCTGGTCAAGGGCCGTCCGGGCGTTCTCCTCGATGTTCTTCTGGACTGCATCGGCTACGACCTGCGCCTCGTCCATGAGCCTGTCGCGCTCGGCTTCCAGCTCGTCGGTTTTGAAGAGGAGCGGAAGCATCGCTTTGCCGTTTGCGATGACCTCGGATTTCGTTTCGAGGAGCTTGTTTACCGCTGACAGGAACGCGGTCTTCACTTCGCTGTCGTCGATGGCTGGCGTCGTGCATTTCTTGCCGCCGTCGTACTTGTGGTTGCACCGCCAGATGGTCTTTCGGTATTTGCTGTTGCTGTGCCAGACCTTTGAGCCGTAGAAGGAGCCGCACTGGCCGCAGCGGATCTTGCTGGAGAAGACGTGGACGCCGCTGTGGTACATGACGCCGTTGCCGCGCTTCTTCATCTCGCGCTGAACAAGGTCGAACGTCTCCGGCGCGATGATCGCCTCATGGTCACCTTCCACGTAGTACTGCGGAATCTCGCCCTCGTTCATTTTCGTTTTCTTGGTCAGGTAGTCGACCGTATAGGATTTCTGCAGCAGGGCATCGCCCTTGTACTTCTCGTTTCCGAGGATGGACTTGACGGTGCTGATGCTCCAGTGGTCCATGCCGCCGGGCGTCTTGATGCCGTCATTGGTAAGCTGTCTGGCGATGCCGTTGTAGGTCAGGCCCTGCAGGAAAAGCCGGTAGATGCGTTTGACGGTTTCGGCCTCCTCGGGGTTTACGACGAGCTCGCCATGCGGTCCGCGATCGTATCCGAGGAACCGGTGGAACGGAACCGTCACCTTGCCGTCAGCGAATCGCTTCCGCTGTCCCCAGGTGCAGTTCTCGGAAATGCTCCGGGATTCCTCCTGAGCAAGGCTGCTCATGATGGTGATGAGAAGTTCTCCCTTGCCGTCGAAGGTCCAGATGTTCTCCTTCTCGAAGTAGCATTCGACGCCGTTTTCCTTGAGTTTCCGGATGGTGGTGAGGCTGTCGACGGTGTTCCGGGCGAATCGGCTGACGCTCTTGGTGACAATCAGGTCGATCTTTCCGGCGAGCGCGTCTTCGATCATGGTCTGGAAGCCGATTCTTTTCTTGATGCCGGTTCCGCTGATTCCCTCGTCCGTGTAGACGTTGACGAATTCCCAGTCGTCGCGGCCTTTGATGTAGTTCGTATAGTAGTCGATCTGCGCTTCGTAGCTGGTGAACTGGTCGTCATGGTCGGTTGAGACGCGGGCGTATCCGGCGACGCGGCGTTTCTTCTTCTCAGTGATGGGAGTGGAGGAAAATCGCGTCCGGGATGCCGGGATTGTGGTTACTTTCTTTTGCTGCTCCAATGTTTCTCACTCCTTATTCTCTTCATGTTTTCGCTGATTTTCTGCCTGCGCTCCGGTGTGAAGCTGTCCCGGATTGCCTCGGTCTGTTTTTCCCGGCGCTCATCTGTCCACGGCACGCCTTCCTTGCTGAACTCGTAGTCCCGCTCGGCGGTGCTGCCGTCCTTGAAATGGAAGGTCAGGTGCGTCAAGTCCCGGACGCTGATGTGGTCGATTCGTTCGAGGAAGATGTTCTCGTCGAATTCGTCGATGCCGAGGACCTCGGTGATGATTTCCTTCAAATGGTCCTCGCGCAGGCTCTTTCCCGGATGGTTCTTCTTATCGGCGCATTTCCAGTAGGCGTTCCTGTGCCCGTCGGCCATGACGCATGTCTGCTTCCGGTAGTTGCAGCCGCATTCCTCGCAGCGGATCTTCGTGGTGAAGCAGGTGATGTCGTCCCGTGTGGCCGGATGCCGTCTGCGGTACTGTGATGCGCGTTGCCGGTTCTCCTCGGTCCATGCTTCCTTCTTGGCGTTCCTGTACCAGTGGTGCTCCAGCGTGGTTCCGTCGGTAAATTCGAAGATCATGGTTCCGGTTTCTGGAACGGTGATCTGCTTGACTCTTTCGGAGAAGATGTCCTCGTCGAATTCCGGGATGCTGAGCACCTTGGCGCATTCCTCTTTCAGCACATCCTCGCGGATGATTCCGCTTGAGCAGGAGGAGCAGTTTGTCTTCTTGTGTGAGGTGCAGGTCCAGAAGGTATATTTCTCGCCGAGTCTGCTCATCTTCGCGCGGTTCCTTCGGGTGGAGCGGACGAAGCTGCGTCCGCAGAGTCCGCATTTGATTTTCGTGGAGAAGCAGTTCAGGTTGAGCGCCTTGTTGCCGAAGCAGCCGAGTTCCCTGCGCCGCGCCATCTCGGCCTGCACGTAGTCGAACGTCTCCTTGCTGATGATGGCCGGATGCGTGTTCTCCACGTAGTATTGCGGCAGCTCGCCGTGGTTCTTCCTGACCTTCTTCGTAATCGGGTCGGTGACGTATTCCTTCTGGTAGAGCATGTTGCCCGTGTAGGTGACGTTCGTGAGGATCACCTTCAGGTTGGAATCCACCCACGGAGCTCCGGCCCGTGTCTTGATTCCCTCGGCGGCGAATTCCTTCTCGGTCTCCTGACGGGATTTCCCGTCGAGGAAGTTCTGGTAGATGCGTCGCACGATGGCGGCCTCCTCCGGGACGATGACCATCTCATCGCCTTCCCAGCGGTAACCGTAGACGTTCATGTGTCCGTTCGCGTAGGGGATGCCCGCCTGCATGCGCTTCCGGATTCCCCATTTCACATTGTTGGAGATGCTCTCGGTTTCGGACTGCGCGAACGAGGCAAGCAGAGTGAGCATGACCTCGCCGTCGCCGGACAGCGAATTGATGTGCTCCTTCTCGAACCGCACCTCGATGCCCAGCTCCTTCAATTGCCGGACGGTTTCCAGCAGGTCGACCGTGTTTCGGGCGAATCGGCTGATGCTCTTGGTGAGGATGATGTCGATCTTCCCGGCCTCGCAGTCGGCGAGCATGCGCTGGAACTCTGGTCGCTTCATGGTGCTTGTTCCGGTGATGCCTTCGTCGGCGTAGACGCCAGCGTACTGCCATTCCGGATTCTTCTGGATCAGCTCCGAATAGTAGCTGACCTGCGCGGAAAGGGAGTGGTGCAAGCGCTCGGTCTCCATCGAGACTCTCGCGTATGCCGCCACCTTCTTCCGCTGTGGCAGAGCCTTGATTTTCGGCTCGATTTTCGTGATTTTCGGCATTGTATCACTCCTTTCGTCTTGTCTATCTATCACTCTGTTTCAGACACATAGCAAGCGTTACGGGGATAATAATGTGCCGATTATCGGCGTGTATTTCTCCTTCATTTTGGTGTCTATGACCGCGTATTCGTCCTCGGTGATGAGGCCCTGATCCAGCATCTTTTTGAACATCTCCATGCTGGCCTGATAGAGCTTTTCGCGTTCGAACTGCTCGTCACTCATGGCCGTCACCGCTTTTGAACCTGTCTGCGATATAGCAGGCGTGCGAGCAGTATTTCCGGTGCCGGTTCCCGTAGGCCGTGAACCTTCTGCCGCATCCGGCGCAGGTGAAGAAGTAGACGGCCTTCCGGTTGACCTGCTCGGGATGTGCGTTCCACCAGCTGAGGCGGCAGGCGTCACAGCAGAACCTGGCTTCCTTCCGTCCGGGCTTTTGCCGGATCGGTTTCCCGCAGAAACGGCAGTAGGAGCCGTTCGGCGTATTCTCGTCACCTGAGTCGGCGATCTGTCCGGTAAGGTTGTTCCTGCGGCAGAAGGCGGATACCTGATTCTTCGTAAGTCCCAGTGCATTAGCAATCGCAGCGTACCCGTGGCCGGAGCTGCGCAGTTTTCTGATCTGTTCTTTTTGCTCTGTATTCATGAGAAAACCTCCAGTCACTTTCCACTGGAGGCGAGCGGACCGTTTTGACGAAGCGGAAACGAAAAAAGGCCCACCGGCGATCCAAATAAAGGAAAGCCAGTGGGCCTGAGAAGGTGATGTGTTTATTTCACGCGAATCCGCCATCCGACCTGGATGAGGTTCACGTTCTTGATAAGCGAGCTGTTCAGCTTCTGGATCGCGGAGACGGTCGTGCCGTACTTCTTCGCGATGCCGGAGAGCGTGTCGCCGCGCTGAACCGTGTAATATGTTGCGGTTGATTTCTTGGAGGTTCCGAGCTTCTCGTTGACCTTGGCCTGCACGACGGCGTAGTCATATCCGGCTGCGGTCAGGCGGGACTTGCGGTCGGAGCCATTGCCCCATTTACCGGCGATGACCTCTGCCGCAATCTCGTCCACAGACTTCTTTGCGGTCGCTGTGCTGGCTGCGGCGCTCTTGCCGTACCCGTTGAATCCGCCGTTCCTGATCGCTGACGGGAAGTCAATGTACGAGTAGTCCATATCGACGTTTCCGCTGATGCCGCTGACCTTGCCTTTGGACGAGTACTGCCAGATTCCGTAGGAGCCGGAATAGCTGCACTTGCTCGACCACTGCGCCACCCAGACGGTGAAGCGCTTCTTGACGGCGTCCGACACCACGGAGTTCAGGCTTGAAAGCGAGGTGTAGAATCCGGCGTAGTAGCCGAGCTTCTCCAGCTCCGTGCAGAATGCGTTGATGAGCGATGAGCAGAAATCCTTCCCGCCCGAGAGCTGAGACTTCTCCTCGATGTCGAAGTAGACCGGATAATCCAGCGGCTTGCCGGACAGAACCTTGGCGCAGGACTGCGCTTCCTGAGTCGCTCCCACGGAGGATGTGGCATATGAATACCAGTACGCTCCAATGTGAAGCTCCGCGGCTTTTGCCTTCCGGTAGTTCTCCTCGAACCACTTGTCTTTGTTCCCGTTGCCGTATCCTGCGCGGATGATTACAAAATCAATACCGGCTGACTTGACCTTATTGAAGTCGATGTTTCCCTGCCAGACCGATACGTCGATGCCTTTGAATGCCATTACTGTTCCTCCTTGTCGTTTCTGTCGTGAAGCTGTTCGAGCACATCTTTGAGTTTTCCGGGAATCGGAAGCCCGAGGTGCGCGGCGTTCTCAGTGAGCGATAAACCTTCATTACTGATGTAGAAGAATATGATCGCGGTTCTCAGCACGCCCTCGTGACCGAGCACGTGGATGTCGAGGATGTTGGCGATGCCGACCAGAATGAAGATCAAAACTTTGCGGCAGATTCCCTTGAATCCGACTGCCGACGAGAGCTTCTTGTCCGCGATGGCGCAGAGCACGCCCGTGATGTAGTCGCAGACCACGAAGATGATCAGCGCAATGAGCAGTCCGTCGCATCCTCCGAGAAAGTATCCGAGCCATCCTCCGATTGCCGCGAAGATGAGCTGTATGGTGTTCCAGAATTCCTTCATCAATGTTTCCCTCCTTTGATTTTGAGCAAAAGTAAAGGCCGCCAGCGGTGTGCTGACAGCCTTGAAAAACTGCGTGATTTATGAAGTTATGAGGTGTCCGTTTGCTTTGGTAATGCCTCCCATAGTCGGAGATCTTCCTGTCCGAGCGACCAGATCGCGATGCCGCGGAGTCCCCAGTGGTAGGCGGCCTGATTTGCCCAGTAAACGAGCGAGTCCACATCCTGATAGTAGAGGATGGAGAAACCGTCCGCGTCTCCAAGGAACAGGCGCGATATCCAGATGTCGATGTCCTTCGGCGTGATCGTCATCGTGTAGTCCTTGCCGCATTCGAGGTCGAGCTGTTGCGAGTGGTAGAACTCGTAGTCCATCGATATGGATTCGCTTCTTGTCGCGGATTCCTCGACATCCGAGGTCAGCGTGAACACCTGGAATTCGTCGTCCCAGGTGCAGTTCGAGCGGCTGATTCTTCCGTACTGCGTAATGGTGCCGTCCGGGAAGGTGACGTCGAACCGTTCGTATGGCTCGTATGTCCATGCGTCGCCCATACGGAGCAGCTCGCAGATTGTCCTCTGGTCAGACTGGTAACCGGCGGTTCCTCCGGAGAATCCGCTGACCGTCGCCGTGAACCGGAGCGTGTTGGACGCGCCGGAGTAAACTCTGACGGTGCTGCCGCGAATCCGCATCTCGATGGTGTAGGTGGTCGGATCAGTGCGGAGACTTGCGGTCGCCGTCTGCTGAATCGACTGCGAATAGCTTCCGAGCTTGGTGCTGCCGTTCCACAGCTCCACGGTCTGACTGCTGTAGTTGAGACAGCAGAACAAACTGCCGCAGAAGATGCCCGCCTTGCCGGTGCTTCCCGCGGGAAAAGCAAGACGCGCCCGAAGGTGGACGTCCTTGAATCCGTCATAGTTCCACGCGAACTTGCCGCTGCCGTCGAGCTGCGAATAAACTCTGGACTCGGAGTATTCGTCCGACCGCCAGATTTTCCATGAGCCGGACAGCGTCTGCCAGTAGTTCGTTTCGAGCATGCCGTAGTCCTCGAAATCCTCGTACCAGATGAGCGCGGAGTCCGGCTTGCGGCGGAGCATTTCGCAGGTGAGTTTGAAGCCCTTGTCCGGCTGGCACTCGTTCCCGTCTACATCGATGAGGTGGCGCGGAGACAGGGTAAACGAAGCTGAACCGGCTGA
>JBMNPN010000097.1:0-7166 GCA_050943615.1 Coriobacteriales bacterium
AACCACCTCGCCGGGTTCGACCTTCTGGATGTGGGCCATCGTCTGAACGGGGTACTCCTCGGTGGAGCGTGTGGGGTCGAGCTCGCGCATGGAGAGGCGCAGGTAGCCCGTTGCCACGGGGTCGGCGCCGGGCTTGCCGTGCCGATGCATCCCCAGAGGCCCACGTTTCTCCAGCGTCACCTTGAGGTCCATGTCGTCGGCATCGAGGGGAGAGACCCACAGGCGCAGCTTGATGGAGCCGCAAATCTCGAGACGACGGTCCGCCCTCATGGTGAACACGACCCTGGGCTTTCGCGAATCGGAATCGTAGGTGACCTGGGATTCGGTCGATGGCAGCTCCAAGCCGAGCGATCTGGTCTGGGCGTCCAGATAGAACTTGCGGTACGTGGTCCGCTCGAGCGGAAACGCGCTTTCGGGACGGTCGATGATGTCGTCATGCCCGGGATTGAGCAGCGACAGGCGCACCCGCGGCGTGTCCTCCCATCCGTTTTCCTCGCCCTTGAGATAGTGGTCGAAGAATCGCCGCAGGTCGTCTATGTGCTCGGGCTGATAGTAGTCGTACCACTCGTTGTCCGTGTGGACCCTGAGCCACTTCTCTTCGCTCGAGATGCGGCTCCACGCGTTGAAGGTCCCCCGCGTGTGTATGCTGTTGGTCCAGCTTGCCACGATGTAGGCGGGCACATCGATGAGCTCGAGGGGCACCGACTTGTCCTCCCAGTACTCATCCCAGGTGGGATGCTCTGCCATGGCGCTGATCGAGTCCTCGATGCCGCCTTCCGGCGTCGAGGCAAACGTGTCGGACATGATCTCCACGAACTCCGCCGTGGGAACGCCGCCATGCGTGCCCACTTCCCTGAAGGAATCGGTGAGGCCCTCCCATGGCGCGATAGCCGCGAGATGTTTGGGGCGCTCGGCTGCCACGAACCACTGGGAAATCGCGAGCCAGGAGTTCCCGCTCATCCCAACGCGCCCGTTGCACCAGGGCTGGGCGGCGGCCCATTCGACGATGTCGGCGCCATCGCGCCCGTACTGGCTGCCGAAGAACAGGATCACGCCCTCGGACCGATAGGCTCCGCGGACATCGGGGTTCACGACCGCATAGCCGTGATTGCACCAGTAGGCGGGATCGGGCCCCTCGAACTTGTGAAGCCCCGACGTCTGGTTCTTCTTGACACCGGAGCGTCCGGGGATGTCATCGAGCCACTGCCCGCCGATTTCCTTGCCGTAGGGGCTCAACGCAAGAATTGCGGGATGCGGCGCGTCATCGTTCGGGCGAAGCACATCAGCGTAAATCCTCGTGCCGTCACGCAACACGATCTCGACGTCGCGGTCCAGGACGATGTCGCACAAAAGGGGCAGATAGCCCTTCATGCGCACAGTTCCCCTCTTGAGAAGGACGCGTTCCTGCTTGAACCCGGGGTAGCGAACGCGCGGCGCACTCTCTGGCAAAGCCCCGCGCACAGGAACGTCGATGGGTGTTCCCGTGCGACTTAGGAGCGTCATCCTCCTCTGAGATTTCTGTCGTTCCATGCGAAGTGCTCCTCATGCACTCTGATGCGCTGTGCAGTATGATTCGTGTATTACGGGACATTTGTACCATTACTTAAGATACGGTACAATTGAATCATAAGAAGCGGGACAGGAGGCGCGCATTTGTACCACATAAAGAAAGACGCCCGGTCAGAGAAGAGCGCAGAGATGTTCTACGAGGGATTGCTCGAGTGCCTGAAGGAAACTCCGCTCGACAAGGTGTCCGTTACCGACGTGCAGAAGGCTTCGGGCGCTGGTCGTTCGACGTTCTACCGTAACTTCGATGCCGTCATCGACATCCTCAAGTGGAAATGCGATGCGCAGTTTGCAGAGGCCATCGATTCCTATGTGCAGACGCTTGCCAGCGACCGTCGCACGGACCTCTTGCTTTTCATGCTCGGCTACTGGATGCAGCGCTCGGACGTCATCGAGGCACTGCTCGGAGCAGGGCGCGTCGATATCGTCTATCGCAGCTTCCTCGACAGCTACGATGTGGCAGAAAGCCATCTTCCCGGACTCGAAATCGCGCTTCCCGACGACGTGCAGGAGCGGTACTTCTCTGCCGTGAGCGCGGGCTTCTTCATCAGCATCATGGACACGTGGATCGCGGGCGGAAAGAGAGAGTCCCCCGGCCAAGTCGTCGCCATCGTGAGAAACCAGGGAAAGCGCATTGCCGCAGCGGCAGCGGGCTCCCATCCTCAGGGTTGACCTTCCCTCGAGCCGCGCAGGAAATTACTGCAATAGCCTGCAGTGCCCTCCCCTGTTCATTCCATTGACCAGCCTGTCGGCTTTGGCTGAATGACGATGGGATTAGGGAAATCTCAGGCTCAGCCCCGTAGCTTGCCGGCCGCCCAGCGGGCCGCCTCCCGCACGTACCCGTTCTCGTCTTCTCGCGCGGCCTTCTCCAGAGCGGGCAGGTGCGAGGGATCGCCCGTGTTGCCGAGGGCTATGGCGGCGTTGCGGCGGAAGCACCACATCTCCTCTCGGGGAATGTAGTTGTACATGATGGGATAGACGACCTCGTCGTAGTACCCGTCGTCCAGAAAGAGCAGGCGCTCTAAGTCGAAGCGCTTCGAGAGCTCCTCGAGGAAGGGGTCCTTTCGCTTCGGTCTCTTGAGCGCCTTGACGTTCCTGGGACAGACCATCTGGCACACATCGCAGCCGTGGATGTGCACGCCCATCTTGTCCCTGAGCTCCTCGGGGGCGATCCCGCCCGACGTGTTCAGATAGAGTATGCAGCGCTTGGAGTGGAGCCGCCCGGGCTCAAGAATCGCCTGCGTCGGGCAGGCGTCCACGCAGAGCGTGCAGCCCTCGGGGCAGGGGTTCTCGACGGTCGGCGTGCCGTAATCGAGCAACGCATCGACCAGGATGGTGTACAGGATGATGAAGGTGCCGTTCTCCTCGGTGCGCGCGAAGTTGTTGTCCCCGTACGTCACGATGCCCGCACGTGCTGCCGACATGCGCTCGGGAATGCAGAACGGCCCCCTGAAACCGTGGTAGACGCCGATTCCCAGAGACTCGATATAGCCCTTGAGTTCCTCGAGGCGATCGTAGTTGATGTTGCCCTCCTTGGGGCAGTAGCAACGGGCGAGATAGCAGCGTCCAATGCTCTCGACGAGGTTTTCCGGAAAGTCGATGTCGTTGAAGGCGATTGCCACGGAGACGCTCGACTTCCCTTGTGGGTAGTACTTGCTGGGAAAGCAGTTGGAGTAGAGGCTGTTCGGGTTGTCGGGGTCCGTCATGCGCGCATAATCGGGGCGCGACGCGATTTCGGCAGCGTACTCCGGCATGTCCTCGAGCGGAGCAAACCCGCAGGCCGCAAAGCCCAGCTCGAGCGCCTTCATTCGAATCTTGTCCGAAACGGCTTTCGCCCTGTCATCAACGTCGCTCATTAAGTCCCCCAATACCCCTTGCTTCCTGTAGACTCCCCTCTTGAAAAGTCGACAAACACAGCTCGACGAAAAAATGTTTAACAGAGGAACTATAGAGCCTCAAGCATACTCGAGGGCAAGAAGGAATCGGGCATTCGCGCACGAAAACGCAATGGGCTGTCGATGTTGAAGATAATTTCAGTTGTCATCATATTTAATAAAGTCAGTTGTTGGTACCTTTCTCCCTCTGCTAACATTGATTCATTACACCATTAATACGAAATGCGAGGGAAATATGACGCAACAAGACGAGGAGAGACAGGAGGACCAGCACGGCTCTAAATCCAGCCGGATCTTTTTCCTCTCGCCTTCTGCGTCACTGTTCTACGTCATCGGGCTCTTCGCGATTGTCTTTGCCTTTCTCTGCTTCACAATCCCGCAGCTTGGAGGAACTGAATACAACAACGACGACGATTACGTAGATGTCAGCGATGGATGGGTAGACGAGGAAGGCAACCAGATCGACCCCTCCAACGTATCCCAGTGCTCGAGCTTCCTTGCGCACCAACCCATCGTGATCCATCGCACGCTTCCCGAAGATCTTCCCCAAGGCGCCATGTTTCAGTTTTTGAGCAGGGACTGTTCGCTCGACGTGACAATAGGCTCGCAGAGCTACAGCTACCATCCCTATATCCCGCCCATCGTCGGCAAGTCCTCTGGCCCCTCCATGCACTCGGTGGCATTGCCCTCATCCCTGACGAAAAAGAACCGGGTAGTCACGATAACCATCTACCCGGACTACTACGACGGGTCGGCGCGCGTGGAAGGGCTTGCCGTGGCAACGAATGTCGCCTACACCAGCCACGTCGTCACCCTGCGCATGATCGAGCAGATACTGCAGATAGCGACCATCCTGATCGGCATCGCCGCCATTGTGCTCGCACTTGCTTTGCCTGCCACGCGCGATGAGCGTGGCGGCCTTCTTCACCTGGGCATCTTGACGGTACTCGTGGGCGGCTGGATCACCACTCAGACCATGATGTTGCAGTATCTCTTGCCACAGCCCACCTATGTTTACCTCATGCAGTACTACTTGCTTGCCATCGTTCCCTTCTCGGCCATGTCGTTTGTGGGCAGTAATGTGCCGGTCGACACGTCCAAGTTCAGGAATATCATCGCAGTGCTCTGCACAGCAGACTTGGTCATCATCATTGTTTCCCCGCTTCTGGGAGGCCCGGACGCTCACCAGCTGCTTCCCATCACGCATTTCATCCTCTTGCTGCTCGCGGTGTTCATCGTGATCTCGCTGGTACGCTCTCGCTCGATTCTTGCCATCCAGACTCACGAGAGCGGCACGTTCACGTGGATTATCTGGCTAGCCGCCGCAGCCTTGCTCTCCTCGAGCCTTTGCGACCTGTTCCGCCTGTTGTATGAAGGCAAATCGATAGGCGATGCGGCGATGTTCACGCGCGTCGGCTACCTGGTCTTCGCACTCCTGTGCATCGTCTACTACCTCAGCCGCATTATCTATCGCGTGAAGAAAGGTCAACTCGCCGAGACCTACGAGCGCCTGGCCTACACCGATGCGCTCACGATGCTTGGCAACCGCTTGGCCTTCGAGCTCAAAGAGCAGAGCCTCGACACGGACAGCGCTGTGTGCGTGGTGGCGTTGGACATTAACAATCTCAAGGAAGTCAACGACACCTACGGCCACATCATGGGCGACACCTTCATCAAGGCGGCTGGCAACTGTCTGGACGATAGTTTCGGACAGGAGGGAAGCTGCTACCGTGTTGGAGGCGACGAGTTCGTAGCAATTCTCGAGGGAGACGACCTCCTCGGTCGCTTCGAGAGTTGCTGTTTTGAACTCAGGGTCCGCGAGCAAGAGGTCAGGGAGCTGCTCGTACTTCCCGTTCCGCTCTCGGTCGCCTGCGGAATGGCGATACGCAAGAAGGGGGAGGACATCTCGCTCCATGAGCTGTGCACCTTGGCAGACGAGCGCATGTACGAGGACAAGAACGCCCACAAGGATTCCTCCGAGGGTGCTGGCATAGATTAGGAATCGTCATTCAGCCCGAGCAACTACTAGGTGGGTCATGGCTGTCGATAATATGTGACTCGAAGATATTAGCTTCTAAAGAGGAAGTTGTTTGCCGGTAGAAATACTGCCTCCAGATTCAATTGAATCTGGAGGCAGTGCAGCTGCGTCTTCTCGATTGTCTGCTAACGAGGTACGGCTCATCTCATGAAAGCTTCAGCCAAGCGGAGAGCTGGGGTTGATTTGGCTTTCCCCTCAACTTCTCCAGACTCTATCCATCTCCTCCGCCAAACTCATTCCACAGAGCACAAGTAATGGTGTTTCCTGAAGTATTGTAGTTTGCAGTACAGCCATAATATTCTCTGTAATTGGTACTGTTGTTTGACCAGTAGACTCCCTCTTCCACAACGGTATATACGATCTCATCGCCGTTAGTATCATATTTCGGAAGGTCCGTGAAGTCGTTACTCCAGCCGTCATAACTGTCACCACTAGCAGTATCTGTATCGGCCGTAATGGTTATCGTCGTATCCGTAGATACGCCATTCCGGATGAGCCGAACGGTAACCGACTCCTCATCCATAAGGCTTACCCAATTCTTTTGTACGTGCACAGTCACCGTCTCGGTGTTGGTGTTCGTGAAGGCGTAGCCGCTGGAGGCATCGCCGCTCACCGTCGTGGAGTAGTTCGAGGAGTCGACCCCGCCCATGCCCGTCTCGGAGACGGTGTAGGCGATTTCCGTGCCGTTATTGTACTTGGCGAGGCCGTCGAACGACCCGCTCCAGCCTGTATCGGCGGTCAGGGTGAGCGTCTGCCCGGTGTCGACGTTGTCGGCGTAGAGCGCGAAGGTCGCGGAGGTGCCGGCGGGGCCGACCCACGACTTGGAGACCGAGACCGATGTCGTCTCGGGGGTGTGGGTGTTGGTGATGGTGAAGGTGCCATCACTATTCTCGGTGACCGAGGACGTGTACCCGTCGGGGACGGAGGCCTCCTCCACGGTGTAGGCGTACTCGTTCCCGTCGGAGTCGTACTTGGCCAGGTCGCCGAAGGAGAAGGACCAGTCGCTGTCGGCCGTCACCGTCTGGGTGTCGACCACCGTGCTGCCCTGGAGCAGGCTGACGGTCACGGAGTCGGGGCGCAGGCCGTCCTGGTCGTCGGAGTCGTCCCAGACCTTGGTGCCCGAGACCGAGGTCAGCTCCGTGTTGGTGAACACGTAGCCCTCGGAGGCGTCGCCGGACGAGGAGGACGAGTAGCCGTCCACGGCATCCTCGACCAGCGCGTAGGAATACGTGTGGTCGCCGTCGCTCGCCACGAGGTTCTGGAACGTCCCGTGCCAGGCGGCGTCCTCGCCGTACTCGGCGCCGGTGGCGGAGTCGGTGGCCAGGTCGTCTGCCGTGCCGTCCACCGTCACGGAGAGGCCGGTGTCCTCGGCGTCTCCGCCGTCGGTCGAGCACATCAGGCGCACGGTGGCCGACTCGCCGGCGTCACCGACCCAGTCCTTGGTGAACGAGACCGACGTGCGCGTGATGACGGTGTTGTCGAAGGCGGCCGCGGGCACCTCATTCCCGTCCCCGTCGTAGTAGGTGACGGTGGGCGCGTCGAGTGTGCCGTCGCCGTCCGCGTCGGCAACCTCCACGGTCGCGGTGTAGACGGAGCCGTCGTAGGCGACGTCGGCGGCGCCCTCGTCCACCTCGACGATCGTGTAGGTGCGGGTGCCCGACGTGGTG
>JBMNPN010000098.1:0-7158 GCA_050943615.1 Coriobacteriales bacterium
TTCTCGGTGCACCGTGCGCCGAAACCTCCCACGTGGTCGACCATCAGGGCCACTTGGATTCAGCAACCGAGTCGAACTCCCTCACGTGGTCGAGCAACCGGGCCGTGGCCGCGTCGAACCCAGGGACGTGGTCGACCACCAGAAGCCTCTCGATGCACCGTGCGCCGAAACCCGCCACGTTGTCGAGTCTCCCGCCCGCCTATATTTCTCGCATCCCTCTAGATCAGCATTCGCTTGTATAGGGATCGCAGGGAACAATCTTCCCGGGGATCAGTTTCTCGAAAAGCTCGTTTCGCAAGACTAGTTCCCGCGTGGTCAGAGGTTTTCTCCGCAGGCCCAGCTTGCGCTCGATGCTTTCCGCGATTCGCGTCATTTCAAAGACGCTTTTTACCGTCTCGTCGAGCAGCACGATAACTTCAATTCCTGCTTCCATCAGGTCATGCTCCCGTCGGACGTCGCTGCTGACCCCGTCCCGGCCGTCGTGCAGGTGGCTGTTGTACTCGATGTCGAGTTTGATGTCGGGAAAGTAGATGTCGCAATATCGCTTCCGGCTGATTTTGTTCTTCTCGAAATTCGGATTCGTCTCGATTTTCGGGTTGAGTAAGAAGCGGGCCAGCTCGAATCTGCCTCGGCGACGGGGGAGTGCAAGGAGGGTTGCAAGGGCGCTTTCCATTGGAGAGCGCGACCCGGACCGGACCATTTTCAGCACTTGAGCTGCCCGTTTGCATCCACGTGTACTGCCGATCTGGTCGAGATAACGCTTGAGCAGCTGGGGATTTGTGCGTGGGTTGCAGGGGATGCAACCGGATTCTTCTCGGGGCATTTTGATGTAACCGCCGCAAAGCTCGAAGGCAAAGATGAGGCAGTCTTCAACCGAGAGAAAGCCCGCCGCCTGCAAAAACCGCTGCTCGGGCGAGCATATATAGATGCGCGGCTCGAGCTCTATGAGCGCGTTTTCCGCGAGAGGCCCCGACCAGCTGTGGCAGACGAACTGCTGTCCTTTTCGTCGAACGCCGACGCTGCCCGTGAGGCAGTGCAAGGGCTGGGGCAGCGTCTTGAGCAGGTCGGATTCGGCGATTCTCCTCTCAAGTTCGAGTGCGGTCGGGGGCCGCGTCGATCTCAGAATCTGATTGGGATTTTGCGGGCGGGGAAGGTTTGCCCAGCTGAATTTCGAATCAGAACTTGTGAGGTAGCGGTCTGTGCATACGGCGCTTCTTCCCGTGATGATGATTGGGCTGCCGCTGGTCATGAGGGCTCCTTTCCCCGAGTGTGTCGCGGCATGTCGAAGCTTTGCCGCTCCCTCCTGTTCTAACTCACCGACCTTTCAGGATTCCCGAATGAAATTCGGAAAAATCTTGCAAAACTAAGGAATAGCGCAGGTCAGAGGAAAGAAAATTCATTCCGGACTTTTTGGGAGCGGCACTGGTGTGGGGAAGCTGTGCGCCGAAGCCTTCCACGTGGTCGACCACCTGGGCCGTTTGGATGCAGAAAGTGCGTCGAAGTCCCCCACGTGGGCGAACAGATGGACTTATGGTGCATCGAAGTCCCTTACGTGGTCGACCACCAAGGCGGTTTCGATGCAGATCGTGCCGAACCCTCCCACGTGGTCGACCACCAGGGGTCTCTCGATGCAGGTATTGCATCGAACCCTGCTACGTGGGTGGGAAACCGGGCTGTGGGTGCATCGAACTCCCTTACGTGGTCGACCACCAGGGCCACTTCGATGAAAAATGCGCCGAGAGCCGCCACGTGGTCGACCACCTGGGCCGCTTGGATGCAGGAAGCGCGTCGAAGTCCCCACGTGGGCGAGTGAGTGGGCTGGGAGCGCATCGAAGTCCCTTACGTGGTCGAACCCTTGGACGTGGTCGACCGCTTGCGGCCCTCGATGTTATCGCAGGTACTTGTAGTATGCGGCGCAGGAGCCTTCGCTTGAGACCATGCAGGGGCCAACGGGATGCTCGGGGCTGCAGACCTTCGCGAACAGCGGGCATTCCTTTGGGGAGATGACGCCGCGCAGCACGTCGCCGCAGCGGCAGCCCTTGGGCTCGACGGTCGGCTCGACATCGGGGTCGAAGCGGTCGAGCGCGTTGAACTTGGCGTAGTCGCCGCGCATCGCATAGCCCGAATCGGGAATCAGCCCGAGCCCGCGCCAGACGGCATCGCTCGGCTCGAAGACCTCGTCGATGGCGGCGCGCGCGTCCACGTTGCCCTCGTCCTTCACGCAGCGCTTGTAGTCGTTGACGATCTCGGCGCGCCCCTCGGCCAGCTGCTGCAGGATGATCAGGATGCCGCTCAGAAGGTCGATCGGCTCGAATCCCATGATGACGCCGGGGATGTGGTACTTGCTCGCGAGGAACTCGTAGGGCTCCTTGCCGATGATCGTGCTCACGTGCCCGGGCAGGATGAATGCCGTAATCTGCACCTCGGGGTCGTTGACCAGCACGTCGAGGGTGTTGGGCACAGTCTTGTGTGCCGCGAAGACGCTGAAGTTCTCGACGCCGAGCGCCTGCGCGCGCTTGAGCGTGGCGGCGATGAGCGGGGTCGTGGTCTCGAAGCCGACGCCCACGAAGATGACCTGCCGGTCGGGATTCTCCTGAGCGATGCGCAGCCCGTCGAGCGGCGAATAGCAGATGCGCACGTCGTGGCCGGCGGCTTTCTCCTCGTTGAGCGAGGAGGTCGACCCGGGCACGCGCGTCATATCGCCGAAGGTCGTGAGGATGACGTCGTCGAGGCGGGAGAGCGCGATGACGGTGTCGATGTCGCGGTTGGCTGTCACGCAGACCGGGCAGCCGGGCCCGCTGATGAGCTGGATGCCCTCCGGAAGAATGCTGCGTATTCCGGCGCGGGCGAGCGCGACGGTGTGCGTGCCGCAGACCTCCATGAGCTTGATGGAGCCTCCGCAGCGCTCGAGTGCCGCCGGCGCCACCTTGTGGATGGCATCGACGAGCTCCTTTCCCAGCTCGGGGTCGCGAAAACCGCTCAAGTCGAGTGCCATGGCCCTACCCTTCCGCCATCTGGCCCATGCCGGGATGGTCTTCATCGATCAGGCCGGGAATCTCCTTGAAGAGCTCGAGCGTCTCGTTGGCGTACTGCTCGTCGACGACCTCGATTCCGTAGCCGGCGTGCACGAGAATCCAGTCGCCGACCTTTGCGCGGGGCACGAGGTCGAGCGCGACTTCGCGGGTGACGCCGAGGATGTCGACGGTCCCGAGCCGCTGCTCTTCATCGATGTCCTTGACCTGCGCGGGAACTGCCAGGCACATGCTATTCCTCCTCAAGACGAGCTTGGGCGACGACCGCCTGCCCGTAGGCGATGCAGCCGTCGTTGGGCGGGAGCTCCCGGTTGACGAGCACCGAAAGCCCCTGCTGCTCCAAGCCGTGTTCTAACGTCTGTGCGAGAAGCCGGTTGACCATGCAGCCGCCGCTCAGGGCGACCGTGGAAAGCCCCGTGTCTTCTCGAGCTCTCTTACAGGCATCGATGATAACCGCGATTGCCTTACGGTGAAATGACAATGCGGTCAGCGGCTCGCGTTCCTGCAGGCTGGAGACTTCGAGAGCGCCACCGTCGAGCTCGCGGCGTGCGGCGGCCTCGAGCAGGCAGGCGGGCTCGCCGTCGTAGCCTGCCTTCTCGCAGATGCCGAGCAGCGCGGCCACCGCATCGAAGAGCCGCCCCATCGAGCTGGTCTCGGGGCAGTTGAGCTTGCGGGCGATCATCTGGTCCATGAGCTCGTGGCCCGAAAGCCGCTCCTCGAGGCTCTCTATGGGCGGTGCCACAAGTCCGAGGCGCTCGAAGATATCGGGCTGGGCGCGCAGAAGTCCCCAAGCGCAGCGCAGCGGCTCGCGGATTGCCGCCGCACCGCCCGGGAGCGGGAAGTAGGGGAGGTGCGCGAAGCGCTCAAAGCCCGTACGCGTGGCGATGAGGACCTCGCCGCCCCAAATGCGCCCGTCGGTGCCGTAGCCGGTGCCGTCGAGCGCAACGCCGATGACGGGGCCGCGTGCGTCGTTTTCCCCGAGGACCGAGGCGATGTGGGCGTGATGGTGCTGGACCTCGATGAGGGGGACCCCGCGCTCGGCGGCCGCTTTGCGCGCCCACTTGCTCGCGAGGTACTCGGGGTGCAGGTCGCAGGCGATGACGTCGCAGGAAAGGTCGAAGAGGCGGGCGTAGCGCGCCTGCGCCTCTTCCCAAGCGCGCCAGGCTCCGAGGCGCTCGAGGTCACCGAGGTGCTGGGAGAGGTAGACGCGTCCGCCGCGCAAGAAGGCGAACGTCGACTTCTGCTCGGGGCCTGCCGCGAAGATGCAGGGCCGCGCCTTGCTCGCGGATGCCGCACCGCCGGTGGAGGCGTCGTGCGCGTGCGGCAGGAAGAGCGGCGTGGGCGCGATGCCGCGGGCGCGGCGCACGAGCTGCTCGCGCCCGTCGGCAAGCACGCGGGTCACGGAGTCGTCGTAGCGCGCGACGATGGCGCGGTTGTTGCCCAGGAAGCCGTCGGCGATCTGCCCGAGCGCCTCGAGGGCATCGGCATCGCGTGCCACGATGGGCTCGCCGCTGCGGTTGCCCGAGGTCATGACGAGCGGCAGGTCGAGCTCGTGCATGAGCAGGTGCTGCACGGGCGTCGAGGGAAGCATGATACCGAGTTCGGGCAGGTCACCGGCGACGCTTTTTGCGATTGGCGTGTCCTCCTTTCGCAGACAGAGCACGATGGGCCGCACGGGGCTCTCGAGAAGCTCCGCCTCCCGTTCGCCCACCTCCACGTACTTTCTCGCCGTTTCAAGATCGCGCACCATCAGGGCAAGCGGCTTGGTGGGGCGGTGCTTGCGCGCCCGCAGCGCGGTGACCGCCTGCTCGTTGGTGGCATCGCAGGAGAGGTGCCAGCCGCCGAGCCCCTTGATGGCGAGAATCTGCCCGGCTCCCAGTGCGAATGCCGCACGCGAGATGAGGGCATCGGAGGCTTCGCGGTCGAGGTGCTCGGCATCTGGCACGAGCGCGCCGTCCTCGTCAATTTTGCAGGCGCCAGCATTAGCCGCGTCCACGTACCACAGGCGCGGCCCGCAGGCAAAGCATGCGTCGGGCTGGGCGTGGTAGCGGCGGTCGTTTTCGTCAGCGTACTCTGCCGCGCAGGTGGGGCACATCTCAAAGCGCCCCATCGAGGTGACGGGCCGGTCGTAGGGCAGGTCCTCGATGATCGTGAAGCGCGGCCCGCAGTTGGTGCAGTTGATGAAGGGGTAGTGGTAGCGCCGGTCGGCAGGGTCGAAGAGCTCGGCCAGGCAGTCGTGGCAGGTCGCGAGGTCGGGGCTCACGAGCGTCTGGCGCGAGCCGTCGTGCTCGGACGGCGCGATCTGGAAGTCCTCGTATCCGTGCGGCTCGACCTCTTGCGCCTTGACCGAGACGATGCGCGCGGCGATGGGCGCATCGGATCTCAGGCGTTTCTCGAAGGCATCGAGAACGGCCGCGTCTTCGTGCTCGATTTCTATGCTCACCCCGTCGGGGGCGTTCGAGACGCGCCCCGCAAGGCCAAGGGAACGCGCGAGCCGGGCGACGAAGGGTCTGAACCCCACGCCCTGCACGATTCCGTTTGTCTGCAGCTTTCGCGCGTGCATGACCTCTCCTTATCCCGGGCTGCGAAAATGCGCCAACTAAAGAATTGGCTCCTCAAGATTAGGGGATTTGCCCTAGGATGCTAACAGTGTGTTCGCAAGCGGTCATCGGAGGGTGGATTGGGGAAGCGCCCCGTTGCCCGCGCACGGAGTGAAAAGGAAGTAGGGAACAATGTCAAAATCCGTCTCACGTCGCTCGTTTCTCGCCGGCAGCGCAGCGGTTGCAGCACTGGGCGTCTTCGGTCTTTCGGGCTGCTCGGGCTCCGGCTCGTCTTCATCGTCTGCAGCTGGTAGCGGCTCGTCTTCTGCCACCGTCAGAATAGGCACGATGCCCACCGAGGACATCCTTCCCATGTGGGTGGCCGAGCAAGAGGGGCTCTTCAAGCAGTACCTCGGCGATGGCATGACGGCGGAAATCGATGTCTTCGACTCCGCGCAGAACCTCTCGGCGGCGATAACCGCAGGCGAAGTCGACCTCGCGATGACCGACCCGATGCGCACGATCAAGCTCTGCGAGAGCGGAACCGAGCTTTCCATGGTGTGGATCACGCTCGGCACGACGGCAAAGCAGGGGCGCTTTGGCGTGCTGGTGAGCAAGGACACCTATTCCGAACTCAGCGAGAAGAACCTTGCGGGGCTTGCGCAGTTCGTCGACACGGCGAGCTTTACCGACGAGGACAGCTCGAAGATCGGCGTGGCCTCTAACACCGTGCCCGAGTACGTCTTCGACAAGCTCTGCGATGAAGAGGGGCTCAGCGATAACCGGCTTGGAACCGTCGAGGTCGCAAGCCTGCCCGAGCGCTACCAGATGGTCGCGAGCGGCAAGATCTTGGGCGCGGCGTTGCCCGCCTCGCTTCTGGCGTTGGGGGAGGCAGAGGGCATGAAGGTGCTCGCCGACGACACCAAGGGCTCCAACGTCTCGCAGTCGGTCATGGTCGTGCGAAAGGAATACCTCGACGCGAACTCCGGCGTGGTCGATGGGCTTGCCCAGGCGTGGAATGCCGCGGCCAAGCTCATCAACAAGACGCCCGAGAACTACCGCGACCTGCTCGTGGAAAAGGCGAACCTCAACGACAAGGTCGCCAAGACCTACCCGATCAGCTCCTATCCGCGTGCGACTGCTTCAAACGGCGCCTTTGCCTACCCGCCGGCAAAGCTCATCAAGCCCCAGATTACGTGGATGAATAAGAAGGGCTACTCGGAGAAGAACGTGACCTACAATGAGTCCGACGGTTCATTCACGATTGAATAATACGTGGTAAATCCCATCATATTTGATACTTTCACGATAGTCGATCGACACGTACGCAATATATGAGTGCTATGCAAAAAGGAGGAGCCCAAACAGACATGAACGATGACAAGGTCGGAACGCAGACCCGCTACGAGCGCCTGACCCCTCTCATGTGCGCGCGCCTGGCGGCACCGCACACCTGGCCGGGGCCGTCGGTTCTCACGACGGTGTTCGGCGGCGTCTTCTCGATTGCCATAGGCTACGACTTCGACCCGCTCATCTGGTGTGCGCTATTGGGCGTGGCGGTCTTTGCGCAGTCCGCCGTCAACACG
>JBMNPN010000099.1:0-7123 GCA_050943615.1 Coriobacteriales bacterium
AGAGCTGTGCAGCGTCTCGATCTGTATGGCCTCCTTGACGGCGCTGCCGTCGTACTCGCTGATCGCGACGTTCGAGACGGAGGCCTTCTTCACGCCGGCAAGCGTGAGATGGTGGGCGGCGTTCGTCCCGACGATGGCGGTGTCGCGGAAAATGAGGTTCTTCATGTGCGCGAACTTCATCGAGCTCGTGCGGTAGGAGCTCCCCGAGTTCTCCTGGTTGTAGTTCTCGAGGTTCACGTCCCAGGCGCCGCCCTCGACGATGACGTTGCGCTCCTGGCCGTAGCCGCCCGTGCCGGAGTACTCGCCGGCGTTGTTCCTGAGGAGCGGCTCGTTGGTGCAGTCGATCTGGCGGTCGACGGAGTCGGCCTCGGCCTCCTCGCCGGTGCGCGAGTTGCCGACCGCGGCGCTCTGGAACTGCTTGAGCATCGTCGTGCCGTCGCCGAGGCTGAGCCAGGTGTTGCTGTAGATGAAGAGCGTGTTCGAGAGCTCGATGGTGCCGTCGTAGTCGACGACGACCCTGTACATCGTGTCCCCGTCGAAGCCGCTGGCCTGGGTTACGGTCCCGATGGCGTAGAGGACCGCCTGGATGACGTCGCGCTGGTTGTAGGTGACCGTGACGCCGTTGTTGTTCACGTAGCTGAGCGACTCGCCGTTCTCGAAGACGCTCTCGTCGACGGTGATCGTGTAGAGCGTGTCGGCGGTGATCTTCGCGCCCGTGATGGGCCCCGAGGTCGTGGGGCTCGACTGCGTGGTGAAGTCGGAGGAGCTGACGTGCGTGTCGGTGGCGCCGTCCTCCTCGGCGTCGTCCTCGTCGAAGTAGATGCCCAGTTTTTCGAGTGCGTCCAGGCCGAACTTGTCGGACGCGCTCGAGTCGGGGTCGAGGCCCTGGAAGAACCCGTCCGTGTCGTAGGTCTGCGTGCCACCGGTTCCCTCGCCTGTGTCGGCGTTGGCAAAAGATGTGCCGATAAAGCTCGGGCACAGGGAAAAGACAAGCGCTCCGGCAAGAACGGCAGAGATGCTTGTGCGAATAGAATGCTTCATGACCTACCCTCTTCATTGTTCTGCTACGTTGTGCCCACCGCACTGGGAAGTCCCAAGGAAGTGCCGGTGGAAATGAATACTAGCACTATGGCAGCAGCGGGATGCTCTCTCTAACGGCAGTCAGTGTGCTGCCTGCCTCAGATAGAGAACTCATCTAGGAGATGGCGCACCCATTCTGACATTGGGTTTTCTAAAGCTTTCGTGGGGTGATTGGAAAATATGAAGCACATGTGCTTTCTTTCTTGCGCGGTCGGTGACAGGACCCACCTCGTGGAGACAGATGGTCGTTCGGTTCATGGCGTGCACAATGAAACGTTCCAGCTTGCTGATGACGCGACGAGCACGGGTATTCGGGTGCTCAACGGCAAGTTCTACGAACTGACGGATACCGGTAATCTCGATGACGAAGCTGGTAATGTTCGACGAGGCAGGCGCGATTTCAATGAGGTTCAAGATGCCCTCAACGCTGCTGCCAAGGAACTCGACGTGAAGATTAAGATTCAACTCGACGACGTTTTCAATTTTTTGTGCAACGTATAGAAGGCCTGCGAGAGCTATCGGTTAACGTGCTGCCTGCCTTTCGGCGACTACAGGGAATCTGTGTATGCAAATGCGATTGCCTAGTTTATCGGCTGCTAGCACAGTTCTAGAATTGTCGATGCCTGCATATCTCTAGTTGCCATGCTTCATCCGACGTTTGAGGCCGCGTTTCAGATGCGCAATGCTTCGCGAATCTTTGTCCGAAGTATTACTATTGAGTTTGCGTTCGAGCTCGTCGACGCGTGCCTGAAGTTCCTCGCGTTGCTGACGTTCGAGGCAAAGCGCTTCAGAGAGCATCATGAGCGCGTCAATTTCTGTCTGGCCAAGGGTGTCTGTGAAGTGCCCCATATCCGGTGATGGCGCGTTGAACAGTACGCCGTCTTTGCGGCCGAAATACTCTCGAGCGATGCGAGCGTTGCCCTTCTCATAGCGTTCCAGCAGAGAGATCGACTGCTCATAGCTCAAATATGGGCGTCTGTCCCGCTCTTCCTCGAGTGCGCCTGCGGTAAGTGCTGGATGGGAGAAGACGTTGTCGACTTTCCTGGCGTAGGTTCCCCGGTTGATGAGGTTTTTCAAGTAGGCGGCCCGGTTCGTGAGAGATGGGTTCTCCCGCTGTTTGGGAGCTGAGAACTCCTCAAAGAAGTCGAAGCCGACGCAGTCGCAGAAGTCGTGTACGACGTCGCCGCCTGGGAACAGCTTGCGATTGAAGATGCGGACAGTGATGTTCTCCGCGCCAAAAGTCTCCTCGATGCGCGCGATGCCGCGGTCGTAGTCGAGCACCGCGCCGATTTTTTCATTGAGCATGTATTGCTCGAGGGGGCGTGACTCGCGGGTCTTTCCCTTGACGAACTGGCTCCACAGGGAAGTGACGAACTGGTCTTGCCTACGTAGATACAAGACAATCTGTATGTCCGAGAAGTCATAAGGCTCGAGCAGCTTCTTTATCGTTTCCCAAAACCCTTTTCGGGAGGCGCCTTCATACCAGAGGCGTTCGTCGCTCAAGAGGATGGTTCCGTGTTTTTTGCAGGCTGACGCGAGCGTTTCTTTGTTGTTTTCGTAAAACGCATCGTCACGTCTGTCCTTTGCGCTCGGTTCCAAGATGATCTTGGCCCTGCGGTCCAAGAAATACGCATTCCGATCCCTAAGTGCGTTTGGGCGCCTGAGCTTGGCGATTGGATAGCCAATGTCATGGGCGGCGAGCACATCTGCATTGTTTGCAAAGGCGGATTGCAGCGCAGTGGTCCCCGTCTTATGGGTTCCGATATGGAGAATGAGCCTCGTCATATCTGCTGTCTCAGCGCTGCGAGGACTAGAGCTTGATCCGGTCGAGTAGATAGGTAAAAAGCCTGTCGACGGAGCTGTCGAGATCCTCCGTGCTGGTATCGATGCTCAATGCAGGCTCAACAGGTGGCTCGTAGGGACTCGTGATACCGGTGAAGTTGTCGAGTTTGCCGGCGCGCGCCTTGGCGTAGAGCCCCTTGACGTCGCGCTTCTCGCATACCTCGAGCGGCGTGGAGATATAGACCTCGACGAAGTTGTCGTTTCCGATGATCTCCTGCGCATTGCGGCGGTCTCGCACAAACGGCGAGATGAAAGAAGTGATGACGATGTTGCCTGCATCGTTGAGGAGCTTCGAGACCTCGGCGATACGGCGGATGTTCTCGATGCGGTCGGCATCGGAGAAACCGAGGTTGCGGTTGAGGCCGAGGCGGATGTTGTCCCCGTCGAGAAGCATGGTGTAGTACCCGGCGGTGAACAGGCGCTTTTCCAGCGCGTTGGCAACCGTCGACTTGCCCGACCCGGAAAGGCCGGTGAGCCAGATGGTGAGCGCGTGCTGCCCCATGTGCTTCTCTCGCAGCTCGCGTGTGACGTCCATGTTGTGCCAGGTCAAGTTGTCGGAGCGGTCGATCTCGTGCTCGATGACGCCGCAGCCCGAGGTGGCGTTCGTCACGCGGTCGATCAAGATCATGGAGCCGAGTGTCCGATTGTCATCGAAGCGCTCGCAGACGACCTTTTCGGAAAGCGAGATTTCACATTCGGCAATCTCGTTTTTCCGCACGCGCTCGGCAGCCACATGCTCTCCGGTATTGACGTCGATGAGGTGCTTGATGTTCAGGACGATGCCAGAGACGGTTTTGGTGCCCAGCTTGAAGAAGTAGTTCTTGCCGGGGAGCAGTTCTTCATCGTCCATCCAGAGAAGCTTGGCGGTAAAGAACGAGGCGGCGTGCGCCCGAGAATTGCGCACGATAACACAGCCCCTGCTGACGTCGACCTCGTCTTCGAGCGTGAGCGTTACCGCCTGGTTCTTGAAGGCGTAGTCAGATTCTGTTCCGCTGACGAGGATTTCCTTGACCGTGGAATGCGTCTTGCTCGGCAGGATTGTTACCTTGTCGCCTGTGGAGATTTCCCCGGATGCGATGGTTCCCTGAAATCCCCTGAAATTGGCATTGGGGCGGCAGACACGCTGGACGGGCAGGGTGAACCCGTGCTCGGAAGGTTCGTCTTCCACCTCGATGTTCTCGAGATAATCGAGCAGGTAGGGCCCTTTGTACCAGGGCATGTTGTCGGAGCTGCTCGCGACGTTGTCCCCGACAGTCGCGGAAACGGGAATGATTTGCAGGGTGGAGACGTCGAATTCGGAGATGAGCCGTTTGATGTCAGCGGAAATCTGGTTGAAGGCGACTTCGTTATATCCGACAAGATCCATCTTGTTCACGGCAAAGACGAAGTGCTTGATCCCCATGAGGCTGCAGATGCGCGTGTGCCGGTAGGTCTGCGTGAGCAGACCCTTGGTCGCGTCGGTCAAGATGACAGCGAGGTCAGCAAAGCTCGCACCGACGGCCATGTTGCGCGTGTACTCCTCATGTCCCGGGGCATCGGCGACGATAAAGCTGCGCTTTTCGGTATTGAAGTAGCGATACGCGACATCGATCGTGATGCCCTGCTCGCGTTCGGCTGCAAGGCCATCCAAGAGCAGCGAGTAGTCGAGCTGCCCATCGGCCGAGCCCACTTTGCTCTCGAGCTCGAGCGCCTGAGCCTGGTCGGTGTAGATGAGCTTTGCATCGTAGAGCATGTGCCCGATGAGGGTCGATTTTCCATCATCGACGCTTCCGCAGGTGATGAGTTTGAGGAGGTCCTTATCGAATTTCTGGGTGCCCATGCTTAGAAATACCCTTCGCGCTTGCGCTTTTCCATACTTGCCGAGCCGCCGTCCTTGTCGATGACGCGCGTGGTGCGCTCGGATGTGACAGCGCCGAGCGTTTCGTCGATGACCTTGTCGAGGGTATCCGCATCGGAGAGGATGCCGCCGGTGAGCGGGTAGCAGCCCAGCGTGCGGAAGCGAATCTTTCGCATCTCGGGTTTCTCTCCCTCCTTGAAGCGGAAGCGGTCGTCATCGACCATGATGTACTGCCCGTCACGCTCCACACAGGGGCGCTTCTTGGCAAAGTAGAGAGATACGATCTCGATGTTCTCGCGTTGAATGTAGAGCCAGATGTCCTTTTCCGTCCAGTTCGAGATGGGAAAGACGCGAATCGACTCGCCCTTGTTGATGTGAGTGTTGTAGAGGTTCCACATTTCGGGGCGCTGGTTTTTCGGGTCCCAGGTCTGGTTCTTGTCACGGAACGAGAAGATGCGCTCTTTGGCGCGCGATTTTTCCTCGTCGCGTCTGCCGCCACCGAAGGCTGCGGTGAAGCCATACTTCGTGAGGGCCTGCTTGAGCGCCTGTGTCTTCATGATGTCGGTGTAGGAGGCGCCGTAATCGAAGGGATTCACTCCCCGAGCCACGCCCTCTTCGTTGATGTACTCGATAAGGTCGAGGCCGTACTTTTTCATCGTGTGATCACGAAACTCGATCATCTCGTGGAACTTCCACGTCGTGTTCACGTGAAGAAAAGGAAATGGCGGCTTTTCGGGATAGAAAGCCTTGAGGGCCAGATGGAGCATGACCGAGGAGTCCTTGCCAATCGAGTAGAGCATAACGGGCTTCTCGCACTCCGCGGCAACTTCTCTGATAATGTGTATCGATTCTGCTTCGAGTGCATCGAGGTGACTGAGTCTGTTCATCGTGGGTCTGTTTGCTCGGCTTTCTCTCGGTTTGCTGCGGATTTATTCTCGCATACCTCGTTCTACCATACCAAAACTGGCCATGGAGAAGAGGATGGGATTATTTCACCGCCTTCACTCTTATTACATTGTTGCAGGTCAAGTTGCTACTTAACAGAATTGGAATTTTTCTGTTTCAGATTTTTTTCAGCATTTCGAGCCGGACATTTCAAAAGTGAAACCGTAATCAATCGCTTAGGCTCCTCTTTAGATAACGTAGTTCGCGCGGATCTTGTTGCCCTGCGAGTTGGTGTAGCGCAGCTGCAGCGCGGCGCCCTTCGCCTGCTTCTTCTTGAAGGTGTGCGAGAACGCGCCCGACTTCTTCGCCTTCACGGTCTTCTTCTTCTTGCCGTTCACGTAGATTGAGACCTTGGCCTTGGAATTCGTCTTGCCCTTCAGCGCCTTGCGCGTCTTCTTGGTCAGCCTGAATGCCCGGTACGTGTGCTTCTTCGTGCGGATGGCGGTCGACCCGCTCGTGACGATGAGGTTCGACTTCACGGCGACGCCCGAGCACGAGCCGGTGGCGTAGACGCCCGCCTTGGTGAGCCCCTTAAAGGTGTTCGACGAGACGCTGAGCCCGCTGCTCGAGTTGGACGCGTAGATGCCGCGATAGGCGCCGGAGGACACGGTGTTCCTCGAGACGGTGGCGCCCGTCGAGGAGCTGACGTAGAGCCCGAGGGAGTGCCCCTGCGCGCTCGCGACCTTTGCCACGGTGTTGCCCGTGGCGCTGCAGCCAGTTGACTTCCACAGCCGGATGCCCACGCCGTGCGCGCTCCTGATGACGTTGTTCTTGACGCGCACGCCGGCGATCTTGTAGGTGCCGGCGGCGTACATATTGACGCGCGAGCTCGTGCCCGCAGAAAAAGTCATGCCCCGCACCGAGATGCCGTCCCCGTAGCCCTCGCTTGCCGTGAGGGAAGAGCTCCCCGTGGTGGAGATCGTGTTGTCGCTGATCGTGATGTCGCGGTTGGTGTAGCCCGCCTCCTCGAGCTCGCTTGCGGTCCAGGAGAAGTCGTTGGGCTGGGAGACGCCCTTGTTGCTGTTGTGCACGGTGATGACCGCATCAACGCCGAGGCCGACGCTTGCCATCGTGTTGTTGAGGACGCGCACGTGCTTCATGCCCGTCGTCAGGACCGCCTGGTAGGGCAGGTCGGTGAACGTGTTGCCCTTGATGAGGATGTAGGTGTTGTCGATTCCCAGGACGTTCGCGTGGTGGCCTATGCCGCGAGGCACGTCCGTGAAGCTGTTGCCGTAGATGACGATGTCGGTGCTGGGCGTATCATCGAAGGGACCACACTCGGGCGTGCCACTAGAGCTGTGCAGCGTCTCGATCTGTATGGCCTCCTTGACGGCGCTGCCGTCGTACTCGCTGATCGCGACGTTCGAGACGGAGGCCTTCTTCACGCCGGCAAGCGTGAGATGGTGGGCGGCGTTCGTC
>JBMNPN010000100.1:0-7059 GCA_050943615.1 Coriobacteriales bacterium
GCACCCGATTGAAACTGTCCCGCCCGCTGCTGCGGAACTCGCGCACTTCGTGCGCTCGAACAGTCCTCGCAAACCCGCGGGCGGGGCAGTTTCAATCTGCTTCGCAATGTAGCCCTGAGCGAGACGCCCCCACCGCAAGACAGCCGTGCACGTTTCAGCAACTTTTGGCTCGAAATCTCAGTGCAAAGGTGGTCGGAGAGCGAAAAATCGGTGCCAAATCGAAAGAAACTCGCTGGATATCCGCGATACTACTTTAGTTCGGGGCCAAAAGTTGCTGAACGTGACAAATCGCGAACCGCAAAGCGATTTGAGCGCTTAGAAGCGTGCCGCGACTATAGGTTCTTCTCGATGTTTGCCAGCAGCTCGTCGTAGGTTTCGAGAGCTGGTACTTCGGGATGGGCCGCTTTCAGCGCATCTGTGGTGCGGAAGAGGAAACCCGCCTTGCTGGCCTTGATCATGCCGAGGTCGTTGTGACTGTCGCCGCTTGCGATGGTGTCGAAGCCGATTTGCTGCAGGTGCTCGATGACCTGCTCCTTATCTTTTGCTTTGCGCATCTTCCAGCCCGTGATGCGCCCTGACTCGTCGACTTCGAGCTCGTTGCAGAAGATGGTCGGCCAGCCGAGCTTTCTCATGAGCGGCTGTGCGAACTGCGAGAAGGTGTCGCTCACGATGATGACCTGGGTCTCTGCGCGCAGCGTGTCGAGGAAGTCCTTGGCGCCCGGGAACAGATCCATCTCTGCAATGGTGTCCTGAATCTGAGAGAGCTTGAGTCCGTGCGCGTCGAGGATGTCGAGGCGGTAGCGCATCAGCTTGTCGTAGTCGGGTTCGTCGCGCGTCGTGCGCTTGAGCTCCTCGATACCCGTGGCATCCGCAAACTCGATCCAGATCTCGGGGACGAGCACGCCCTCGAGGTCGAGGCATACGATGTTCATCTGCTTGGTTCTCCTTGCCTGATTCTGTCGGTTTCGACTAGGGATTTTGCCACAGCTAAGGAGCACCCGCACGCATTGACGTGCGATAATCTGCTTTCGGCTTCATAGCTTGCGCTCTGCGGCGCCAAAGCTCTAATCGCGATCAGCAGGAGACTCTAAGGGCGATAGATCGCGCAGTTGTTGGGCGTCTCGTAGACCTCGACCTGCGAGACGGGAAGCCCCTCTTGCTGCAAGCGCGTCGCAAAGAAGCGGGCGAGGTTTTCCGAGGTGGTGCGGAAGGGAACCATGTAGAGCTTGAAGGTCTCGCGCTCGAGGCAGGCTATCGTCTCATCGGAAAGCGAACCTTCCTCGACGAGAAACGTGTGGTCGACTTCTTCGGTAAGCTCGCGCAGCGCCTTCTTGAACGTGGCAAAGTCAATGACCATGTCCTTTTCCTGGCCAGATTGCTGCAGGTCACCGACGGTTATGTAGGCGACGACGCGCCAACGGTGACCATGGAGGTTCTCGCACTTGCCGTTGTAGTCGCTCAAGAAGTGCGCAGAGTCAAAGCAGCTCTCGGTTCTCAATGTGTACATGTCATTTCCTTTCGACCGTGCAGCTCATGATTCGCACGGACAATCAGGGGGGCGTGCCCAAAGTATGGCACAGCCTCTATCCCTTTGGCAGCTTGGAAACCCGAGTGCCTACTTCTTGAGCGTGTCCATGCTCTTCTTGATCATCGAAAGGCCCTTCACGTGCTGGCCGTTCAGCATGATGAGCAGGCCCTCAATTGCCTCGTTGGGGATGCCCGCCATCGAAAGCGCGCGCACCGGCAGCTCGCGTTCGAGGCCGCCCAGCAGCGTGTCGATGTCGATTTGCGTGGCGTTATTTCCGATGACCTTGCGCGCGATCCGATACATCGAATGCAATGTAACACGCCCCGCCTTGGTGGCCTCCAGGTCCTGCAGCAGGCTGTCGCGCGTGAAGGGTTTGAGCGGCTTTTCCTTGGGAAGCTCGCGCCCGTAGAGGAGGGCGAACTCCTCATCGCTGAACCCGTGGGGAACGACCGTCGTGTAGGATTCGAGCTCCTGGCGCTCGATGGGGTCGATGAGCGGCGGCTTCTCCACGGGAAACGCCGCACACGACTCATCGAGCCTGAGGTCGTCCCGAAGTCGGATGTCGCGGCTGGAGGAGCCGACGCGTATCTCGTAGGCACCCGCGTCGATGCGCCAGCGGTCTCCCAGTGAGTCCCAATGGCGGAAGGCGTCATCTTTGAGCACGAGCTCTATGCGCTCGCTTCTGCGCGGCGCGAGGAGCACCTTCTCAAATCCCACGAGCTCTTGGTCGGGCATCGGGATCGCAGGCGCCTTCACGTGCAGGTAGACCTGGGCTGCTTCGGCGCCATAGCAGCCCCCAACGTTCTTCACCTTGAACGACACGTGCACGCCGTCCTCTTCGAGTTCGACGGAAAGCTCGCTGTAGTCGAAGCGCGTGTACGAGAGCCCATGGCCGAAGGGGTAGGCGGGCTCGACCTTCGCCGTGTCGAAGTACCGGTAGCCCACGTAGATACTCTCGCGGTAGAGGACCTCGAGCTTCTTTGAGGGTAGGCTCGTCCCGAGCGCCGTATCCTCGACGCGCTTGGGCCAGGTCTCGGCAAGCTTGCCACTGGGAGAGACATGCCCCAGGAGCAGGTCCGCGCATGCGGCCCCGTTCTGGCAGCCCGCCAGATGCGTGAGGAGAATCGCCGCGGGCTTCTCGGCAAAGTTGAGCTCGACGGGAGAGCCCACCATGAGCACGACGACGGTCTTCTTGTTCGCCTTCATGACGCGGTCGACCAGCTCGTAGGCGCCCTTCGGCAAGCGCATGGTCTCGCGGTCGTGACCCTCGGACTCGATGCTTCCCGGCAATCCGAGAAACACCACGGCGGTATCGGCTCTTCTCGCGGCTCTAGCGGCCTGCTTGAGGTAGGCGTTGGAGGTCGCCCCCGTATCGGGCGAGTAGCCTTCGGCGTAAACGAGCTTCGGGCACTCCTTTGAAAGCGCCTCGAAAGGCGAGTCGAGCTCGATGGGAACGACATGCGAAGACCCGCCGCCCTGATAGCGCGGCTCTTTGGCATAGGCGCCGATGACGGCTATCTTCTTGTCGGCGCGCAAGGGGAGAGTGCCGTCGTTTTCGAGGAGCACCGCGCTTTCCGTTGCAACGTCTCGTGCCAGTGCCAGGTGTGCCTCGGTATCGCAGTCAAAATCGAGCTCCATGCCATCGAGGTGGCGTTGGCAGAGCTTGAGGACGTTGCCGGCAGCGCGGTCGAGCGCCTCCGCGTCCTTCTCGTCCTTGTCCGCTGCATCTGCCACGTGCTTCGAAAAGCCCGCATTGGGACCCGGCATGACGAGGTCGAGGCCCGCTCGAACGGATAGCTCGTGTTCGTTGAGGGCACCCCAGTCGGTGACGACGGCCCCTTTGAAACCCCATTCGCCTCTGAGCTTGTCGGTCAGAAGCCAGCGGTTCTCGGTCGCATGCTCGCCGTTGACCTTGTTGTAGGCGGCCATGAAAAGCCAGGGGTCGGCTTCCTTGACGGCGAGCTCGAAGGGACGCAGGTAGATCTCGTTGAGCGCGCGGTCGTCGACGACGCTATCGGAGCACATGCGCAGGTGCTCCTGGTTGTTGCACGCGAAGTGCTTGACGGCACAGCCGACGCCCTGCGCCTGCACGCCGCGGATGAACGCCGCGCCCAGCTTTCCCGAAAGAAGCGGGTCTTCGCTGTAGTACTCGAAATTGCGGCCGCCCAGGGGATGGCGCTTGATGTTGATAGCGGGACCCAGCAGAACGGAGACGTGCTCCTTTCTGCACTCCTCGCCAAGGGCAGACCCGAGCTGCTCGATGAGCTGGGGGTCGAAGGTGCAGCCGAGTGCCGATGCCGTCGGATAGCAGACGGCGGGCACGCTTGTGCCGATGCCGAAGTGATCGGCGTACTTCACCTGCTTGCGCAGTCCGTTCGAGCCATCGGAGAGAAACAGACTCGGCACGCTGTGCGTGCTCAGAGAGCACGTCCGCCAGTAGGTCCTTCCGCAGATAAGCTCTGCCTTCTCCGCGGTCGTCATATTGGCGAGTATGGAATCGGCGTTCTCCATGCCCCTCCTCCTCGAAATCAACAGGTAAATGGTACTTGCGCTGGGCAGATAATCCCCCTCTGCCGCTCGTTTTGCCTGTATCATAGTCAAAAAGGGCTATATTAGACAGATGTTTAACTGATTCGTTATCCAAGGAGGCAGCAGACATGCCCGCTACTCAGCTTTCGCTCGGCATCGATTTGGGCGGAACCGCGACCAAGGTTGGCCTTGTGGACGAAGAAGGGCTGTTCGTGAACCATGTCGAGTTCGCGACGCCGCCCTTTTCCACCGAAGAGGAATGCGCCTCCTTTTCCCAGCGGCTTCGCAAGTTCGTATCCGAAACGCGCTACCGGGATGCGAAGATCTCGAGCATCGGAATCGCCGTGCCCGGCATCGTGAACCCGCTTGGAGTAGACCTGGTCCCCAACATGGACCTCGACATGCAGAAGCTCCTCGAGGCGCTGAGCGACAGCTTCGACAACGTCGACTTCTCCTATTTGAACGATGCGAACGCCGCTGCCCTTGCAGAATCGCGTCACGGCGAGGGAAAGGACGCATCGAGCATGCTGTTCGTGACGCTCGGCACCGGAGTCGGCTCGGGTATCGTCATCGACGGCAAGGTCATGGAAGGCGCCAACGGCGCGGCAGGCGAGATCGGCCACCTCAAGGTCGTCAAGGGCGGCAGGCGCTGCAATTGCGGTGGCCGCGGCTGTCTCGAGCAGTACGCCTCTTCCCGTGGCATCGTCCGCTCGTTTCGAGAGGCCGCATCCAACGCTCCCAGCGTCTATGCGACGCTCGACGAGACGGGTCCCGAGTTCACCAAGTACACGCCGGCAAACGAGAGCGACAGCTACACGGTCTTTCAGGCCTACAAGGCAGGAGACCATCGCGCCGTTCACGCCGTGAAGCTGCTCACCAAGTCGCTCGGGCTCGCGTTGGCGCAGGTCGCAAACGTCATTGACCCCGAGGTCATCGTAATAGGCGGGGGAGTGTCTAAGAGCGCCCCGCTCTTCTTTCCCGACCTCATCGAGGAATATCGCAAGAATGCCCTGGAGTCCTGCGCGTTCACCAAGATCGCGCCGGCCAAGCTCGGAAACGACGCGGGGTGCCTGGGGGCCGCCATCCACGCACGCGAACTGCAATAGGGCGCGAATAGGAAGCCTGGCACAAACTGCAGGTCCTCGTGGCGCATGGCCGCACGGAAGCGCGCGTCCTCGCTTCCACGTCGACCGATTGACAAACCTGCGAGTTTCTTCCTTGTTGCGCGGACAGCACTGCCATATCGTCGTATACTACGAACATCTGTTTGGGTTTTTGGAGGCTCGTTGTCACGCGCAGAGGAAATTCGCGACCGCATTCTCGATGATGACCGGATGCGGGAGAGCCATGTCTTCATGAGCTCCGGGTACCAAGACGAGCCCATTTTGCGAACGGGGCGCGAAGTGCTGGAGCGCAAGAAGGCGCTCGATGTCTACTCCAAGCTGATCGCTGAAAAGCACGGTGCCGTTAGCTCGCATGGTTGCAGCGGGTGGGGAGAGCTCTTTGCCGAACAGGTCGAGCGCATGTGGAAGCACGAAGAGGCGCCGTTTTCCGACTATCTGCGCTATGACTACGATGCAGCCTCTCGATTCGGGAGGCTTCCCACGCGCTTTGCCGAGTACGGCAGGCTCGACAAAGAGCAGCTACGGGCGTATTTCAGCTGGCGTACCCAGGTTCGCAAAGGGGCGTTTCCCCAGGCGCCCGAGGCATTCGCCTACCTCTACGCGAGCGAGGTCGTCTTGAAATCGGGCGAGCTTGGAGCCATGGAAGCGTATGAGATGCTTGCCAGGCTCAAGAACAACGTTCTCGCAAATTCACAGCGGAATTTCTACGCATCCTACGATATAGCAAGCTGGCTGGACGGGCTCGTCATCTACTATGGGCTCGATCCGTCTCTCATGTGCAGTCCGGTGAACACCAAGCGAGACATGCAAGTGCTCATCGAGGCCGAGCGCGCCGTCCTAGATGCGGCAGACGACGCGGGCACGTCCGAGAAGCTGGCTGCGACCATCCCCGATCGATCTGCGCTTCTCGATACGCTCATCAGGCACTCCAACTACCGCATGGAGCGATCGCTCGTCTATAAGAAGCGCATCAAAGAGCTCAGGTCAATCACCGCGTCCGTGTTCTCCCGAATGGTCATCCATTGCAGAAAGCGCAGGCAACTCGATTTTGTCGAGGGGCTCTTCGGGGTTGCGAACAGATACACCATCGAGCTCTTCCCCAATCTATTGATTCGCCCTCGCGCGCCTGAAAAGCCCCATAGCTACGTTTCGCCTTCGGGAATAATCTACACCTACCAAAGCCCCTATTGGTATCGGCGCCTGCCGACGCGCAGGGAGGGCAAGAAAAAGCAGATCGGGCGTCTGCTCCACGCCATCGACTGCGAGATACGCGCGCAGCTGGGCGATGAGCTACCGCCCTTGAAGCCCTGGGACAGGATGCCCAAGTTCGAGCAGAGAATCGTCGATGAGGAAGTCGGGGGATATTTCGATCACGTGCGTGCTGTCGAGGCGGCCAAGGTCACAATCGACCGCTCGAAGCTGCAGGGCATAAGAAGCGCGGCGGGGCGCACGCGCGAGGCGCTCCTCGTCGACGAGGAACGAGAAGATGTGGCGCCGGCCACAGGCGCCGACGTCGTGCCCGAGCCGGTCCGTCCGGTTTTCGCCAGCGCTGCTTCAGATGCGGAAAGCACCACTGCCGGACAGGCCCCGAAGCTCGATTTCTCAGATGCCAAGGGCGATGAGGACGTGAAAAATCTGGCTGAGGACACGGGCGCGTCCAAGCTCGGCCTCACGTCCCAGCAGCTTGCTATCTTATCCGAGCTTCTAGACGGAAGCTTCGACGAGGCATCCTGGGCAGCTCGCGGTGTCATGTGCTCTCTGGAGGTCGATGCCATCAACGAGGCGTTCTTCGACGTGGTGGGCGACACTGTCTTGGCCATAGGCGATACGGGTATCGAGCTTGTCGAAGACTATATCGAGGATGTGAAAGAGGCCCTC
>JBMNPN010000101.1:0-6970 GCA_050943615.1 Coriobacteriales bacterium
CCGTGGCGACCTTCAGCCCGCTGGCGTGGAACTGGGCGAGGATCGCCTCCTTCTCCCGTCTCGTGTACATGTCGGCTCCTTTCCCGGAGCCGCCCAAGCTGTCCAGGATTTTGTCCGTAGTCCCGATCCACCCTGGTCAGCTCCGCGTGCTCGAGGCGCTGGAGGGCGAGGACAAGCTCACGCAGAGCGAGCTCAGGGGCAAGCTCGATATCCGGGCTGCATCCTTAAGCGAGCTTCTCACCAAGCTCGAGGACAAGGGATTGATCGTGCGCGAGAGAAACGAGGCGGACAAGCGCAGCATCGATGTCTACCTGACCGACCTCGGGGCCGATTGTATCTCCGAGGCAAAGGAGCACCGCAAGAAGATGGCCGAAAAGATGCTGGGCGCCCTTTCCGAAGAAGAAAAGCAGCAGCTGAGCAATCTGCTCTGCAAGCTCATCCATTCCTGGAGAGACGAGAAGCAGGGACGTGCGCATGAATAGAGAGGCGAGCAGCCATCACGGACACAGACACGGTCACCATGGATATGGCGGTCATCGCGGTCACGGCGCCTGGCCGGGCTCTGATGCCGACTCGGATGCACTTGACGCGGTAGTGCTCTCAGATGCCTGCCCGCTTTGCAGCAATGGTTGCCCGCTTGACAATCCGATGTGCGAGAGAGGCGAAAGCTACGCGCAGCGCATGAGCGCATAGCCGGCGATAAACGGGTAGAGTCAAAAGAGGGCCGCCTCTTTCAAAGTGCACGGTCTTTTCACTTCTGATGGGCTGCGGGTTTTCCCGTAGCCCATTTTCTATTCGGATATCGGCAGCTCAGAGGGCTCAACCTCTTCGGGTATTCACTCAACCTCAGAATACTAGCGGGCCCTCGCATGATTCACAGAGCTTGAGTTTTTCCGAGTACGAGACATTCACACCCCACAAGAACATCTATGGCGTCCAGGACAATGCTAGATTCCTCTCGTCCCCGTTCTCACAGGCGCACGATGTCGAGCGGCTGGGAAGATACTTGCCGCCAGCACGTCCGTCGCCCTCGTTCGGCGAATGGGGCTCATCTTCATGACAGGAAGGGAAATCACATTCATGACAGATGCAGCACTGCAGGAGAAGGCGACCCCGCGTTACGCATGGGCCTGCCTGGGCGTCACGTTCTTCGTGAGCGTCTCTATCGTTCTGACCTGGTTCTGGCCCGTCGGGGTGACCTTCGATTTGATGAAACCCTGGCTGATAGCCAACACCCCGGGCTTCAGCTTCTCGGGGCTCTCGAGCATCATGGGCCTCACCCCCATCGCGGCCATGATCATGGCCATCCCGACATCGGCTTTGGTCCGCAAGTTCGGTGTCAAGACGACCATCATCGCCGGAATGCTGGTCGCCATCGTCACCGGCGCCCTTCAGGCAATCGGCGCCATGTACAGCTTCAGCCTCTTTCTCGTGGCACGCTGTCTGTACGGATGCGGTATCGCCATGACGGCCGTCTCCGGACCGACCGCGGTCTCCATCTGGTTCCCGAGCGCGACGCGCGGCCGTGCGATGGGCATCTGGTCGTGCTGGGTCCCGCTGGGGCTGATCATCATCAACAACATCGGGTCGGGACTGTTCGGCGTCTTCGGCAACAACCTGCCCGCCGTCATCTGGTTCACGGTCGCCGTGCTCGCCTGCGCACTCGTGTGCTTTGCGCTCGTGTTCCGCCTGCCAAACGCAGACGAGAGCTCCGAGGTCTCCGCTGAGCGAAAGCCGTTCTCCGAGGTCGCCCACTTCTTCAAGAACCGCCAGCTCTGGTGCCTGATCGCGGCGTTCCTCATCTTCAACTACATGAACTACAACTTCTCCACCTACCTGAAGACCTGGCTTGCAGCCGACCCGACATCGGCTACGGGCGGAATGGGCATGGACCTTGGGCTGGCCGGCTTGCTCGCGGGCCTCATCACCGCCTGCGGCATCCTCGCTCCTATCGGCGGCATCATCCTGGACAAGACGAAGAAGAAAAACCAGTACCTCCTCGTCGTCATCGGCGTCACGGCTCTGACGCTTGCCTGCGTCTTCTCGTATCGCGCGAACAACGTCGCCTTCATCGTCTACGTCGCGTTCTTCTGTCTCGGCAACATGCTCCTCAATGCCTGCTGCCGCCCTCTGGTCCCGTCGTTTCTGTTCAAGGGCGGTTCCACGGCCGTAGCGATGGGCCTTTCGTTTCTCACCTGCGCCCAGTACCTGGGCCAGGTTCCGATGAGCTACATCATGGACGCGCTCGTCGGCACCGGCATGACCTATTCCGAGGCGACTATGGCAGCTTTTGTGCCGGTCGGCATCGTGGGAATCGTGCTCGCCTTCTTCGTGAAGCCCTCCAAGGCAAAGGCCGTCAAGGAAGACGGCACTGCAGAAAAGGCACAGGCAAGGGCATAAGGGCCTTTCGCCTCCTGCTTTCAGGCAGTTGAGTTCAAGCCCCCTCGGCATCCGCTATTGCAGAAAGCCGAGGGGGCTTCATTTTCCGCGGCGCTGCCTTTGTCCACGGACAGGTTGCCGCTAAGCTTCGAATCACATTCAAATGGCTCGCTTCTGTCTGCAAATATGCGCAGTTCACGTGCGAATACACCCGTTTTTGATGTATCGCCCCTCCCCTAATCTTCCGATAATTCCAAACGTCGAAGAGATTTTCTTGGCACACCCACGCACGAGGGGAAGGGCAAACGAGGGACATGGAAAGCGGGCAGAGCACAGACGTGAAGGCCGTATCCGGCAACGAGTCGGAACTTTCCCAATTCGACCGTGTCCGCCATATCATGGGCGCCATCGGCGGCCCCCTGTGCGCAATTGCCGTGTACCTGCTCCCGATCTCGTCGCTCGAGCCTGCCCAGCACATGCTCCTTGCCATCATGACGCTCGTGTGCCTGTGGTGGATCACCGAGCCCATCCCCATCCCCGTGACCTCGATATTGGGACCGGTGCTCTGCGTCGTCACCGGAGTCGTTTCGGTATCAGATGCCTTCAAGTCCTTTGCGAGCCCAGTCATCTTCCTGTTCATGGGAGGCTTCATCCTGGCTAGCGCCATGGTCAAGTACGGTCTCGACAGGCGTTTTGCCTATCGCATCCTCTCCTTGAAGTTCGTGAGCAGCTCTCCCACGAGAATCTTTCTTGCGCTTGGCGTTGTCGCGATGCTCTGCTCGGGGTGGATCAGCAACACGGCGACAGCCGCCATGATGCTGCCGATCGCGCTCGGGCTTTTAGATGCACTGTTCGAGATGGAGACTGACAAAGGCGAAAAGACCGATGTCGACCACAGCAAGTTTGCCACGGGCCTGATGCTGATGACGGCCTACAGCTGCTCGATAGGAGGCGTCCTCACCCCCATCGGCACACCTCCCAACCTCATCATGATCGGGTTTCTCAGCAGCATGGAGGGAATCAACGTCTCGTTTTTCGAATGGATGAGCTGGGGCTTTATCGCTATGATCGCCTATTTCGTCATCGCGGCGATCGTCCTTCACGTGCAGTATCCTCCCGAAATGGAGAAGATTGAGGGAGCCGACAGGCTCATCGAGAAAAAGCGCTCCGAGCTTCCCCCAATGGAGCGAGGGGCAAAGGTGGCGCTCTTCGCCTTCGTGGTCGCCGTCATCTTGTGGGTGCTCCCCGGGATCTTGAGCATCGCCTTCGGATCCGATAGCCAGATCGCAAAGACCTACAATTCCCTTCTGCCCGAGTCCGTGGTCGCCCTCATCGCAGCACTGCTCCTCTTCCTGATTCCCGTAGATTTGAAGAATCATAGAGGTGCACTCACCTGGGACGATGCCGTTCACGGAATCGACTGGGGTACCTTGATTCTCTTTGGCGGTGGGCTCTCCATGGGGACCACACTGTACTCGACGGGGCTCTCGAGCTGGATCGGAGACGGCGTGCTCTCTCTGTTGGGCGGAAATCCCTCCGAGCCCGTCTTCATCGCCGTGTTCTGCGTGATGTCGCTTTGCATGTCCGAGCTCACCTCGCATACGGCGGCGACCAACATGATCGGCCCCCTCGCCATCACGGCGGCCGTGTCGGCGGGCATGAGCCCGATTCCGGTCTCGGTGGGCGTGGCCCTTTCGGCATCTCTGGGATTCATGCTGCCCGTCTCCACACCGCCTAACGCCATCGTGTACGCGACGGGGCACGTGCCCATCACCAAGATGATCAAGTCCGGATTCATCATCGACTGTGTTGGCATCGCCTGCGTGACGATTCCGCTGTGCGTGTTGTTCGTCACCCTCGTCGTCGGAGGTTGACGTCCTTTTCTCGACGTTGGTGTTCGGCGAATGTTTCAGCAGCCCAACGTTTTATTTGCGCACTCAAAGCCCTGCTTTCTCCGGTGCTACCATGTGCCCAACGCAAACCGGAAAGGGACTTGAGCGCACGATATCCAGCTGCGCTCGCAGGAGAGAAAGGCACGGCCATTTTCAATAAGAAACTCGACGATATCGTCGCGCAACTCGAGAAAAACTACTACGAAGCCAATGAGATCTTCTTCACCGACCCCGACTGGCACTTCCCTAGTCGAAACGTCATCAACGAGATCATCAAGGACCTACGGCGCCTGATGTTTCCGCGCTACTTTGGAGACGAGGCGCCGACGGAGGCGGGTCCCAAGTACTTCATCGGAGACACCCTCACCCGCATCGAGCGCAACCTGCACCACGAGCTTGCAGAGGCGTTCCTGTTCAGGGACGGCAAGGAGAAAAGCGAAGAAGAGATCCACAAGCAGGTCTCGAACATTCTCTCCGACTTCTTCTACAAGCTCCCCGAGCTGCAGAAGACCCTGCTCAAGGACGTGCAGGCGGCATTCGATGGCGACCCAGCTGCCGACAGCAAGGAGGAGATCATCTTCTCCTATCCCGGCTTCTACGCGATCTTCGTCTATCGTATCGCCCATGAATTCGCCGTACGCGACGTGCCGCTCATCCCGCGCATCATGGACGAGATCGCCCATACCGCAACCGGTGTGGACATCGGCCCGGGCGCAGAGATCGGCGAGTACTTCTTCATCGACCATGCCTCGGGCGTTGTCATCGGCGAGACGGCCAAGATCGGAGACCACGTCAAGATATACCAGGGAGTCACGCTCGGGGCGCTCTCCACGCGCGCCGGGCAGAAGCTCAAGGGCGTGAAGCGCCACCCCACCATCGAGGACAACGTCACGATCTACTCCAACGCGAGCATCCTGGGCGGAGAGACCGTCATCGGCCACGATTCCGTCATCGCAGGGTCTGCCTTCGTCACTGAGTCTGTTCCCCCCAACTCCCGCGTCTCCCTCAAGAACCTCGAGACAACCGTTCGCCAGCCGCACAACCAGAAGGATTTCGTGGAGCCGAGCAAGTAGGTCGTGGTTTCACAGATTGCAAATGCGAGCGTGTCAGCAGCTTTGCTGTCCGGCACGCTCGCATTTATCTACAGCCTGCAGGATCTTTATTAGCCTTTTCGGTACTTGTAGCAGCCAGGCTCATGGGCGTTGAGGATTCCCGTTGCCTGGAGGTACGATTGGACGATCGTGCTGCCCACGTACTTCATGCCCCTCTTCTTCAGATCGGCAGACACTCGATTGGAAAGCGCGGAAGTCGCAGCGAAGCGATAGTCTTCGAAGACCGTCTTTCCCTCGGTGAAGCTCCAGAGGTAGGCATCGAAGCTCCCACGCTCCTCTTGGATTTGCATGAATACCCGGGCGTTCGTTATCGCCGCTCTGATCTTGCCCTCGTTGCGGACTATTCCTTTGTCCCCTTTGAGCTTTTGCACTTTCTCTTCATCGTAACCTGCGACCTTCTCGACGTCGAAGTCTTCGAAGGCGCGCTTGAAGGCGGGTCGCTTGTTGAGGATGCACTCCCAGGAAAGGCCTGCCTGAAAGCCCTCGAGGACAAGCAGCTCGAAAAGGTCACGGTCGTCATGGCAGGGCACGCCCCATTCATTGTCATGATAGTCGAGGTAGCGAGGGTTATTGGGATTTGCCCAGGCGCAGCGCTGCTTGGCAGCATTTGGACTTGTAACTGCATTTGTTTCTGGCATATCCAATTCCTTGCCCTCAGTCATCATCAGATGGGAGCTGGTAGGTCCACTGTCGCACGCGCTTGCGGGCGCCTTCTATGTCGAGGACGCCGCGGGCAAAGCCCTTCCTCACGAGCTCGGGCGGCACATATTCGTCGTACTTGTCGAAGACCGGGACCTCGCCGGGATACAGCAGCTCTTCGGGCTCGAAGTCGTCGAGCGCGGCCTTTCCCAGGGCGTTCATGAAGTCATCGGGCGTCGCCTTCATGCGGAACTGCATGTAGTACGGGCGCGCGACATCGATGCCCTTGAGACCCAGCCCGCTTGGCATCCTGAGCTTGACGATGCGCTCGAGGGCGAGGAACGCGTAGGTGCCGAGCCATGGCAGGAGCGCCCAGGTGTCACCACCCAGGTTCACGAGCGGCTCGTCTGGAATATGGGCGATGCGCGCGACGGTGCGGGCGTGCGCAAGACGGTAGCGTGCGTTCTCCTGCAGGTAGGGGTAGTCCCTGTCCTCGAGGAGCACCTCGCGCATGCGCTCCAGGATCTTGGTGTTGATGTCTCCCGGGCACTCGCCGAAGTAGGCAGGGACCTTCCCCTTTACCTGGGTCACGTAGACGAGGCGGCGCTTGTGGTCGATCTCCTCGACGAGCCAGACGTTTCCCGCGATGGCGATCTTCTCGCCGACCGGAGCCGGCTGCACGACCGTTCCCAGCTCCTGGCTCTCGCAGCGCACCGTGTACTCCTCGTCTTCCACGAAGACCCCGTAGAAGCGAAAGTTGTTCGTGACACGCTCGCCTGCCAGGCCGACGATGAGGGTCCCGGTCTCTGTCACCTCGATCTGGTCGGTGTCAATTAGGTGGTGGAGCAGCATGCGGTAGTCGTCTTGGCTGATGTTTCCGAAGGGAGACAGGCTCAGTACGCGCCCGGCCAGCGCCGCCGGCGTCTGCTCGCCGCAGCTCGCGAGCGT
>JBMNPN010000102.1:0-6875 GCA_050943615.1 Coriobacteriales bacterium
CTTTGGCGAGGGAATCGACATACCCGATATCGAGCACGTCGTGCTCTTCCACCTGCCCTTCAACGACATCGAGTTCAACCAGATGTCGGGGCGTGCGGGCCGCGACGGGCGCGCAGCTCAGGTGCACCTGCTCTACTCCTATGGAGACGCGCGCATCAACGAGTCGATACTGTCTGCCTCCGCTCCCTCGCATGAGCAGCTCGCGGCGCTCTACCGCGTGCTCTGCGACGAGGCCAAGGCCGCACGCGAGCGCGGGGAAGAGGGCTTTTCGTGCACGAACGCCGAGCTCGCCGAGAAGGCGGGGCGCGCCAAGCGCTCGGTGCACCTGACGGATTCGGCCGTGTCCTGCGGCATCTCGGTCTTCAAGGAGCTCGGTTTTCTCGAGACGAGGGGCAAGAGCGTCTCGCGGCGCATCTTCATGGTCGAGCACCCCGCCCATCGCGACCTCGAGGAATCGGTCCGCTACCGCGAGGGCAAAGACGAGCTGACGGTATTCGAGGACTTCAAGCGCTGGGCGCTCGAGGCGGGCTCCGATGAGCTGCTCGCGCGCTTCAACCGCCCGATCGTGCCCACCGACCAGTCGCTTGACAGCTGATTTCCCAGAGCTGCTGCGCATCTCTGCACGGCATTGAGCGCACGCTAGGGTGCGTCTTGGTATCAGCTGGCAAACGTCCTGTTCCCGTGCGCTCGGCTTAGGGCTAGGATACCGTGCATACATGGCAAATCGATTTCGAGGCGACAAGAACCTAATGGCAGACGAGGACAAGCAAATTCAGGTAGCCGAAAGGCAGGATTCCGAGGACCGCTCGGTGCCCGAGGGCAAGAGCGACCGCTACGACGTGCTCGCGGCGAATGTGGCCACCTACCTCGACGAAGAGGACTGTGCCGAGGTCGCGCACGCCTACGAGTTCGCCCGCAGGGCCCATGAGGGGCAGTTCCGCAAGTCGGGCGAGCCGTTCATCATGCACCCCGTCGAGGCTGCCATCATCCTCTCCGAGCTCAAGATGGATGCCGACACGGTCGCGGCGGCGGTCCTGCACGACACGGTCGAAGATACCGACGTCACGCTCGACGATTTGCGCGAGAACTTCAACGACACGGTCGCCGAGCTGGTGGACGGCGTGACAAAGATCAACCAGATCGAGGTCGAGTCGCTTTCCGAAAAGCAGGTCAACAACCTGCGCAAGATGCTCGTCGCGATGAGCCGCGACATCCGCGTCATCGTCATCAAGCTCGCCGACCGCCTGCACAACATGCGCACGCTCATGGCGCTCAAAGAGGACCGGCGCATCTTCAAGGCCAAAGAGACCATGGAAATCTACGCGCCCCTCGCCAACCGCCTGGGTATGGGCTCGATCAAGTGGGAGCTCGAGGACCTCTCCTTCTTCTACCTGGAACCTGCCAAATATCAGCAGGTACAGAAGATGGTCAACGAGACGCGCGAGGAGCGCGAGGCCTACCTCAACGAGGCGATGACCGCGCTGCGCGCCGAGCTCGACCGCGTGGGACTCACCGAAGCCAAGATCTCCGGGCGCCCCAAGCACCTGTACTCCATCTACCAGAAGATGATGAAGAAGGACAAGGACTTCTCCGAGATCTATGACCTCATCGGCCTGCGCGTGATCGTCGACACCATTCCCGAGTGCTATTCCACCCTGGGCGCCGTCCACAACCTGTGGCACCCGATTCCCGGGCGCTTCAAGGACTACATCGCCATGCCCAAGTTCAACATGTACCAGTCGCTCCACACGACGGTTATGGGCCCTGCGGCACGTCCGCTGGAGATCCAGATCCGCACCGAGGAAATGCACCGCATGAACGAGTACGGCGTGGCGGCGCACTGGCGCTACAAGGAGGGCGGCTCGTCGAAGGGCTCCAACCGTGACTTCGACCAGAAGCTCACCTGGCTGCGCGAGATGCTCGACTGGCAGCAGGAGACCGAGGACCCCCACGAGTTCATGGAGTCGCTCAAGGTCGACCTGTTCGAGAACGAGGTCTTCTGCTTCACGCCGAAAGGCGAGGTCATAAGTCTGCGTGCCGAGTCCACGCCGCTCGACTTTGCCTACGCCATCCACACCGAGGTCGGAAACCACTGCGTCGGCGCAAAGGTCAACGGAGCCATCGTCCCTCTGACGCGCACGCTTCAGACCGGCGATCGCGTCGAGATCCTCACGCAGAAGAACGCCAAGCCTTCCCGCGACTGGCTCAACATCGTGCGCTCGCCGCGTGCCCGCTCCAAGATCCGCGCCTACTTCTCCAAGGTGACGCGCAACGACGACATCGAGCGTGGGCGCGACCTCGTCATCAAGGAGGTGCGCAAGGACGGCCTTTCCATCGCCGCCTCCAAGCTCACCCCCGTCATGGAGAAGGTCGCCGTCGAGCTCGGGTTCTCCAACACCGACGAGATGCTCGTCACCGTGGGCGGCGGGAAGTTCTCTCCCAAGCAGGTCTCGCACCATATCCTGCGCGCGCTCAACCAGGACAGCGCCACGGGGCAGGGCACGGCTCCCGTCATCGGGCAGTTCGGATTGCAAGGATCGAGCACCATCCCCGCCACCGAGCACCGCAAGCGCCCGCGCAACGCGCACAACAAGACCGGCGTCGTCGTCAAGGGCATCGACGATGTCTACGTGCGCCTCTCGCGCTGCTGCAACCCGCTTCCCGGCGACGACATCATCGGCTTCATCACGCGCGGGCGCGGCGTTTCCGTGCACCGCGCGGATTGCCCGAATGCCGCCGACCTCAAGAAGAACCCCGAGCGCATGATCGAGGTCTCCTGGGAAAGCGACATCGAATCGAGCTATCAGGTCGAGATCTACATCGAGGCAATCGACCGCCTGCGCCTTCTGCAGGACATCGTCATGACGCTTGCCGACCAGGGCGTGAACATCCTGTCGTCGTCGACCACGACGCACAAGGACGACATCGTCGAGATGCACTTTCTGTTCGAGGTCTCAGAGACCGACCGCATCGAGGATATCCTGAAGAGCCTGAAGGGCATCGAGGGCGTGTTCGATGCCACCAGAAAGCTCCCCGGAGAGCAGGCGGCCAACAAGAAGCGCAAGAAGAAGCAGCAGCGCAAACAGCAGGCAAAGCAAGAGATGCAGCAACGCGCGAAGTAAGCGGATGCGGGCTGCACGCACGATATGAAGAGAGGTGCTCACCAGCACATGGAAATCGAAACGGTCGTCGTGGGACCGATCCGCACTAACTGCTATCTGGTCTCAGATGGGGAAGAGCTGGTCGTGGTCGACCCGGGAGCCGAAGTGAACCGCATCATCGATGCGCTCGATGGGCGCGCGGTCAAGGAGATCTGGGTCACGCACCGTCACCAGGACCATATCGGGGCGCTTGCGGCCTTGCAGGATGCGACGGGGGCACCGGTCGCGATGTCTGCCGTGGACGCAGCGCTTATCGAGGGAAAGCAGGTCGCGGACGGGGTCGACGTGTGCCAGGGGCACGAGCCCGCGGCCATTCAGCGCAAGCTTTCCGAGGGCGATGAGGTCACGGTCGGCCCTTGCACTTTCGAGGTCATCGAGACGCCGGGGCACACGGAAGGCTCCATCTGCTACTACTGCGCAGGCGAGCACGTGCTCTTTGCCGGCGACACGCTCTTTGCAGGTGGCAGGTACGGGCGCACCGACCTCGAGGGCGGGAGCTTCTCGGCAATCGTCGACTCGATGAAGAACAAGCTCTCCAAGCTTCCCGACGAGACGATCGTGCTCTCGGGGCACGACCAGAGGTCGAACATGATGGCCGAGCGCCAGTTTAACGAGTATCTGCGGGGATAGTTTTCCACCTGCGGCAATTTTTTCCTTGCGAAGGCCGCTATTTCCGCTATACTACCGTCTTGCGTCGCACGTACGAGTTTGCATTCCTCGGTAGCTCAACGGCAGAGCCCTCGACTGTTAATCGAGTTGTTGTAGGTTCGAATCCTACCCGGGGAGCCAGAACTTTCGAGCCAGTCCAAAGGGGCTGGCTCTTTTCATACCCGCGCAAGGACGCTGCAGCCGTGTTTTTGGCGTTTGGCTTCAAGGTCTGTGTCACGTTCAGCAACTTTTGGCCTCACAATAAAGTAGTCGCACGGAAATTCTGCGAGTTTCTTTCGATTTGGCATCGAATTGGCGGTCTCCAAGCACCCGTGTGCTGAGTTTGCGAGCCAAAAGTTGCTGAGCGTGACATCGAGTGCTGCCATCGCAGGGAAATTTCAGTGCAGGGCCATGGTCCAGAAGGCGCAATCCGGAGTTTTCGGCGTGCTGGAATGTCCTTGAGCGCGCCGTAAAACGCGACCTTGGGTATCATTGAATGCAGAGCACCTGGCAATTCGGTCATTGAGGAGATCACGTTGGCTAGTAACAGCACTGACAAGCGCACGGACCAACCTACGGTTCTCGATTGCCTGTATGGGCAGGCCGTCGGCGATGCGCTCGGCGTCCCCTTCGAGTTCTGCACACGCGACTCGTTTACCTGCACGGGCATGGTCGGGCACGGGTCGCACGACATGCCGGCCGGCACGTGGAGCGACGATACCTCGATGGCGCTTGTCCTCTGCGATAGCTACCGCGAGCTCGGCCACATCGACTGCGCCGACATCCGCAGGCGATTCGAGAACTGGCTTTTCGAGGGCGCCTACACCGTTGACGGGACCTTCGATGTGGGTGGGGCGACGATGCGGGCGCTCAAATCCGGGTACGGCCAGGATGGGGAGCGCGACAACGGCAACGGCTCTCTGATGCGCACGGTGCCGCTGGCATTCACGGACGCCAGCGATGACGAGGTCCGCGCCGTCTCCGCCATCACCCATGCGCACGAGACCTCGACGGAGGCCTGCGTCCGAATGGTGCGCATCGCCCGCAAGCTGGTGGCGGGGGAGGCCCCAGAAGATGCCATTCTCGACAGCCTCGAGCTGCGTGCCCGACCGCGCGACCAGATTCGCTCGGGCGGTTACGTGCTCGACACGTACGATGCGGCGCTCTGGTGCCTTCTCACTACCGAAAGTTATGCCGGATGCGTCCTCGAGGCGGTGAACCTCGGAAGCGACACCGATACCACGGCGGCGGTTGCCGGTGCTTTAGCGGGAATCGTGTACGGCAGAGGCGCCATTCCCACATCGTGGCTGGAGACCCTGCGGGGCAAGGACCTCATCGAGCGCTGCGCCTTCTAGAAGCTTCTCAGCCCGACCCGACGCCCACGTTGGTATCGACTCCATTTCGCGTGACCTTCACGGTACCGCTGTCGAGGTCGACGGTAATCTTGACGTTCAGCAGCATCTCGAGTTGCGAGGCGGTGTAGGAGCGCTTCATTTCCTCGTCCGTCGTGGGCGTGTAGACCGTGAGCTTGCTGTCGTTTCTCGTAAAGGTGACCTGACTCAAGTCGATGGTCCCCTCGTCGAAGCTTCCGTCGGCGCCCTCATCTGGCGTTGCCGTCCAGTAGTCGTCTCCGATGTTCCATTCCGAGCGCTCGGACTTCGTGTCCTGCGTGGTGCAGTAGTAGCCGTTCAGGCCCTCGACGAGGTGCTTGAGCTCGACGCTCGAGACCGTCAGCTCGCCGTTTTTGGACGAGTAGGTCCACAGAATGTCGTTGCTGCTCGCAGGGCCGCTTCCCCCGTAGTAGAACTGCGTTTTCGTGAAGTGGTTGCTCAGGTGCCTCACGATGGCCTTGCTGGAGAGCCTCTCGTCGATGGTGCCCGCCTTGACGCCGCGGACGTACACGGCGCGCAGCTGCTCGAGCGCCTCTTTTCCGGTTTCGCTTTTGTAGTCGCTCTCCGAGCCGAAGGGTGTGTACCAGTAGAGCAGGAACGGCTCGCCGTCTGTAGCGTTTGCAGCGAGTATGTCGACGCGTGGCATGAGCGGGTCGGGAACGTGCTCGAAGCCCTCATAGGGACTTCCCTCGCGACGGAACGCATCGGCGTTTTCGCGGGGCTGCGAAAGCCCCTTGACCGCGGTCCTGAGCTTGGCGAGCGCCCCGTCGATCTTTTCGAGTGCGGCATACGAGCCGATGGAGGCCTCGATGCGCGGGTGAAGCGGCATGTCGACGACCTTCCAGGTTCCCGGCCAGTCCTTCGAGTGCTTCGCGATTAGCTTCTCGAGGCGCGGCTTGAGTTCCTGCCAGTAGTAATCGTCGCGCACCTGGTTGACCTTTTTGAGGCTGCCGGTTTCCTCGGACTTGTAGCTCTGGTAGACCGTGCAGGACAACCCCTCTTTGTCCTTGAAGGTGTAGACGTGCTCGAAGTGCTCGGAATACTCGAAGGCGCTCGTGTTGGCGTCGAGCTTGGGACTCGATCCGGTGACGGTCACGTCGTCTTGCTCGGATACGAAGGTGAAGTCGCGGCTGTAGCCAGTTTCGAGGATCTCCTCGATGTCGGATGCTCCGAGCTCCCGTTCGCTCGAGAAGGCGCCGAGGTGGGCGAGTACCAGTATGATTGCAAGAGCGATGAGGGAAAGCACCGCGAGTGCGACGAGCGCATTCGATCGGTTTCGTTCTCTTGGTTCGTGCGTGGACATGGGGAGGCATTCTTTCAGGCGCCGCGTCCAAGACGACTGTCCGTGGCCACACGCGGCAGCGCTTCATGGCCCTGTATTTTATCCTACGGGTCTGCTGTATTGCCATGGGCTATTCGCAATCTAGGTGCACGAGCTGTGCGATACCATATTGAGGTGTGAAAAAATCTACGGTTCTGTAAATCTATGTGGCATCTGATGCCCCTATTCGGGGGGTGTCACCGCCATACTCTGAGAGGAATTGTAAAAAATCCACGGTTCGGGACTACGGACAAAATCCTGGACAGCTTGGGCGGCTCCGGGAAAGGAGCCGACATGTACACGAGACGGGAGAAGGAGGCGATCCTCGCCCAGTTCCACGCCAGCGGGCTGAAG
>JBMNPN010000103.1:0-6866 GCA_050943615.1 Coriobacteriales bacterium
TCCTTCGCGGAAGTCCCGCTCGTGCGCGCGCACCAAGGGCAGCTCCGCACGCCGTGCGCAGAGCCTCGCTACGTGCGCGCGCACCGGGGGGCCTTCGATGCAGGAGGCTCATCGAGCCCAAGGACGTGGTCGACCACCAGTGGCACTTCGATGAAGGACGCGCCGGGCCTTATCACGTAGTCGACCACTTGGGCCTCATCGATGCAGGCAGTTCATCCAACCCAGCCGCGTGGGCGAGTTTCCGCATCGAGTCTCCGGCGTTGTCGACCATCTATAGCCTCTCAATCCATCGTGAGTTGAAACCCTCCAAGTGGGTGAATCACACGGGAAACAGAAACGCTCCCGCAACTTTTCGCGGCATCTAGGTAATTGCTGCGTTTACCTGCAGAAATGCAGGTAAAAATTATTCTTTAGTGAAGCTAATTAGTCCTTTTCTGAGGCTTTTTTCGGGCAAAAAATCACTAATTTGCATCTGATGTTCATCAGTTTTCGGTCATGTCCGAAAGCGCGTAGCCCCGTACTCTTTTTTCCAGAGAAGAGGACAGGGCGCTTTCTTCGCTTTCTTCAGGAGACGCGTCCAAGAATATGGAGCAAGGGGGATCGAAGAATGCCTAACACCCAGTATTCGGATGATGCACGCGCTGACGCAGACGAGGCCGCGCAGACGGACTCGCTCGAGAATCGCGGGCTCACCGAAGACGAGATGCTTGAGCGCTTCTTCTCGGACGACGAAGAAGACGAACGCCGTGCCTCCGAAGAGGAGATGGACGAGCTCATCTCGAAGGCCGAGGAGAAAGACGAACCCGAAGAAATTCCGTTCAGAGACACCGCGACTCCCGAAGAGCTCTATCAGAAAAGCGTCGAGGTCCTGAACTCCCAGGCCAACCATCGCCCCATTTTCTACCGCACGCTCGAACTAGCCCGCGAGACTCATCCGGGCACCGAGCTCGCCTCGGCGATAGGTGACCTTGATGAGATGAAGCTCATCTCATATCCGTGCGGCTATTTCATCTCTGAACTCTACGATGCGGGCGCGCTCGATCGCGAACTGCCCGAAGACTATGTACCCCGGCGCGCAGAGCGTCTCGATGCCGAGGCCTTCCTTACCGAAGAGGAAGATGCCGGGCAGACAGAAGTCGCTGTGCAAGACGAAGACGTCGAGCCTGCCGCCGACGAAACGCCCGACACCTCCTCAGGCGAAGGTGAACCCCAAGAAGAACCCCAAGATGAATCCCAAGAAGAGCAGTTCGCCGAGCCGCGTCTGCTCGATTACGACTACTTCCCCAGCGAGGTCGGCCAGAAAGTGCTCTCCGATTTCTCCGCTGACAAACGCCTGGCATCGCTGTTCGACGTCGAAGAGGAGCTCGTGCCCGGCTTCAAGGCAGTGCTCACGTACTGCGACGAGGCCCCGCGCACGCTCAAGGAAGTCGAGAAGATGCTCACCGACAACGGCTATCACGTGGGACTGGACCTAGACGCCTCGTTTTATCTGGACAGTCTCGAGCGTTCAGGAGGGCTGACCTGGTCTGATGGCTGGAAAACGACAGAGGAGGGCCGCGAGCTGACTAAAGAGAAGATTTGATTACCCGCAACATGAGAAAGGCTAGAGGGAAAGGACGGAAAGGAATGAAGAAAAGGACGCTAACGAGGCGCTCGTTCGTCAAGGTCGCAGCTGCCGTGGGCGCCGTGGTTGCGGCGGCCAGCGGCACGCAGAAGCTCGTCAAAGCTGACGATGCGTTCGCCGACCCGGATACGGGCGAAACCGAGGTCGTGTCCACGGTCTGCCGTGCCTGCATCGCGCAGTGCACCGTGCTTGCGCATGTGCGCGACGGACGCGTCGTAAAGCTCGAGGGTGACCCGCGCGGGCCGATGAGCAAAGGCTCGATGTGCGCGAAGGGCCTCGCGGGCATTCAGGCGCTCTACAACCCGATGCGCAACAAGTACCCGATGATCCGCGTTGGCAAGCGCGGTACGACGAACTTCCGCCGTGCGAGCTGGGACGAGGCCACCGACTACGTGGCAGACATCCTGATGGACCACTACAAGAAGTACGGTCCGGAATCCGTGTTCGCCACGACGGGTGGCGGCGGAAACCCGCACATCAGCGGCCCGATTCGCTTCATCAACACCTTTGGATCCCCCAACAATTTCGAGCCTGGGTGTGCCCAGTGCTACTTGCCGCGCCAGACTCAGGCACGTCTGGTCTACGGCGGGTCGGCCGATGACAATCTCTCCATCGCCGACTCAAACGTCCTGGACTTCTACTACCGCAAGAGTAAGGTCCAGGCTGTCGTGCTGTGGGGCGCAGGACCCTCGTGGTCCGCGCCCTCCATGACAGGGCGCACCGTTGCCGACCTGCGCAACCGCGAGACCAACCTGCAGGGGCTCAAATCCGTCGTCATCGACCCGCGCCTCACCGCAGACGCCTCGAAGGCCGACGTGTGGCTTCCCGTCAGGCCGGGCACCGACGTTGCGCTCATGATGTGCTGGATCAAGTACATCATCGACAACAAGCTCTACGACGAGGACTTCAACAAGAAGTGGACCAACTTCCCCTTCCTCGTCGATCCCGACACCAAGATCGACATCGACGCCTCCGAGATCGGGGGTACCAAGGGCAACTACGTCGTCTACGACACCAAGCAGAAGAAGGTCGTCGAGATGCCGTATCCGTACCCCTCGAAGTACGATGTCGCGCTGTTCGGCGAGTACGAGGTCAAGTTCGAGAACGGCAAGACCAAGAAGTGCAAAACGGGCTATCAGGTCCTGAAGGAAGCCTGCGAGGAGTTCACGCTCGAGAAGACCGCCGAGATCTGCTGGCTGGACGCCGACAAGATCGAAGAGGCCATTCACCTCTACACCGATAACATCTCGACGCTGATCCACGGCCTGGCTACCGACCAGTACCCCAACTCGGCTCAGGCAACACTTGCCACCCTCGAGCTCGAGTGCATGATGGGGCACGTCGAGTGCCCGGGTGCCGCGCTGCAGCGTTTCGGCGCGCTGTCGCATTCCGCCGGAATCATCGAAAACGATACCTTCGGCATGGGCGCCTACCAGAACCTCATCACCCGCGAGATGCTCAACAAGCGCCTCGTCGGTGGCCACAATGGCTTCTACAACTGGCAGATGGCCCACATCCCGACGGTGCAGCAGGCTATCCGCACGGGCAAGCCCTACAAGCCGCGCATCTGGATGGAGCGCTCGGGCAACAAGTTCGCCGTTCTCGGCAACGCGCGCTCGTGGTACGAGACGCTGCCCGAGCTCGACCTGATCGTGCACGCCTACATGTACCCGACGTCATTTACCATCGAAGCCGCCGACGTGGTCTTCCCGATGCGCGAATGGCTCGAGTGCCCCAAGCCGGTCAAGCTGCTCAACTGGATCTTCCCGCGCCGCGAGGTCACGCACCTCTACGAGACTGCCGACGAGACGCTGTACTGGAGCCGTCTGGTCGAAAAGCTCGCCGAGCGCGGCCACAAGAACGCCAAGCGCTCCTTTGACCCGAAGGTTGCAGACCCCGGAAAGAGCGAGTGGATCAACGGCGGCAACCTGCAGAAGGGCATCCAGAAAGGCTGGCCGTGGGCGCATAACGAAGAAGAGCTCGTCAACCTCTTCTGCAACGACCTTCGCGACCCCGACACCGACAAGCCGATGGACTGGGACGGTCTGCTCAAGAAAGGCCCGTTCGAGTATGCCAAGTTCGAAGACTGGCACCAGTACTACGTCTACAAGAAGATCGGCTCGGACGGAAAGCCGCTCGGCTTCGGGACGCCCTCCAAGCGCGTCGAGCCCTACAGCGACATCACCGTCAAGCTCGGGCGCACGGGCTATCCGTTCGCGCTGTGCGATGAGGGCCTCATCGAGCTCGACCCTTCGCTTTCCGTCGAGTACGAGCCGGTTCCCTACTACATGGAGCCGCACGAGAGCCCGCTCTACGACACCGAGTACCCGCTCGTCCTCACGTCCGGCCGCGTGCCGATCTACCACCACGGCACCTTGAGGAACGTCCCGTGGCTGCGCGAGATCATGCCCACTGCCGAGATCTGGGTCAACCCGTCCGATGCCGACAAGTATGGCATCGTCAACGAGGGCTGGGTCAAGGTTGAGAGCCGCCGCGGCGAGACCTACGCGCGTGCGGTCATCAGCGAGAACACCTCTCCGGGCGTCGTGTTCATGGAGCGCTTCTGGAACCCCGAGCTGCTCGACACCGACCCCTATGGCAGCTGGAACGCGGAGAACGTCAACGTCCTCACGAAAAACGACGCGCCGTTCAACGATGTTTACGGGACCTACACCCTGCGCGGTTTCCAGGTGAAGATCTCCGCGGTCGACAAGTGCCCCTACGACGTGTGGGTCGAGCCCAAGCAGTTCAGCGCCTGGCTTCCCGAGTACAGCGACAAGACGACGGAATCTTCGGACTGGACGAACTGGCAGGTCTTTCCCGACGACCAGCTCGTCTGCCAGATCAAGCGTTCGGATTCCTAAGAGAGAGGAGAGAAGATGCCACATTATGCGCTGGTCGTGAATCTCGACCTGTGCACGGGGTGCATGTCTTGCGAGATTTCCTGCAAGATGGAGAACAACGTGAACCTCGGGCAGTACTGGAACAAGACGCTGCGCTACAGCCAGGGAACTTTCCCCGACACCAAGCAGTTCTGGCTGCCGACCATGTGCCAGCAGTGCGAGAACGCTCCGTGCGTCAACGTCTGCCCCACCGGGGCGAGCTACCGCAACGAGGACAACATCGTGCTCGTCAACAAGGAACGCTGCATCGGCTGCAGATACTGCATGATGGCCTGCCCCTATGGCGTGCGCTCCTGGAACGAGGACGTCCGCGCGGTCGAGAAGTGCACGCTGTGCAACCATCTCACGAGCGTGGGGGAGGACCCCGCCTGCGTTAAGAACTGCTCCTCGAAGTGCCGCTACTACGGCGACCTCGACGATCCGAATTCGGACGCGTCCAAGGCGATTGCCGCTGCCGCTGAGGGAACGGTTCACAACATGAAGGACGTCGGCAACCATCCCGTGAGCCGCTACATCTTGACCGACCGCATCGGAGAATGGGAGTGGGATTAACATGGCGATTCAATGGCCTTTGGCACTGTTCACCTTGTGCGCCGGTGGCGCGGGCTGGCTTTTGGTCTGGGTCTGCGTCAACGAGTTCACGGGAACGGTTAAAGACGAGCTCCTGCGCTACAAGGAGCTCCTGACCGTCACCATCATGACCGCCGTCGGAGGTTGCTGCTCCGCGCTGCACCTTTCGCATGTCGACCGCATCATGGGCGCCCTCAACCACCCGACCTCGGCGATCTTTACCGAGATCGTGATGGTCATGCTCGTCATCTTGCTCTGCATCGTCTTCGGCGTGCTCGCCTACCGCGGTGCAAGCAGCAAGGTCCTGAAGGGCGTCGCCGTCGTCGGCATCGTCTTCGGCGTCGTGATCTCGTACGCGACTGGCGCTGGCTACATGATGTCAGCTCAGCCCAACTGGAACACCGTGCTCATGCCGCTCAGCTACGCGGCTACCGGAGCGGCATTCGGCTCGGCGCTCTACCTGTTCTTCGTCGCGACCTGGAAGGGCAACGCCGCAAAGGTGCTGTTCCCCTATCACAGGGCGAAAGCCGAGCAGGACGTCACTGTCCCCGCTGAGGTTGTGGAAGACGACGCCGAAAGTGAAGTCACGCTCGAAGATGCAGATGAATTCGGAGGCGAATTCGCAGACGATGCAGCAGGCGAAGCTGCTGCCGGCAATGTCATGAACGAAGTCGCAAGCGACGACGTCAAAGACGACGCGAAGGGCAAGAAGAAAAAGAAGAAGGAATCCTCTTACAAGGGCAAGACCCTCCCTGCAATCGCGCAAGCCGATTTCACGGCGCAGAAGGACGCGGGCTCCAAGCTTGCCGCGCGCTACGCGCTCATCACCGGCATCGTCGCCGCCGTGATCATCACGCTTTACGCTCTGGTGCAGGGAACGATGTTCATCACCAGCGCGGTCGCCTTCTACATCATCAGCCTCGTGGGCTGCGTCGGCGTCATCATCAGCGGCGTGCTCATGCTGCACAAGAAGGACGACAAGCACCTGACCCGCAACTCGTCAATCGGCATCGTGTGCGGCATCGCCGCGAGCCTGGGCTTTCGCTGCTTCATGTTCGCTGCGGGAACCGGGCTTCTGACCTTCATCTCGAGCCCCGATGTCGTCAACCACTTCTTCGCCACGATCTAGGCGAATGAGACTAACCCGGGAGCGGGCGTGAAACCCGTCCGCTCCCCTCGATTTTGAAAGGAACGTGAGCCCGCCCGATGTCTAAAACGTGGAAAGAGGCCCAGGAGCTCTGCAGGCAGCGGGCCGATGTGTACCGCCTGTTCGCCTCGCTGTTCGACCGCGAGGTCACCGCTGAGACCGCGGAAAAGATCGCGAGCCTCAAGGAGACGAGCGCCCAGGGCGACATGTCCGACACGGGCGAGCGCATGATCGCCTCGGGGTTCACCGGCATGGCCGAGGGCCTCGAGGGCTTTGACTCCGAAATTGAAACCGAGCTCGCCGTCGATTACGCGCGCGTGTTCCTCAATGCGGGCAAGTACGAGGGCCAGGCGGCCATTCCCTACGAGTCCTACTACACGAGCGAAGAGCATCTGCTGATGCAGGACGCCCGCGACGAGGTCCGAGCCTGGTACCGAAAAAACGACGTCATGCCGCCCCACCATAACTCGGGGTTCACCGGCGATACGCCCGATGACTACGTGTCCTTCGAGCTTGGATTTATGGCCATCCTGAACGACCGCATCGCAGACGCGCTGGCGGTGGGCAAGCTTTCCGAGGCCATCGAAGACGCCAAGCGCGCAAAGGAGTTCTTGCCGGCCCA
>JBMNPN010000104.1:0-6665 GCA_050943615.1 Coriobacteriales bacterium
GATGCGGGAGTAGACCGCGACGCCGCACGTCGCCGCGAAGAACGAGGCACCGCTCGTGACGACTGCCGGGAACGAGAACGTGAAGGCGATCTCGACGGCCTGGCGCTTCTCCACGCCACGCGAGCGTTCTCGCTTGTAGCGCGTCGTCATCAGAATCGCGTAGTTCACCGTCGAGCCGAGCTGGATGGTCGAGATGATGACCGGGGCGATAAATGCCTGGGGCGCATATATGAAGTAGGTCAAGCCAAGGTTGATCATGATGGCGAACTCGATGACGAGCACCAGCACGAACGGTAGCACCGCGCTGCCGAAGGCTATGGCGATGATGATCAGGATCGCCACGATGGCTATGGCATCGACGACCTGGAAGTCTGTCGAGGTGAGCTCGATGAGGTCCTTGGTGGCAGGCGCCTCGCCGATGAGCATCGCGTTGGAATCGTATTGGTGGATGATGTTGTTGATCTGGTCGCACTGGGCGTTGACCTCGTCGGTCGAGGGCGAGTACTCCGAGTTGATGAGTATCAGCTGGTAATCCCCGCTCTTGAGGGCATCCGAGACATCGCTCGGGACGGCCTGCGCGGGCACCATTCCTCCGACGAAGCTGTCATAGCCCAGGGCATAGACCACACCATCGACATCTGAGATCTGGTCGAGCATCTCCTTTGCCTTTGCGTGGTTCAGGTTCGCATCGCACAGCACCATCTCGGTGGTCGAGATGTCGAAGTCGGCCTTGACCTTGTCATCTGCGGTCTTGAACGGGGTTTCCTCGGCCGTCAGTCGGCTGTCAGGCCCTGTGACCATGTTCGACATGTCATAGTAGATGGGCTTGTTGGCAAAGCCGTATGCCGCTGGAATCAGAAGGACGATGAACACCACGATGGCAATGGAAACACCCTTCTTGGAGGTGACGGCACGCGCGACTTTTGCCACGTTGGGGATGAGCTTTCTGTGCACCGTCTTGAACATGGGCTTGCGGAACACCAGGATCAGCGACGGCAGGATCGTCACGGATGCCAGCAAGCCGAACAGGCAGCCCTTTGCCATGACGACGCCGAGGTTGGTGCCGAGGGTGTAGCTCATGAAGCACATCGCCAAAAAGCCCGCCGTCGCCGTCATGGCAGACGAGAAGATCGCGACGAGCGTCTCGGCGATGGAATGCGCCATCGCCGTGTTGGGGTCGCTGTACTTTCGGATGTTCTCCTCGAAGCTGTTCCACAAGAAGATCGAGTAGTCCATCGTGACGGCCAGCTGGAGCACCGCTGCCAGCGCCTTCGTCACGTAGGAGATATCTCCTAGCAGAATATTGGTTCCCATGTTGTAGAGAATCGCCATCGCGATGCTGAGCAGGAAGATGAACGGCGCGAGGAACGAGTCGGTGCACAAAAGCAGGATGACAAGCGAGCAGGCGACGGCAACCGCCACGTACTTGGGCTCTTCTTGCTCGGCGATGTTCTTCAAGTCCACGACAAAGGCGCTCATACCCGAGACGTAGACGTTGTCGTCGGTGATCTCGCGGATCTGGGTAATCGCCTGCAGCGTCGACTCGGCGGAGGTCGATTCGTCGAAGAAGACGGCGATCATCGAGTCTTCCCCGCTCTTGAGCTTATCGAGGTACTTTGAGGGAATTGCCTGGTCGGGAATCTTGCCACCCGTCATCTCGCCGTAGCTTAACGCTGCGGCGACGTGCGGCACATCTTTGATCTGATCGGTTATTTCGCCTACCTGAGAGTCACTCACGCCCTCGGTGACTATGAGGGAGAATGCTCCCTTGCCGAACTCGTCTTTCAGGATGTTCTGGCCTTGGACCGTTTCCATATCGTCGGGCAGGTACGTGAGCATGTCGTAGTTGACGCTGGTGTTCTCGTAGCCGATTACCGCAGGAATCAGCAACAAGATTCCGATGATGAGAATCGGTATCCTGAGCTTTACTACCGCTCTTCCGAATTTGAGCATCTTTCAGCCTCCCTGAGTCCCTGGGAGCATGGTAAGACGCGGAATATCGAAAAGGTATAGACAATTCTGACTGAATGTTCAGTTTATTTTCAGAGTTTACGACTTTGACTTGACTTCTGTATAAATCTGCAGGTCAAACGATTAATCAGAAGCTGGAATAAAAGTAACATTTAGGTAACAGCTGGTGCGTAATCCCCAGATAGCCAAGATATAGCGAGCCACGAAAGGCGCCTTATCAGGCAATATCCGACACCATCTGAGAAACGCCACAGAAAGCGGGCGCACCTTCTAGTCGAGCTCTGCTAGGTCGCTTACCTTGTTATAGGAATCGCCTGAACCAAGAGCGACGATGAGGCGCTCGCGGCGCGCGTAGATATCGTATTCCTCGCAGGGGAAGAACAGGACATAGAGCGGCTGCTCGTAAACGACGTCGGCGTGAACGTAGAGGTTGCCGTTGCCGGAGAGCTGTCGGTGCGCTCCTTCCACCATGTTCTTGGAGGCTCCCACATAGCAGTCACGGTAGGCAGTCATGTCCCCGTCGACAGGCTCCGGTTCGAAGGCGAGGATCGCAAAGCACCCCGGCACGTCGAGGCCCGCAAACGTCGAGGAGTCGTTTTCGGCATAGAGCTCCTCGAAATCCTTGGCGCTGAAATGCTCCTGAGCAAAGGAAAGCGTGCGCTCGATATCGTATTCGCGCTCGCGCGCGGCAAGCTCGGCGCGCTTGCTCTCGCGATAGACCGATGTGACCTTGTGGTGATGGATGCCACGTGCAATCTTGGTGCCCACATAGGCAGCACCGAGTGCACATCCGATGCCGATGGCGATGCGCCGGTAGAGCTTTGCCTTCTCGGGAGTCAGATTGGAAGCTTTCTCACGAAGGGAGCCGACGGCATCCGGCACGCGTGAAAGCGCATCGCGCGCGGAAGGCGACAACACGGAGGTAAGCTCGTTTGCTGCCTGCCCGAGGTACTGGGCGGCACGGTCAAAGGCCGCCGCGTCTTGCTGCAGCTTGATGATCTCATCTGACATGGTCGGTCTCCTTCAAGTATTGGCATTGCAGGGAGCAAACAGGCTAACGTTCGTCCCCATTCTAGCAAGGCCGTGTGTCAACATCGAAACGCGCGCCTATTCTGGATCGTAGGGCTCGCCGTCTTCGAGCACTTCCCCTTTGTCGATGGCGTTGAGTGCGTCGAGCACCTCGGGGCGCATCTTCCAGATGTAATCGCCCTCGCGGTCGCCTTCGGCATTGCGCCCGACGAATATGAACGGCCACCAGGAGCCGCGGTATTCGCCGCGCCCCATCTCGCGGGAGGTATCGCGTGCATAACTACGCAGAAGCTGCCCGTAGTATTCGCGGTCATGGCCACGCTCCTCGGCAATCTCCTCGAGCGTGGAATCTCCCCCGGCGTCCCTGATCTTGCGAAGCGCGTCGAGCACCTCCTCGCTCGTGATCTCGGGGTCGCTCAAGAGCACCATCCACTGGTGGATACTCATGTCCGGGTCATAGTCGCGGATATCGGGCCACCAGACATCCTCATGCGAGACATGGTAGGCGTGCGCTGCGACCTCGTAGAACTCGTCGTCGCAGACGGCGTCCATCTCCTGCAGCAGACGGAGGTACTGCCGGCCCTTCATGACGATGGGAGTCTCGAGACCAAAGCGGCCGTGGACGAACTCGCGCGTCTTCTCTCCAAAGGGCAGATAGAAGCTCGGGCGCATCCAGTAGAGCGTGCGGGTCAGGCGCGCCTTGGTGATGTTCTCCTGGGAATGCACCTTGTCGAAGGCCTTGCAGAACCTGTCAGCAAGCTCGATTGAGGGGTCCTCTGCATCCGCAAGCTCGAGGGCAGCAGAGAAGAGCTCCCAGCAGTCCTCAGCCGCATCGCTCGTGTTGTCATAGTACTGCCATAGCTCGTGGTTGGCAGTTGGGATGCCGATGAAGTCCGTGGGAACAGGTGCCTCGATGTTGAAGGCGCGCAAGATCGTGCGCACCATGCTGCGGCGGTCGACGGAGATAATCCCGCGGTTAAAGGACGTGAAGAACGTGAGTGGGTCGATTTCCTCGCGGTCGTCGGTACCCGTGAGATCCACATAGACCTCGCGGAGCTCATCGCGCTTGTCGCGGCGCGCGTACAGGGCATCGGCTATTTTTTCGTAAGCGGGAATCCAAGTGAACCTGTTGTCAGCCAAAACGCTTCCTTTCCTCCCGTTTCAGACATTTGCGCCATTCTAACGCGCGCGGCACGCCTCCCGCGTCCGTTGCGCACTCCTCATGCGCAAACGGCACCAAGAAACCATACACGTGTATGGATTATGAACGCTCTGCGCTCTGTTGCGCGAGATAGTGGGCGTTTCGACGAAAGTTCAGACCGCGTAGCGCTTCTTTATCCCCTGCAGCAGAGCCTGTGCCGCGCCCGCATCCTTGTCCCCGCCGGCAAAGCCCGTAGCCTGGAAACCTGCCGCATCCTCGAGTCTGCCGCTTGCGCGCGCGGCAGAAGATGCGCTCACGAGAGCCGCGAAAAGCGAGCCCATGTGGCGGTCTCCCAAGAAGAACTCGGGGTGCCACTGGACGCCGACCATGAAGCTGAGCTTGGTCGATTCGATAGCCTCGATGAGGCCATCTGATGCATAGACAACGGGCTTGAAGCCTTTTGCCACCTCGCGGACCCCCTGGTGGTGAAAGGAGTTCACGGCAGACGAATCGGCGCCGAGGATGTCGTGGACCTTGGTGCCGCGCTCGATGTCGATGTAGTGGCACGCTTCAGTGGGCTCGTCGGTCTGCCAGTGCGATAGCGGCTTTTTCGTCATGTTGTCGACACCGGGGAACTGCGTCGGCAAGTCGATGTAGAGAGTCCCGCCAAAATGGACGTTCATGGTCTGCATACCGCGGCAGATTCCCAATACGGGCACGTCGAACTGCTGGGCAAAGTCCAAGATGAGGCGCTCGACCTTGTCGCGCATCGGCGTGATCTCGCCCAGCTCTTTGTAGACGGGGCTGTACTGGGAGATGCCATAGCGTTCGGGGTCTACGTCCTGCCCGCCGGTCAGGACGAAGCCGTCGCAGATGGGGAGCAAGCGCTCGTACACGGGCGCATCGTAGGTGAGAGGCAAGATGAGCGGAACTCCCCCGGCAAGCACAATTGAGTTGATGTAGTAGTCGTTGACCCTGAAGATGTGTTCTTCGGGCATCTGGGTCGGCACGATGCCGATGACCGGAGAGCTGACGTTTCCGCAGATGGAACGAGCATCGGCGTCGATTTCGTCTTTGCCGCAGATATCGGAGACGTCGCGCGAGATCTGATCTTTTCCGCAGATATCGGAGACATCGCTTTCTAGCTGCTCTTTTCCACAGATATCTGCAACCGAGGCATCGATGGCGCCCTTCGAGCAGATGTCATCGGCATCGCGCGCGATTTGCCCGCGCGGACACACCTCTCCAAAGTCATCGGGTTGCCGGTCTAAGGAGCGCTTGGGCGTATCAGCCATCTATAACTCGCTTCCACGCGTATCTGGAATTCTTACGTTCCCGTACATGATAGCCCAAGCGCTCTACAGTGGAGCCTATTTACCGACGACGCCCCGGGCGCCCTCCTGTGCAGGTGCCAATAGAAGTCCGAGGACACGATGCGGGCCCGCCGAACCAAAGTCGACGGGCCCGCATCGAAAAAGAGAGAGGAGAGATAAGTTGATCCTGCAGAAGGCGTATGCCCTTATTCGGCAAACAACGCCGTGGACAAGTAACGCTCGCCGGTGTCCGGCAGCAGCGCAACGATGGTCTTGCCCTTGTTCTCGGAACGCTTGGCAAGCTCGACAGCACCCCAGACTGCTGCACCCGAGGAAATTCCCACGAGGATGCCCTCTTCGCGCGCGATCTTGCGGCCGTACTCAAAGGCCTTATCATCGGGGGCACGCAGGATCTCGTCGTAGATCTTGGTGTTGAGAACCTCTGGGACGAAACCAGCAGAGATGCCCTGGATCTTGTGGCTTCCGCCCTTGCCGGTAGACAGTACAGGCGAGCCATCGGCCTCGACGACGGCGACCTTGACGTCGGGGTTCTGCTCTTTCAGGTACTCGCCGACGCCGGTGACCGTTCCGCCCGTGCCCGCGCCCGCGACGAAGATGTCGACCTTGCCGTCGGTGTCGTTCCAGATTTCGGGGCCGGTCGTCGCCTTGTGGATGGCAGGGTTTGCCGGGTTGGTGAACTGGCCGGGGATAAAGCTGTTGGGCGTCTGCTTCTGCAACTCATCGGCCTTGGCGATAGCGCCCTTCATGCCGTCGGCGCCCGGGGTGAGCACGATCTCGGCACCGTAGGCCTTGGCCAGCTGACGGCGCTCAACGGACATGGTCTCGGGCATGACGATGATGGCCTTGTAACCGCGAGCAGCCGCGACTGCTGCCAAGCCGACGCCGGTGTTTCCGGAAGTGGGCTCAATGATGGTCGCGCCACCGCTGATCTTGCCGGTCTTCTCGGCATCGTCGAGCATTGCCTTGGCAATGCGGTCCTTGACCGAACCGCCAGGGTTGAAGAACTCGACCTTGGCAAGGATCGTGGCGTCGAGCCCCTCGTTCTTTTCGATGTGCGTAAGCTCGACGAGTGGGGTGTTGCCGATGAGCTCTTCGATGCTTTTGTAGATCTTGGACATACCATGCCTCCAATTCGCGAGCACGGTATGCACCGCGCCCAGATTCCGTACGAACTGTTCTTCAGATCGTAT
>JBMNPN010000105.1:0-6543 GCA_050943615.1 Coriobacteriales bacterium
TTTTGGCGGAGTGTCGTTCTGACTGGATACCAAACCCACACGTGGCGCCCACACGCCCACACGCCGTTTTGGCGGAGTGTCGTTCTGACTGGATACCAAACATTATGGACGGCATTCCACCGGATACGCGGTTTTGGCGGAGTGTCGTTCTGACTGGATACCAAACGCTACTCGCTCGGAATATCCTCTACTGCCGTTTTGGCGGAGTGTCGTTCTGACTGGATACCAAACAACACCGCCGGTTGAATCGTATCCGAACCAGTTTTGGCGGAGTGTCGTTCTGACTGGATACCAAACTTGAGATACCTTTTGCTGACATGTACGAGGTTTTGGCGGAGTGTCGTTCTGACTGGATACCAAACGACTTCGGCGACATCGACTTCCGACTCCTCGTTTTGGCGGAGTGTCGTTCTGACTGGATACCAAACTGGGCGTTGAGCTGGTTGCCCTGTTCCTCGGTTTTGGCGGAGTGTCGTTCTGACTGGATACCAAACCCGCCGCCAATGCTTGCTCTAGAAATCAACATTCTCACGCCGCAGTTTACCTGCGCGTGACATTTGTGCCGCTCGCGAAACACTTCTGTGAAGACCCTATGAAAGCAGTTCACGCACGGTGGAGAAGCTCCCTATACTCTGCCTTGTCAAGCGCGAGGACTCAGACTTCTCTGCGCACTGCTATTCCCAACATAACCGGGCGTTTGGGACCGACAGGGCCGGCCGTGTGTGCCCTGCGCTCTTTTTCGCCCTTTGGAAAGAAAAGAAAGGAAACGAGACAAGAAAAAAGATGAGCAAGTTGAAGAAAAACGAAACCGAAAACACCGCACGTTCAACGCATCCTTGCACCTATCTCGACTGCCTGGCCGGTCGTGCAGACGTCCCCCAGGATCCCGTCGGCAAGCTGCTATTCACGCTGCTCATGACCGGCGGCATGGTGACCTTTATGGTGTCGGTCAACGCGCTTCACCACGGTGGGCTGGCGGACCTGCGAAGCTCGCTTTGGATGTTTCCGCTTGTGGCCTGCATCGCCTTCACGATCCGCATGTTCTATGGCGGACCGCTTGCCGACAAGCTCGCCGAGCCGCTCGTGCTCAGCAGGTTCACCGGCGTCAAGCGTGGCATCGGGATGACGGTTCTCAACGTCACAATCATGTCCCCGGTCATGTGCGCCCTTGTAACTTTGCTCCTGCATGGCACAAACGGTTATCTGAGCGTCTACCCCACCACGCTGCTGCACATCTACCCCATCGCGCTCGCGATCAACTTCTTCATCGTCGGCCCGATCGTCAAGATGCTCTACAACAACCTGCTCGCGCCCCGTGGCTCGGGTCAGGCCATCGAGCGCTTCCGCAAGTACGTGATGCCGCTCGCCTACTTCTTCAACAGCTAGAGAGCAGGAGCCACTCTCGAGAAACGAAAAAGACGCCGCCGTATATGGGCGGCGTTTTCTTTATGGGCTTGTGCATGCCAGATGTCGTTTGCAAGGGCACGCACGTCCCTGTTGAACGGGCACCAGCATCGCAACAAGTCCCTAATCGGCCCCACAAAAAATTGACCCTCCTAGCGCTTCTGCAGCAGGAGGGTCAATTGGTATCGAAGACGTTTGCGAAATGGGCCTCTAGGCCAGACCCGCCTTCTTCACCTCGTCGAAGGCCTGGTCGAGGTCGGCGATGATGTCCTCTGCCGCCTCGATACCGATGGACAGGCGGATCGTAGACTGCGAGATGCCCGCCTTGGCAAGCTCCTCAGGGGAGAGCTCGGCATGAGTGGTGTCATAGGGGTGGATGACCAGGCTCTTCACGTCGGCGACGTTTGCCAGGTCGCTGAAGATCTTCAGGCTGTCGATGAACTTGTAGGCCGCCTCCTTACCGCCCTTGATGTCGAAGGTGAAGATGGAGGCGCCGCCGTTGGGGAAGTACTTCTCGTACAGCTCGTGGTCGGGATGGTCGGGCAGGCTCGGGTGGTTGAGCTTGTCGACCAGCGGCTGGCCCTGCAGGTAGGCGACGACCTTCTTGGTGTTCTCGACGTGGCGGTCGAGGCGCACGGCCAGCGTCTCGGTGCCCTGCAGCAGCAGAAACGCGTTGAACGGGCTCAGCGTGGCGCCCTGGTCGCGCAGGAGGATGGCGCGGATGTAGGTGACCAGCGCCGCCGGCCCTGCCGCCTGGACAAAGGACACGCCGTGATACGACGGGTTCGGCTCGGTGAGCTGGGGGTACTTGCCATCGGCCGCTTCCCAGTCGAACGTGCCGCCCTCGACGATCACGCCGCCGAGCGTGGTCCCGTGCCCGCCGATGAACTTGGTGGCCGAGTGCACCACGATGTCGGCGCCGTGCTCGATCGGGCGGATGAGGTAGGGCGTGCCGAAGGTGTTGTCGATGACCAGCGGCAGCTTGTGCGCATGCGCGATGGCCGCGATAGCGTCGATATCGGGGATGTCTGAGTTGGGGTTGCCGAGCGTCTCGATGAAGATCAGCTTGGTGTTGTCCTGGATGGCGCCTTCGACCTCGTCGAGGTTTTGCGTGTTGACGAAGGTCGTCTGGATGCCGAACTCGGAGAGCGTGTGCTCGAGCAGGTTGGTGGTGCCGCCATAGATGGTGTTCTGGGCCACCACATGGTCGCCCGCCTTTGCCAGTGCCTCGATGGTGTAGGTGACGGCAGCGGCGCCCGACGCCACGGCCAGCCCTGCGCTTCCCCCTTCGAGCGCCGCGATGCGCTCCTCGAAGACGGCCTGGGTGGAGTTGGTCAGGCGCCCGTAGATGTTGCCGGCATCGCGCAGGGCAAAGCGGTCCGCGGCATGCTGGGCGCTGTGAAAGACATAGGACGTGGTCTGGTAGATGGGCACCGCGCGCGAATCGGTCGCGGGGTCGGCCTGTTCCTGGCCGACGTGAAGTGCCTTGGTCTCGAATTTGTAATCGCTCATCGTTAGCTCTCCTTCATTCGTGTTCTCGTGTCCGGATACGTACCCGGACGGGTGCCCAAAGCGGGCTGGACAAACAAGTGGTGCAAGACGAGAGTCGCGGTGTTTCTTCTGAGCCTACCTGCAGCAGACAGACATTTCGAGAAGCGCTCCATTGGAGTTGAGCTGGCAGGGCCCAGATTCGCGCGAACCGACACGACACCTTCGAGAATACCGCACCTGCGGTGATCTGGTGGACTGATGTTGGAAAAGGCACGCCATCAATTGAGGCTCGCTTTGCCTTCCCCAGCGCGCAAAGCTGCGCGCAACCCGCGAGATAAAGTCCAGAGCGGCAGGAGAATACTCTTGAGGTGAATGTGGCGCCCGAAGACGCTGAAGCGGAAAAGAAACCCGCTACGCCAGAGAAATCGACCGGGACATTCGTCTCAGCGAAGGCATGCACATGAACACCATGTCGTGGGTCTCGAAGCTGCCGCGGATGCGGGAAACAAATGCTCCGATCATGTGAATGCCTCCTTTTTTCTCGGTCGACGAAAATAACGCCGCCGCATCATCAGCGCCTGCGCTAAAAAGCACGTGCCAGATACTGCGGCCATGCAAAGCTGCGCCAGAACAAGGAACAGGTCACTCTTCCTTCGCTCAGCTTGCATTGCATAATAACCTAGTAACCCATCAGGTCAATAGGTTTTTTGAAATTCACAGCGAAATTGTTTGCCGAAAGGAACAGAGAGCGACGCTAGTGCGCGGTGACCGTCTCCTTCTTCATGGTCTTCGCCTCGTCGCGCTTGAGCTTGTCGGCAAGCTCGGCAGCCCGGCGGTCGAGCTTGCAGCCACGGGCGTAGACCGCCCAGTTGACGCCCAAGAACAGCAGATTCAGGTAGTAAACGATGAGCACCCAGTTGATGCTTCCCGAAAGGTACTTGGCGACGATTCCCGCAACGTAGCCGATCGTAATCAGCGCCAGGAACTGCCAGCTCGTGCCATGCGCCGTGCCCGACTTGTAGGCCTTGTAGGCATTGAGCGGCCAGGAAAGGCCAAAGCAGACTAGCATTACCGCTTCAAGAACTGAAGCCATCGTCGATACATCTCCAAATCAAATGGGTTGAGCAGGGGTTCTTTCCCGAGCACAAGACCAGCCTATTGCTTTGAATTGATAAGTTCTAATATATAATTATTAGTGAATTAATACCTTTTTGATATGTATTGGACAGCGTCTTGGAACTGAATCAGCTGCGCTACTTTCTCGATGTGGCGGATACCGAGCACATGACCCAGAGCGCGAAACGGCTGCACATCGCCCAGCCGGCGCTCACGCGCTCCATCCACCGCCTGGAAGACGAGCTGGGGGTGGAGCTCTTTGCCCATGAGGGCAGGAACATCCGGCTCACCTCCTACGGCAGGCACCTCAAGGAGAGGGCTCAGCCGCTGTTCGAGCAGCTCGAGGGACTCGAAGACGATATGCGGCGCTTCAGCGACGAGCGGCAGCACAGCGTGCACATCAACATCGCTTCCGGCTCCAACCTGATGATCGACACCATCATCGCCTACCGGCGCGAGCACCCCGAGGCGGAGTTTCACATCACACAACGCTTCGACCCCGGTCATGGCGACATCAGCACCTACACGATGCTCCCGGACGAGCTCGCAAAGCGCAAGGGCGCACTCGTCGCGACCGGATCGCAATCCGCCACCGAGCTGCACCTCTCCGAGGACATCCTTCTCGCCGTGCCCAAGGACAGCTCCTACCACGGCATCGTCGAGCCCGAAGAGCTCGACGGCAGCAACCTGATCCGCCTGGCCGGCAGCCGTATCTTGCGCCAGGTCTGCGACCAGCTCTGCGAAAAGCACCACGTCCGGCCTGTCGTCGCCTTCGAAAGCGACAGCCCCTCGGTCGTCCAGAAGATCATCGGACTGGGAATGGGCGTCGGCTTCTGGCCCGAGCGCAGCTGGCCGCAGATCGACCCCGAGTACGCGCGGCTCGTGCCGATCAGCGCCCGCGATTTCCGGCGCATGCTCGTCGTCACGCTCAACGACTCCGCCACAGCCACCAGCGAGGCCAAGCGCTTCTTCGAGTTCTGCCGCGAGAAGATCAGCAGCTAGCCTGACGCAATCGTTCAGGTATGCGCGCGCATACCCGATGCTTCCGGACATCAAGGCAATAGCACGTCACCTTGATTGCCGCAATCGTTCAGGCGTGCGCGCGCATACCCGTTCGCTTGTGACGTATCGGCTCTCGTTCGCATGCGCACTCTGTCACAATCTGCCTGGTATGCGCGCGCATACCCGTTCGCTTGCGACACCTCAGATCCATTCGCACGCCCGTTCTGTCCCAATCCGTCGGGTATGCGCGCGCATACCTGTTAATTTCCAACACCTCAGCCTTATTCGCGTGCCCGCTCTGTTCCTATCCGCTAGGTATGCGCGCGCATACCCGAAAGAACCTGACAGCAGAAACCCAAGTTACAAATCACAACAATCACAGGGCAAACACACCTGGCTCGGGGTACCATGGTTATCCACCAACCAACCTATTCGGGGCAGCGCGAGCCCATCCGATAATCGCAGGAGATTCGAAGCAGCAATGGGCGCATCACGCACAAGCAGACAGCGCACGACGAGGCGCACGGGCACATCTAGCTCGCGTGCACGCTCTAGTTCGCGCTCGAGCTCCCAGCGCCGAGGCCGCGCCCAGCAGACGCGCACCCGTTCGCTGGCGAAGAGCAGCCGCTCTCGCACGGGCAGATCGCGCAAGCGACCGACAAAGCGCGGGAGCAGGAAGCACCGGTTCGCGCACCACGGCATCGCAATCGTGGTTACCGCCGCTGTCATCGCCATCGCCGCGGTCCTCATCTTTGCCGCGGCAAGCTACAACAACACGCAGAGCAAGTACGACGCCTGTGCCAAGTGGCACGACACCGTGCAGGAGGCGTGCATCAAGACCGGGCTCGGCAAGGGCTGGACCGACGACGTGCTCGCGCTCATGTTCATCGAGTCGGGCGGCGATGTGTCCGTGTCGAGCGTGACGGGCGTCGCAAACGACATCATGCAGGCTGCTGAGGGCGAATACGGCGACATCATCCGTTCCGGCTCCGAGAAATACGGCGTGGAGGCCGAAACGCCCGAGGCGTCCATCTATGCAGGCGTGCTCGAGTTCAAGCAGAACCTCAAGCTCTGGGACGACTACCTCGGCGGCATCGGGCCCGCCGAGACGGGCAAGGTGCAGCTCGTGATCCAGGGCTACAACTTCGGCGCCGACGGCTGGTACCAGTGGTGCGTCGAGAACGACTACACCATCTACACCGTCGAGCGGGCGCAGCGCTACTCGGACACCATGATGCCCTCAGATGCGAAGGGCACCCCAACGCACGCGGAGAAGTGGCTGACCGCCTACGAGAAGATCAAGGCCGACGAGGCGGAGTAGGCCGCAACCGTTCGGGTATGCGCGCGCATACCCGCTCGCTTGCGGCAGCGGTCCCTATTCGTCCGTTAGCTGTCACTCGAGAAGAGGCTCATAATCGCGTCGATGATGCTCTGGAAGAAGCCGTCGTCGCCGTCTCCGGAAGAAGAGGAGCTCACAGTTGAGGACGTGGCCTCCACCGTCGTTCCACGTGATTCATCGGCGTCGTTTTC
>JBMNPN010000106.1:0-6542 GCA_050943615.1 Coriobacteriales bacterium
AACACGCTCAACGACTGGGCCGACTACCGGGCGGGCACCGACACGGTCGAGAACTCCGACGACCCGACCGATGCCGTGCTCGTCTACAACAACCCGAACCCTTCGCACGTGCTGGCCCTCGGGATCTGCTACATGCTCATCGCACTTGTGCTGGGTCTTCTCTGCGTCGCATGGTCCCAGAGCGCGACCGCTCTGGTTCTCGGCCTTATCGGCGCGATATTCATCTTCGCATATTCAAACGGCAAGATTCCGGTCTCGTATCTGCCGCTCGGAGAGGTTGTGAGCGGTGTGGTCATGGGCGGCCTCATTCCGTTATGCGATATTTGCATATTTGCTGGTCATTCAAATCCTGATGCGGGCCCCTTCGGCGTTTTTGCCGAACTCGACTGGGGGCTTGACCTCATGGCGATCGTCCCCTTTGTCATCGGGGTCGCCCTGGTCATGGCGACGCAGAACATCTCCGACATCGAACGCGATGAGCCAGTCGGACGGCGCACGCTCCCCGTGCTCCTCGGCCGCTCTCGCAGCGTCGTCGTCTACCGCGTCTTCGTCGTCCTGTGGATCGCCATCGTCTTGCATCTGAGCTTCTGGTACTTCAACGCGGGCTTCTTTGCCGCAGTCGTCACGCTCGTGCTCGGCATCGGCACGATCCGCTCCCTTCTCACCACAAAGCTCGTGCACGAGGTGCGCGGCCCTTCGATGGGCGCGATCATGAAGGGCAATCTCTTCATAAACGGTGCACTGATTTTGGCTATCATGGTCTCGCTGATGCTCTAGCGTCTGGCCGCTTCCATGAGCGGTCGGCTTTTGGTTTTCGGAGCAGACGCTTGTGGCGCCTTGGGATGAAAGGCGCTTTACTTTGTCCGAACAGAGGAGTTCTCCATGGCAAAAGAGCAGGTACACGGCGTATTCGAGGAAATTGCGAGCCAGTATGATGCGGCAAACGACCGCATCTCGTTCGGTATGCACCGCTTCTGGAAGGCGGAGCTCGAGAAGGTTGCCATCTCCACCTGCCATCATGTGGACGGCAGCGCGGGTCTGGTCTTGGACGTCTGCTGCGGTACCGGCGACATCACCGAGCACATCGCGCGCGACAACCCGGGCATATTCGTCACCGGCATCGACTTCTCCGACTCGATGCTCGAGGTCTGCCGCGAGCGCACCGCCGATCTCGAGAACGTCGCGCTCGTCGAGGGGAACGCCCTCGACCTGCCCTTCGACGACGACACGTTCGATTCCGCCGTCATCAGCTTCGGCCTGCGCAACACGCCCGACTACAAGAAGGTGCTCTCCGAGATGGCGCGCGTCGTGCGCCCGGGCGGCGTGGTCTGCTGCCTTGATGCCTCGGTTCCGGAGAACCCCGCCATCCTGCCCTTCTACCAGTTCTACTACAAGTACCTCATGACGCTTTTGGGCGGCGGGATCACCCATCATTCCGAATACGAGTGGCTCTACGACAGCACCCAGCAGTTCCTGAGCAAAGAGGAGCTGAGGGACCTCTTCTACGAAGTCGGCCTCAAGTACGTGACGGTCCGTTCCTACCTGTTCGGCGCTGCGGCGCTGCACGTGGGCTATGTCACCAAGCTGACGGGAGCCGAGCCGCGTGCCTAAGCTCTGCTTTCAGGACGTCACGCTTTCCTATCCCGACCACGCTGCAAAGAAGGGGGAGCGCTTCACGGCGCTCTCCGGGCTCGATTTCTCGCTCGAAGCGGGAGAGGCGATCGCGCTGATCGGCCCGTCGGGCTGCGGCAAGTCGAGCGCGCTCAAGCTTGCGTGCGGCCTGCTCAAACCCGATTCCGGGCACGTGCTGGTCGATGGGGAGGAGCTTTCCGCGCCCCGTCAGAAGACGGCTCTCATCCTGCAGGACTTTGGCCTGCTCCCCTGGAAGACGGTGCGGGCGAACGCCGAGCTCGGCCTCAAGATCCGCGGTGTCGAGCGTGCCGAGCGACGCGAGCGGGCACAGCATGCCCTCGAGCTCGTGGGGCTCGACGCCTTTGCCGCAAACTACCCTGGGGCGCTTTCCGGAGGCATGAAACAGCGGCTGGCGCTCGCGCGCTCGCTTGCCCTCGACGTCGACTTGCTGCTGATGGACGAGCCGCTCTCGGCGCTCGACGCCCTGCTGCGCGAGCAGCTCCAAGACACGCTCCTCGAGCTCTGGCAGCGCCAGGGATATGCTCAGGTGCTTGTCACGCACTCGATCGACGAGGCGGTCTATCTGGGGCAGCGGATCTACGTCTTGAGCCCGCGGCCCAGCCGTGTCATCGGCATCGTCGAGAACCCGGATGTGGGCGAGCGCGACTACCGGGGAAGCGATGCGTTCTTCTCGCAGGTCACGCGCGTGCGCTCCCTGCTCCACGAGGGGCAGCGAGCAGCTGAGGATGCTTGCGAGGCGGCGTATGCGTAGGTTCCTCGGCCTTGTGTGGGGCACGGTCTTCGTCATCTTTCTGTGGTGGCTGCTCGCGGTCCTCATCGATTCTCCGGCGCTGCCGACACCGCAGGCGACCTGGCCCGAGCTCGTCGACAACTTCCAGGCGATCGTTCCCGATTTCGGCGTGAGCCTTGCGCGCCTTGTGCTCTCGCTTGCCATCGGCACCGTTCTCGGCGTGCCGCTCGGCCTTGCCATCGGGCTTTCCAAGCGGGGCGACGAGGTCTTCGGCCCGGTGCTCTACGTGCTCTATCCCGTGCCCAAGGTGATCTTTCTGCCGGTGCTCTTCATACTCTTCGGACTCGGCGGGCAGGCCAAGGTCATCCTCATCGCCATCGCCGTCTTCTTCCAGACGCTCGTGAGCATGCGCGATGCCGCCAAGGAGGTCCCGGCAGGAGCGCTCGTCTCGTTGCGCTCGCTGGGGGCGAGCGGCTGGCAGTGCTTCACCAACGTCGTCGTGCCATCTACGCTTCCCGCGCTGTTCACCTCGCTGCGCATCTCCACGGGAACGGCGGTCGCCATCCTCTTCATCGCCGAGTCGATGGCTGGCTCCACGGGGCTCGGCTACTTCATCATGCATTCCTGGTCGCTGCTCGAGTACGAGCGGATGTTCGCCGGCATCGTGGCGATGGCGGTGCTCGGTGTTGCCTTCTACGAGGTCTTCGAGCTGTGCGAGCACCACGCCACCAAGTGGCGCCGCGTCCAGATGTGAGGGGCGTTTCCGATGCACCAGGCACGCGACATCAAAATCGAGGTTCCCGCCCGCGCACTCCGTGTGCTCGAGGCGCTCGAGGCGAAAGGGCATGAGGCCTACGTCGTGGGCGGCTGCGTGCGCGATGCGATCCTCGGGCGCGTGCCCAACGACTGGGACGTCACGACCTCGGCACGCCCCGAGCAGACCAAGGCCGCGGCACATGCCGCCGGATTCAAGACGGCCGACACGGGCATCAAACATGGCACGGTCACGGTCATCGTGGACCACGAGCCCTTCGAGGTGACGACGTATCGCAGCGACGGGGCCTATTCCGATGGGCGCCACCCCGATGAGGTGCGCTTTCTCGATTCGCTCGAGGGTGACCTCGCCCGGCGCGACTTCACGGTGAACGCGCTTGCCTACAACCCCTCCGTTGGCCTGGTCGATGAGTTCGATGGCGTGGGCGACCTGAACAGGCGGGTGCTGCGCGCAGTGGGGGAGCCGCACAGGCGCTTCGAGGAAGACGCGCTGCGCATCCTGCGGGGCATTCGCTTTTCCGCCCAGCTCGAGTTCGCCCTCGAAAAGGGCACGGCCCAGGCCATCCACGACGACCGCATGCTCCTCGAGAAGATCTCTGCCGAGCGCATCGCCTCGGAGATCGAGAAGCTCGCCTGCGCGCCGGGCTGCGTGGACGTGATGCTCGGGTTTTCCGACGTGCTCACGGTCTGCATTCCCGAGATCGAGCCTTCCATCGGCTTTGACCAGCGCAATCCGCACCATTGCTACACCGTCTGGGAGCACTGCGTGCGCGCCTGTTCGTACGCCGCCCCCGACGATCTGGTCATGCGCCTGGCGGCGCTCTTCCACGACATCGGCAAGCCCGCTTGCTATTTCATGGGCGAGGACGGCATTGGACACTTCTATGGGCACCGCGAGGTGAGCGCCGACCTTTTTGCACAGGCAGCGCGGCGCCTCAAGCTCCCGCGCAAGCTTTCCGAGCGGGTCGAGCTGCTCGTGCGCTACCACGACGCGAACCTGCCGACGACCGCAAAGGGCATGCGGCACTGGGCGGTAAAGTTTTCGCCCGAGGTTGTGCGCCAGATCTTCGAGCTGCACCGCTGCGACATCAAGGCGCTCGCCCCCGGGGAGGTCGCCGGCGGCCTTGCCAACGTTGATGCGGCCGAGGCCTTCTTCGAGAAGAGCATCGAGCAGGTGAGTGTCTTTTCCCTGCGCGACCTAGCCGTGAACGGCCGCGACCTCATCGAGCTCGGGTGCGCCCAGGGGCCAAAGGTCGGCGAGATCCTCTCGCAGCTGCTCAACGCCGTGGTGGATGGCCAGATCCCCAACGACCGCCAAGCCCTCCTACAGCGTGCCAAGCAGCTCATCTACGAGTAGCGTGGGGGCCCGCAGCGGCCCGCAATGGGTGCTGAGAATGTGCCCTATTCCGCTGCAGGGAGGTTGGCGTGCTCCAGGTGCTCGTCAATGACGTCCCTGATGTTTGCGAGCATCGCCCTCGAGACCACCACGCGTGCTGTCATCACACCGGAATCGATAGTCTCTCCGTCCTTTTCCTCCGTGCGGTCGATGAGCGCGAAGTCGAGGATTGCATCGTCGCCGCTCGAGGAGATCATGAGGAAGTTGGCGCATGCGCCCTTGCGGACGCTCTGATCGCCAGATAGATTGACATGCCTTTTCTTGTCTTGCATGATTACATCTCCTCCTCTTCGTCTCTCCAAACGGTACTGACCATCGAGTTCTGATGGCCGAAGTCGTCGAACATCAGGACGTTGCCCCTTTTGCCTACGGGCTCATCGAGGTCCACCCCTCGACGTTCGCAGAGCATCTCGAGCACATCCCGGCTTGCGGCCACCGCCCTGATGAGGCCGTCTGCAACGGCAGACTGCTGCACCTTTCCGTTTTCCCAGCGCGAGCACGTCGGCGACTTGACTCCGAGTACCTTCTCGAAGTCGGACTGCGACATGCCGAGCCTGGTCCTGATGCTCCGTATCTCCTTTGGGGAGAGAAGTGCGTGGCGTTTCTCGTATTCGGCCTTGAGGGCGCTGTCGAGTTTGTTGGAGTTCTCGAAGTCGATGAGCGACTCTCCGCAGTCCTCGCACTCGAGCCGCTCTATGCCGTCGATCACGAATGTCTCGCCGTGATAGCGCCCCTTCATGGGCGTATTCGTCAGATGCATGACCCCGCCGCATTCGGGGCACTTCTCCGTGCGGCTCTCATTAGAATGCATACCCGTCCTCCTTCATCGACCACACCTGCACCACCGCATCTCCGTCTGAGTCGACGAACAGCTTTACGTACCATGTTTCGTCGAGGCACTCGACGCCGCGGTAGACGTCTGCCGGTTTCCCATCGCGTTTCTCGAGCATGATGGTCTTGTAGAAGCATGACTCGTCCAAGCTGGCGATGACGTCCATCGCGCACTCCATGGGGATGCCGTATCCATGGTTTCTCAGGTAACAATCGACGCGCATGGACAACTTCAGCTTCTCGGCCGCCGCGAGTCTCTTCACCTCTTCTAGGTCGTACTCTGGTCCCCTAGGTCTTGCCATGCCTCCATCTCCCCCCAAACATACGCATCATGCTAAGAAATTTCAAGATATTGAGCTGTTAATTCAGATGGAACTTTACATGATGCTAAATACTGTATATGTACCCTCATTCACTTAGGTTTCATTACGCTTTATCTGATCATGTTGTCTCTAGGGAAAAAGGCCCAGAGCTCTGAGTTTCCGCCTATATTGCGGGGTCAATTGCATCTGGGCCAATAAGTCTGGCATGGCACACAACGCGTAGAGCGCTGCTGCCGCCACATGAAAAGTAACCTGGGCGGAATTACAAATCAACACGATATTCGGTGATTCGCGCTCCGTTTCCATGGACTTCGCAGGATCAGGATGTTGATTACATGATGAATGTTTGGTCGGGAACGTGGCACCCGCGCGTCGCTACAGGAGAGCGTAATCAGTGGGGGGGGGAAACGGTACGTCAGGTGATGGATGACGTTATAGAGGAAGTGGTGCCCGAGGTGAGATTCGAACTCACACGCCACGAAGACAACGGTTTTTGAGACCGTCGCGTCTGCCATTCCGCCACTCGGGCACGCGATGGTTCATTATGCCATAAGCAGCCCCCGTTGACAGGCGTGATTTGCGTGGTATTGCCTGCTCGGATGCTCGACCACCTGGCTGGGTTCGGCGCGTCTTGCATCGAGGGGCCCTGGTGGTCGACCACGTCCCTGGGTTCGATGTGCTTCTTTCGCAGAACGTTCGCACATGTGCGAGGCCTCTGCGCACGCGGGGGTGGTAACGTTTTTCCGTACCGTCTCCTACAGTTCGAGCCCGAGGCTCGCGCGGTACTCCATCGGGCTCTTCCCGCCCAGCGAGCGCTTGATCCGCCCCTCATTGT
>JBMNPN010000107.1:0-6506 GCA_050943615.1 Coriobacteriales bacterium
CACGGCCGACAAGACCTTCGACCGCATCGCCTATTCCCAGATTCAGTTCGCGGTCTTCCGCGCCAACTACTGCGTCCAGCAGATCATCACCTCCGCGCACAAGGCAACCCAAGCCTTTGAAGGCCTGATCAAGCACGTGCCTCAGCTGCTCGAACAGGGTGAAGATCTGAGAAGCATCCCGTGGGCTGAACTGACCCTGCTCAAAAAATCCCGCCGCGGCGTCGGACCGTTTCGGTATCAGAAATAATCTTATATATGCAAATAACTCCCAGCTGTGAACGACAGCTAGGAGTTATTTTTATATTATGGCTTATGTTTACTTATCTTTTAATAATCCGATCGCTCTACTTGTACCAATACGTGCACAGCCAGCCTTGACAAAAGCTTCTAAATCTTCGACAGTGCTGATACCGCCGGCTGCTTTCATTTTGACATTAGGACCAATATGCTTTTTGAAAAGCTCAATATCTTCAATTTTTGCGCCTTCCGGGCCAAAGCCAGTCGAGGTCTTAATAAAATCAGCGCCTGCTTCTGTGACCAGTTCACATACTTTTATTTTTTCCGCTTCATCCAGATAGCAGGTTTCAACAATAACTTTCAGAATTTTACCTTCTGTCGCTTTTCTAAGCGCTTTGATTTCATCAAGAACGTAATCGTAGTTACCAGCTTTCATTTCACCGATATTGATCACCATATCGATTTCCGACGCGCCGTCCGCAATTGCTTGAATCGCTTCCGCAACTTTAACTTCTGTCGTGTTGTAACCATTGGGAAAGCCGATTACAGTACAGACATTCAGGTCCGGATAATTCTTATGGGCCGGCTTCACGTAGCAAGGTGGAATGCAGACAGATGCTGTATGATATTTCAGCGCATCTTCGCAAATTGGAATCATGTCTTCCCATGTAGAAAACGGTTTTAGAAGGGTATGGTCGCATCTACTGATAATTTCTTGTTTGTCCATTCTGTCTTTTCTCCTTTAATATTATTCTTCATCATTCATCATATTTTTCAGATTATCGTACAATTCTGTATATTTCTTAAACACTTTTTCGTAAGCCGCGTAGTTTTCTGGATTTGGTTCAACTGTATATGCCATTTTGACCATACCTTCTGTTGCGTCGTCGAACGAGTCATAAGTACCTGTTCCAACCGATGCTACAATACAACAGCCTAATCCGCCGGCACTTGGATCAACCGTAACAATAATAGGTTTTCCAGTTGCATCTGCGATGATTTGCATCCAATTACTGTCCTTTGTGACACCGCCACAGCCTACGATCATATCAATCGGTTCGCCCTGTTTTTCAAAATTATCAATAATATTTTTAGTACCCATGGCAACTGATTCGATAAGCGAACGATAGATATCTGCTTTCGTATGACTTAATGTCAGACCATATATCACGCCTTTTGCGTTTGGATCTTTATACGGTGTGCGATTCCCTTGGAAGAAATCTAACGCGACAAGACCATTTGCGCCTGGCTTTGTATCCTTCAGCATATCCGCAATAGCTTCATAGGGATGATCCATTTTGTCAAATCCCCATTCTTTCATGTACCACTTGACAATTGAGCCTGCTGAAATCTGTCCACCTTCGAGGATATTTAATCCTGGGACAACTGGATTGATGTACGGTCCCCATATGCCGCTAAGTTCTTTTTGTTCTTTCGAGAAGCACAATTGAACAAAGCTAGTTCCCATAATCATTGCAAGACGTCCTGGCTTTGAAACGCCCATACCAAGCATGCCGATATGCGCATCAATGCCGCCTTCAATAACCAACATATCCGGATTAAGATCATATTTCTCGGCAAATTCATGACTAATTTTCCCAAGGGGTTCACCAACTTGTTTAACATCAGTTACTAAAATATCCGCATAATCCTCTAAACCGATTTGTTCAAAAAAGTCACTTTGCCATCCGCCATGTCCATCGATGTAATTCCACTTGCAAGCGGCCTGGCAAATGGACGTTGCCAATTTGCCACCTGTGAGTTTATAATTGAACCAATCTAATTGTTCAATGATTTTATATGATTTTTTGTATATATCTGGTTGATTCCTCTTAATCCATAATACTTTCGGAATCATCCATTCAACAGATTCCGCACCACCACAATATTTTAGGCATGGATGATTTGTCGCATTACAAATTTCCATTTCTTTAATGGCTCGCGTATCCATCCACATAATCGCATCCTGAAGCGGCGTACCATTTTGATCAATGGGCACAACGGTTGACGAAGTAGAGCAAACTGAAATACCTTCAATACTATAGCGTACTCCCATTGATAATCGATCCGTCACCTCTTTTACTGCCTCATTAAAGCATGACCACCAGTCTTCTGGCTTTTGTTCTGCTCTCCCTGGCTGAGGATAAAATGTTGTATATGGTTTTTCACTTGCGACTAAAGCATTGCCACTAATATCTGTGACGACGACACGAACGCTTTGCGTTCCAGTGTCTACGCCCATAAAATATTTTGCTTCATTCATTAAACAACCTCCCCCTTGTTGTTTCTAAAGATTATTATTCTTTCCACGGGAAAATCATGATCTTATTAAAGAAATAATGCCCTTTATCAATGTTCTTGAAAATTTCCGGAACTTCATCTAACGTAATGCGATGGCTGATGATGTCTTTCGCGGTCATTCCCTTTTCATACATCTTAAGAGATTCCATCCAATCTTCGCCTGGGAAAGGATCCGTAAATGAATTCCAAGACCCTGCAAGTTCAATTTGTCCCCGCATAATCGTATCGACGGTTTCTGGTTTTAAATCTAACCCTTTATGAGAAATGCCAAGGAAGACAACTCGTCCCATTTTCGCTGTCATCATAATGGCCTGCTGTTGTGCAACCGGTGCCCCTGAAAAGTCAACCACAACATTGGCACCTTCTCCATCTGTCGCATCCATGACCGCTTTTACTGGATCATTTTCAAGTGAGTTGACCACAACATCCGCACCAACACTCTTAGCAATTTCGAGTTTTTTATCCCAAACATCGACTGCAATAATTTTCTTCGCGCCTTTCATATGCGCGATCTGAACCGCAAATAATCCAATCGGTCCTGCTCCAACGACTGCAACAGTGTCGCCTTCTTTAAAATGCCCACGATTAACCAAACCATGCCAAGCATTTGCACATGGATCAAGGGTCGCTGCATCTTCATAAGAAACACCATCAGGAACTTTCATCAAATTTGTCTTCTTGACTGAAACGTATTGCGCGTAAGCACCGTCTCGTCTTGATCCGTAATAGTCGTAATCTTCACACAAAGAGTAGATGCCTTTTTTACACCATTCACAATGTCCGCATGGAATTAACGGCGGAACCACAACACGGTCACCCACTTGGTACCCTTCAACCTGATCACCAACGGCTTCAATTTCCCCCGAAAATTCATGACCGCAAATGATCGGCGAAACGTGTGCACCATAAGTTAAGATTCTTGGAATATCCGATCCACACACACCACAGGCATGTACCTTAACCATAACTTCATCTGGCTGCATTATCGGTTTTTCGACTTCTTCTACGCGTAAATCCTTTGGTTTGTACATCCGTACTGCTTTCATAATATTCCTCCTACAATTCGTTAATATTTTACTGTTTTAATTTTATTTACGTAAATTATTATACATTCTTGTTTTTACGATGTCAATATATTTACGGTAAATATTTTACTATCGTAATTTTTTGTCTATTCTCTTAGTTGCTTTTTATGTTATAATGCAAAATATAAAGAGGAGGTAAACATCGAATGGACGAGATTCTGACAAATATTAGAACCAAATATAATACTTTATCTAAAACACAAAAAGTAATCGCCGATTTTATTTTAAAAAATGCAACGCGTATTCCGATGTTCTCAATTACGGAATTAGCCAAAGCCTGCAACACGAGTGAAACAACTGTGATGCGATTTTTAAAAAAACTTAATTACAATTCATATCAGGTATTTCGGGTAAAAATTGCTCAGGCGACTACAAAAGAACCCAGTACATCCATTAACGATGATTTAGACCCACACGACGATCCAGAAACCATTAAACAAAAAATTATCGGACACACTCTTTCTGCAATTAATGATATTAATACGCTCCTTCCTTCTTCAATTTTAGAAAAAGCTATTGATATGATCCGATCTGCCGAGCGGATCTTAATTTATGGTGTAGGTGCCTCCGCTGCTATCGCAATGGATGCTTATCACAAATTTGCTGGAATTGGTCTTGATGTAAGATATTTTCCTGATCCTCATTTAATGAATATCACTTGCACACAATCGACCCCTAAAGATATCATGCTTGCCATTTCTCATACAGGTGAAAGTCTTGAAGTCAATCATGTTGTTCAGACATCTAAAGAAAATGGCGCTAAAATTTTAAGCCTAACGAGTTTTTCTAATTCAACTTTAGCTCATTTATCTGATCTCTATTTACTGAGTTCTACAAATGATAATAAATATCATTCCGAAGCTATGGCTTCAAGAATCGTTCAATTGACCATTGTCGACATCCTCTACACCGCGACATTTATGCAAGACGAAAAGTATTACTACAAAGCATTGAATGCTTCCCGTATCGCTGTTTCTAAAAACAAAACCTGAATTCAAACATTAAAAAAGAACAAAGATAGATTTTCTACCTTTGTTCTTTGTAAGAGAGATATATGGCATATATGTCTGTAGCGATTAATTTATAATTTTAACTGAACAAGCTTCTTGAATTGTTCTTTTAATGCCGGATACATTTCTCGATATAGCTCTCCGACTTTTGCGTATTTTTCGACATTCTCTGGTATAGGATCATATACTTCATTGCGTAGCGACACAATCTTATCACAAGCCTCCGGAACGCTTGAATATGTTTCTGTTCCAACCATAGCTAAGATGGCTGCTCCAAGTGCAGCGCTATTTTCGGAAACGCCTGCGGGAAGAACAACCGGTACGTTGTAGATATCCGCCATCATCTGACGCCATAACGGTGATTTAGAACCACCGCCACACATTCGCATAAATGTCGGTTCAACCCCTAATTCACGGTAAATATCCATCGATTCATTTAATGCAAAGGTGACCCCTTCCATAATGGCTCGCGTTAAATCTTTTTTCTGATGAATCGCTGAAAGGCCAATAAAGGCGCCGCGACAGTTAACATCCAAATGAGGTGTTACTTCTCCCATCAAATATGGTAAATAGATTAATCGATTCGAACCAATCGCTGAGGCTTCGGCATCTTTATCAATTTGTAAATAATCTTCATCGTCTGGGTAATAATTGTTGCGATACCATTTGAGAGACAGCCCCGCGGAGTTAACTAATCCCATCATGTGCCATGAATCTGGAACGGCTGTACAGAAAGTATAAACTCTTCCTTTTGGATCTATAGCTGGTCGATTCGTGTAGGCAAAAACAACGCCAGAAGTTCCAATCGTCGTCATTGCACGTCCTTCGGAAACAACGCCTGTTCCAACAGAGGCAGCTGCATTATCTCCTGCTCCTCCGACGATGACCGTCTTTTCCGATAGGCCGACGTAATTCGCAACCTCTGGTTTTAATGTCCCTGTTACTTCATAAGACTCATAAACTTTTCCAAGCATGTATGGCTTAACACCTACACCGTCCATCATTTCATCCGACCAACAGCGCTTTGGAACATCCAACAGTTGTGTTGCAGAAGCGTCCGAAACTTCTGTTGCAAATTCTCCTGTTAAACGAAAACGAACATAATCCTTAGGAAGTAGAATATGACGAACTTTTGAATAAATTTCCGGCTCATTTTGTTCAACCCAGAAAATTTTTGCTGCGGTCAATCCTTCTCTTGGGGGGTTGCAGGTGACTTTAAGCATCCTTTTTGGATTAACACGCCGACTCATTTCTTTCGTCGCTTCTTCTGTTCGCTGATCGTTCCATAAAATAGCCCGACGCAATGGTTCTCCGCGATCATCAAGAAGTACCGCGCCCATCATCTGGCCAGCAATACCAATTCCTAGTACTTCTTCCTTTGGAACACCTGATGTATCCATAACCTTTTTTATCGTCGTAATTGCTGCATTATACCAATCTTCCGGTTCCTGCTCCGACCAGCCGTTGTGTGGCTGATACAGTGGATATTCCTGAAGAGCGTAAGTAACCTCTTTACCCTCCTCAGTAAACAATACGGTTTTGATTCCGCCAGTACCAAGATCCAAACCCAAAAAATATCTCATTTTATTTAACTCCTTCTCTCCATATAAAATGAAATTATTTAATTTTATTAAAACAACCCAAGCTATTCCTTTTGTTAAAATAGATCAGAGTTGCAATAACTAGGCTTATAAATATTTTTCCATCTCTTTCAATGAATCGTAAATGCACGTCGGTTCGACGTCCGATTCGGCGACGGTCTGCATATCCGCTTCGCCGGTCAGGACGAGGAAGCCGTTGGCGCCGTTGTTGACCCCGGTGGCCACATCGGTGTAGAGGCGGTCGCCCACAAAGCCCATCTTGTCCGCCGGGC
>JBMNPN010000108.1:0-6450 GCA_050943615.1 Coriobacteriales bacterium
TCTATAAAGTTCTATTAAATAGGGAATTGAATCAATGACTGGACGTAGTAGTCTTTTAACGCTTCTCTGCCCTTAAGATCTGTCAATTCAATCATGAACAGCGCGCCGCAGACTTCCCCACCAAGCAGTTCAACCAAATCGATTGCTGCTTTCATGGTACCGCCCGTGGCAAGCAAGTCGTCGATAATTAAGACACGGTCGCCTGTCTTAATGGCATCTTTTTGAATTTCTACAGTATTTTCACCGTATTCCAGTTTATAAGATTTTGCCATAACTTCGCCTGGCAGTTTTCCGGGTTTACGAATCGGCACCAAACCAACGCCTAATTTGTACGCCAGTGCTGAGCCGAAAATATAGCCTCGCGCTTCGGGAATGCAGACAACGTTCACGTCCAAAGCCTTTGCGATTTCATAAAACTGATCGGTAACTTCGTGAAAAGCTTCCCCGTCTTTAATTAAGCTGTTAATGTCCTTAAAACTAATGCCTGGTTTTGGAAAATCAGGATAAATTGCGATTTTACTTTTTAAATCCATTGTAATCCCCACATTTCTAGTTAATATTTCTTTTTAATTTTATCACTAACTCTGCTTTTTTTATATCCTTTTTTTGTTGTTCTTTTGGAATCTTTGAATATATGATACCCTTCTTCAATTTTGAGTGAACCACATCGATTTCATTGAATATTTCCAATATCGCAAGCAGCTTAAAACAATTCAGGGTTTCATTTCGATCCATCAAGGCATCAAATTTTACGCCATTTTCTGCATATTTTTTTAACATTTTATAAACCCAGACCGTTTCTTCCCGATTCGGTAAAATATCTTTTTGATCGTACTGCCAAATTGGCAGTTCATTGACCACAGCATCCGACGCATTTTTGAGAATTTTCAAGTATTGCCAGCATTTTTCATGGTCAAATAATTCAGGAATTTGAATATTTTTTACCATCAGTTCAATTTGGTCGTTTCCCATAAAATGATTGATTTTCGGAACAGCCAAAACATCGATACCTTCGTCATAGTCTCTAAGTAAAGCGGCTGCCAATTTTCCCTGCGAAAAAGCAATGCACCTGAAATTCCCGTCTTTAAAGCACAAATGCGCCTGATCCTGCCCCATCGTTTTAACTTCCTCGGGATGAATATGACTTACCCGAAAAAGCGGGCCTGGATTCTTTACGCCGTAGGGTTCGCACATGGAGATGCAATCCATCAATTCCCAGTCAATATCGTTTTCCGAAAGATCGCCGTCGTAATAAATTTTTTTAATTAGGTTTTTTCTCGAATGATTTTCTTTTGCCCATTCTTTCAAAAATGATTCTAATTTAGGAATATTCTCTTCTTTAATTGAAAACCCGGCTGCCATCTCATGACCGCCATAGGTTTCAAACAGCTCGCAACAGCCTGACAGCGCTTCAAAAATATTAATGCCTTCAACACTGCGGCAGCTTCCTCTTGCAACCCCGTCTTCATCGATTCCCATCACAATAACAGGGTGATACCAAATTTCCTGAATTTTACTGGCGACAATGCCGATCACGCCCGAATGCCAGTTTTTCCCAGCAGCGCAGATAAAAACTTCTTGATATTTCTTCTGCGATTTAATGACCTGCACCGCTTCATTATAAATTTGAGCTTCAATTTCCTGGCGTTTTTCGTTTTCGTCTTTTAAGAATTCTGCGACTTGATTGACCTGCACAGCCTCTTTTTTCGTATACAAATCCACAACGCAGTCCGCTTCGCCCAGCCGGCCTGCGGCGTTGATTTTCGGCGCTAATACAAATCCAATATTGCCCGACGTCACTTCCTGCACATTTGAGACCTGAGCCAACGCCTGAATTCCGATATTTTTACAATCAGTATTGATCGATTCAATGCCCATTTTAACAATCAGGCGATTTTCATCTTGAAGTGGCACAATATCCGCAACCGTCGCCATCGCCGCACATTCCAAATAATTGCTCAAATCGCGCGTTTGACCTTGAGCTTCCTCCAGCGCCTGCACGCATTTAAAGGCAAGGCCCGCTCCGCAAAGTTCAGAAAATGGGTACTGAGAATCGGGACGCTTCGCATCAATCACAGCGATTGCCTTCGGCAGTTCCCCCTGACACTCGTGGTGGTCCGTGACAATCACATCGACTCCATGTTCTGCAGCATAGGCAATTTCGTCTTTCGCCGCTATGCCATTATCAACCGTCACAATCAGCTTAACGCCTTGATCGACTAATTTTTGTACGGCCTCAATGTTCATGCCGTACCCTTCAATTAAACGATTGGGAATTTTGTGCATGACATTCATACCAAGCGATTTAAAATAATCAATTAAAATCGATACAGCAGTCGTGCCGTCGACATCATAGTCCCCGTAAACGCAGACCTTCTCACCATTTTTCTTAGCCGATAAGATCCGCTCGACAGCCTTTTGCATATCTGGCAGATCCCAGGGACTGTGAAAATCCTCTACGTTGGGCTCCAAATAAGCCATGGCCTCCATGCTGTTTTGACACCCACGCGCTGCAGCAATTTTTGCAACGGCTCTTGGAATACTGCATTCCTCTGCGATTTCATCGATCACAGCTGCTAATTCAGGCTGGCTGGAATCAATTCGCTCACACCATATCTCTTGCAATGACTTTCTCCTTTATTTACAGATAACAAAAGGCCGAACAATTACGTTCGACCTTCATTTCATTATTAGACTTCAATTTTTTCAACCTTCCGACGGTTCTTTTGCCCGCGACGTGATCTTTTCTGCATTTTTGTATTAAATTTAGATCTGGAAGATTTTTTCTGAAAAATAACCCACAGCGGACTTGCTACAAAAATTGAAGAGTAACATCCACAAGCGATCCCAACGATCAACGGCAGCGCAAAATCACGTATCGCATCGACGGCGAAAATATATAATGCAATGATTGCCACCAACGTTGTCGCAACGGTATTAATGCTTCGCCTCATGGTCTGCGTAATGCTAAGATCAACTAAATTCGTTAACTCCTGTTCGTTGCTCATACCGATGAAGCCTTCGTTTTCTCTGATGCGGTCAAATACAACGATGGTGTCGTTGATCGAGTAACCCAGTATCGTCAAAATCGCTGCAATAAACGGAGAATTGACTTGAATTTGGAATAGTGCGTATACGCCAATGACAATCACTATGTCATGAATCAATGCCAAAACCGCAGACAACCCAAAATAAAATTCAAATCGAATCGTCACGTATACCAACATTAAAACGACCGCCACAATCGATGCAATTATCGTATTCCGTGTCGTTTCCGCGCCTACGCTGGCGGTAATGTTATCAACTGAAACCAAATCCTTGTTACTCAAGTTGTATTTTTTCTTAAAAGACGCAAACAATTTTTTCTGCTGGCTATTCGATAAGCTTTCTTTTGTGCTGATCACAACCTCTTGCTTTTTACTGCCTGAATAAGTGATGTCCGCCGATTTATCATAGGAATCCGTAATCGCTCTGATGTCCTTTGCGTTAAAGGTCTGGTGCAGATCAATCGTAACAATGGTGCCGCCGACAAAATCAATGCCGTAATTCAATCCCCGAATGAGGATTGAGCCAACTGCAACCGCGATTAGGATTAATGAGATAGAGAGCCAGATTTTAGTCTTTTCAATAATCGGAATTTTTTTCTCAACGTTCATATCTGCCCTCCATTAAATACCGTAGAATTTTGGATTCTGAATTAAATTGGTATTTAAGAACAATTTAATCAGCTGACGAGTTACGACAACAGCCGTAAACATCGACAAAATAATCCCAACGACCAGTGTCAATGCAAATCCCTGAGCTGAGCCTGTCCCCATGAAAAAGAGCACGAAGCCGGCAATCAAGGTAGTCACATTTGAATCGACAATCGAACGCATCGCGTTTTTAAACCCTGCGTTCACTGAACTGGATAGTGACTGTCCCATGTTTCTCGATTCTTCTTTGATGCGTTCAAAGATGATGACATTGGCATCAACAGCCATCCCAATGGTCAAAATCATGCCGGCAATCCCAGGTAATGTCAATGTGACGTTCATTAAGGACATCACTACTAAATCCAGCATAATAAAAACCAATAATGCCAAATCTGCAATGATGCCCAGTCCTCTGTAAAAGACGAGCATAAAAACAAGAACAGCTGCGACCCCAATCACACCGGCAAAAATACTTTGGTCGAGCGAATTGGCCCCTAAAGTCGGACCGACTGTCGACGCTTGCACTGTGGTCAGCTTAACCGGCAGCGCGCCGCCGCGAATCAGGGAAGCCAAATTCCCCGCTTCGTCCATGTCAGAGCTGCCTTCAATGACGGCTTCGCCATCGGTAATCGCCTGGTTGACCGTTGGAGAAGAAATGACCTCATCATCTAATTTAATGGTAATCTGCTGTCCGATATATTTTTGTGTCGCTTCGGCAAATGCTTTCTTCCCCTTGCTGTCAAATTTTAATGTAACAACAGGCTGTTCGACTCCACTGCTTGTTTTCTGTGTGACGGCTTTTGAATCTGTTACATGTGCCCCGGTTAAGATGGTTTTGCCATCTGGCCCGACAAATTTAAGCTGAGCGGTTCGACCAATCAAATCAAGTGCTTCCTGTTGATTTTGTATCGAAGGAATCTGAACGCGGATACGATTTTTTCCTTGACGCGTCACTGTTGCTTCAGATACCCCGAGAGAATCGACACGGTTTTTCAGTGCCGAAACCGTTCCTTCCATTTTTGAGTCGGTCAGTTTTTTCCCCTTAGTCGGCTTTGCCTGAAGCACCACATTGACGCCGCCTGTCAAATCCAGACCGTAATGCATATTTTCCTTGATATTCCCGATATCGTACACGCCAACTGAAATACCGTGGAAAAGAACGACCATACAAAAAATTAGAATGGCAACAAAAGCGAAAAATCCAACCGTGCTTTTCGTGTTGATTTTCTTTTTCACTTATTTTTCCTCTTTCAATTGTACCGTGTAATGGTGGAGTCTGTTCAGACAGACGTCTTTTCCTAAAACATCCATGATTAAGGCAAGATCAGGGCCATGCATGCTTCCAGTTAAAATCAGACGAATTGGCATGTAAAGCGCCTTCCCCTTTATTTTTTCTTGTTTGTGTTCTTTCTGGATCGCCTTAATAATATCTTTCTGGATATATGCTGCGTTCCATTGATCTGCTACAGTCATTTTTTCATCTAATGCGCTGCAAAGAATCGGCACCGTTTCAGCGTTCAGAATGTCCTGAGCTTCATCCGAGTCATCGATCTGGTAATCGTCATCCAATATTTGTGCGAGCTGTTCAGGCGCCTGTGCAAAGTAATCGATACGGTCTCTTAACAGTTCAGCTACTTTTTCTAACCAAACGTTTTTGTCCGATTCTGAATCCGTCTGAATCATCCCGGCCTTTTCCAAAAACGGCTGGATGCCATCAACAATGGTGTCGACAGACGCTTTTTTAATATACTGGCCATTCATCCAATTGAGCTTTTCTCTATCAAAGACGGCTCCGGAATTGCTGATTCGATGAATATCAAAAGCCTTTTCCAATTCTTCCAATGAGAAAATTTCCTGATCGTCTTCTGGACTCCAGCCAAGCAGTGCGAGGAAATTGACCAAAGCTTCAGGCAGGTAACCCTTTGCTAAGAAGTCGCCAACCGCGACATCTCCCTGACGCTTACTTAATTTCTTATGGTCTTCATTAAGAATGTTGGACAAATGAACAAAAATTGGCGGCTGCCAACCAAAACACTGATAGAGGTATACGTGCTTTGGTGTAGACGGAAGCCATTCTTCTCCTCTAATTACGTGAGTGATTTTCATCAGGTGATCGTCGATGACTACCGCAAAATGATATGTCGGGAATCCATCTTCTTTGATTAAGACCTGGTCGTCCATTTCCTTCGTGTTAATCGTGATTTTGCCCCGCACGACATCGTCAAAGGTAATGTCGGTATTTTCCGGAAGCTTTAATCGAATCACATAAGGATCCCCGTTGGCGATTCTCTTCTGGACTTCTTCAGGAGATAAATTTCGGCAGTGGCCGTCGTAGCGCGGGGTTTCACCGGCTTTCTTCTGTTCTTCCCGTAATTGGGTCAAGCGCTCTTTGCTGCAGAAACAGTAATAAGCCTTTCCTTCGTCAATCAGCTGCTGAATGTATTTTTTATAAATATCCAGTCTTTCCGATTGAATGTACGGACCGTATTCGCCGTTTTCAACCGGCTTGCCGTCAATCAGCTGAAGGCCTTCATCAGGCACAACACCGGTTGTGTAAAGCGCATTTAAAAGATTTTCAACCGAACCTTCCTGATAACGTGTTCGGTCTGTATCTTCCAGCCGTAGTACAAATGTACCGTCATTTTGTTTTGCAAATAAATAATTATATAATGCAGTCCGCAAACTTCCGACATGGACATTGCCTGTCGGGCTCGGTGCAAAACGAACTCTAACCATTAATATCTTCTCCTTAGCG
>JBMNPN010000109.1:0-6397 GCA_050943615.1 Coriobacteriales bacterium
ACGACAAGTACGTGGTTCTCCCGTACTTTTGGGTGCCGGAGGATACGCTCGACCTGCGCGTCCGGCGCGACCACGTCCCCTACGATCTCTGGCAGAAGCAGGGATTTCTTGAAACCACCGAGGGCAATGTCATCCACTACGGATACATCGAGAAGTTCATCGAGAACCTCGGCGAACGCTTCAACATCCGCGAGATCGCCTTCGACCGCTGGGGAGCCGTCCAGATGGTGCAGAACCTCGAAGGTATGGGCTTCACCGTCGTTCCCTTCGGACAGGGCTTCAAGGACATGAGCCCGCCGACCAAGGAACTGATGAAGCTCGTTCTGGAGAAACGGATCGCCCACGGAGGCCATCCGGTGCTCCGCTGGATGATGGACAACCTCTTCATCCGCACAGATCCGGCAGGCAACATCAAGGCTGACAAGGAGAAATCAACCGAGAAAATCGACGGCGCAATCGCGACGATCATGGCGCTCGACCGGGCGATACGAATGGGCAACGACAACACCGCTTCTGTTTATGACAGCCGCGGCATTCTTTTTATCTGAGGTACAAATGCATGTTTTTGATGGCAATCATGGGCTTCCTGCTTCTACGGGAGGCCCTTAACAGTATGGAGGGAATGTTATGAGCATATTCAACAGATGGTTCAGAGGACGAGACGCACCCAAGGATTCAACCGCCGGGAGCAGCTACCGCTTCTTCTTCGGAGGAACAACCAGCGGCAAAGCCGTGACCGAGCGCTCCGCCATGCAGATGACGGCGGTCTACTCGTGCGTGCGAATCCTGTCAGAGGCAATCGCGGGCCTGCCGCTTCATTTGTATCGCTACACCGATAATGGCAGTAAGGAGAAGGCCATCGACCACCCGCTCTACGAGCTGCTGCACGATGAGCCGAATCCGGAGATGACTTCTTTCGTGTTCCGGGAGACGCTCATGACGCACCTGCTCCTCTGGGGCAACGCCTACGCGCAGATCATCCGCAACGGCAAGGGCGAGGTCGTGGCGCTGTATCCGCTCATGCCGAACCGCATGACGGTCGACCGCGACGAGAACGGCCAGCTCTACTACGAATATCAGACCTCGACCGACGAGGCGCACACCATGAACGGTTCGCTTGTACGGCTATCTCCGATGGATGTGCTGCATATTCCCGGTCTCGGCTTCGACGGCTTAGTCGGCTACTCGCCGATTGCGATGGCCAAAAACGCCATAGGCCTTGCGATTGCGACCGAGGAGTACGGCTCTAAGTTCTTCGCCAACGGCGCGACGCCCGGCGGCATACTGGAGCACCCCGGCGTGGTCAAAGATCCGGAGCGAGTCCGCGAAAGCTGGAACTCGGCCTTCGGCGGCAGCGCCAACTCCAACAAAGTGGCGGTGCTCGAGGAAGGAATGAAATACACGCCGATCAGCATAAGCCCGGAGCAGGCGCAGTTCTTGGAGACGCGCAAGTTCCAGATAGACGAAATCGCGAGGATATTCAGAATCCCGCCGCACATGATCGGCGACCTTGATAAGTCGAGCTACTCGAACATCGAGCAGCAGTCGCTGGAATTCGTCAAATACACGCTCGACCCGTGGGTATCCCGCTGGGAACAGTCAATGCGCCGAGCTCTGCTCCGTCCCGAGGAGAAGAAGGATTACTTCTTCAAGTTCAACGTAGACGGATTGCTTCGCGGGGACTATCAGAGCCGCATGAACGGTTACGCCACCGCAAGGCAAAACGGATGGATGAGCGCAAACGATATCCGCGAGCTTGAAAACCTTGACCGCATTCCAGAGGACAAGGGCGGCGACCTGTACCTCATCAACGGCAACATGACCAAGCTCGAAGACGCCGGAATATTCGCGGCTTCAGCAAGTACAGAAACGGAGGAACCTGATGAAACGCAGGAATCAGAAGAAACACTGGAACAATCGGAGCCCGATAACCGGCTCCGGGAAAGGAGGAAGTCCCTATGACAAGAAAATTCTGGCGATGGACCAGAAACGAAACGCCGGACAGCTTCGGCAGCGACCGAACGCTCTACCTCGACGGGGAAATATCCGATGAGACCTGGTACGGTGACGAAATCACGCCGCAGGTCTTCAAGGACGAACTGAACAGCGGCGAAGGCAACATCACGCTATGGATCAACAGTCCCGGCGGCGACGTCTTTGCGGCGGCGCAGATCTACAACATGCTGATGGACTACCCGTATGACGTGACCGTCAAGATTGACGCGCTCGCTGCATCGGCGGCAAGCGTTATCGCAATGGCCGGAACCAAGGTCTGCATGAGCCCGGTCGCGATGCTGATGGTGCATAATCCCGCGACCATCGCGATTGGCGATTCGGAAGAAATGCAGAAAGCTATCGACATGCTGTCTGAGGTCAAAGAGTCAATCATGAACGCCTATGAGATCAAGTCCGGACTTTCGCGGAACAAGATCAGCAAGCTCATGGACGCCGAGACCTGGATGAACGCCAAAGAAGCAAAGAAGCTGGGATTCGCCGACGAGATACTGTTCGCAGACGGCGCAGAGCCGGATAGCGACGACATCAAGGAGCCTGACGACGATACGGAAATCGAGATGCTTTTCTCCCGGAAAGCTGTCACCGACTCCCTGCTCTCAAAGCTGATACCGAAACGCAAAGCTGAAAAGAAAACAGCGACCGTGAAGGCCGCAGACCTTGAGAAGCGGCTGTCGCTTCTCAGCCACTAATGAATGGAGGAAATTATTATGACCAAGATTATGGAACTCATGGACAGACGCGCCAAGGCGTGGGACGCAGCTAAGAACTTTCTCGACACTCACTCCGATAACGGCGGCAACGTATCCGCGGAGGACGCGGCCACCTACGACAAGATGGAAAAGGAAGTCACCGACCTGACGCACGACATCGAGCGCCTGCAGCGTCAGGAGCAGATCGACAAGATGCTCTCCGCGCCGACTTCCGCACCGCTCACCGGCAAGCCGGGAGCCAAGGACGAGCCGGACGACAAGCCGGGCATCGGCAGCAAGGCGTACAAGACTGCCTTCTGGGATTCTATCCGCAAGCGCAACTGGTACGACGTGCAGAACGTTCTGGAGGTCGGCACCGACGCGAACGGCGGTTATCTCGTGCCGGACGAATACGAGAAGACGCTCGTGCAGGCGCTGACCGACGAGAACTTCTTCCGCTCTCTGGCGCACGTCATCCAGACCGACAGCGGAACGCACACCATCCCGATTGTCGCTTCCCACGGCACCGCTTCATGGATGGAGGAAAACGGGCTCTATCCGGAATCCGACGACACCTTCGACCAGATCACGCTTTCCGCGTACAAGCTGGGAACGGCGATCAAGGTATCCGAGGAGCTGATGAACGATTCGGTCTTCGACCTGCAGTCCTACATCTCCACGGAGTTCGCGAGACGCATCGGCGCTGCCGAGGAGGAGGCGTTCCTTGTGGGTGACGGCCAGAAGAAGCCTGAAGGCGTCTTCACCAAGGTCAAGGCGACCGAAGGCGCGACTACGGAAATCGCCAACACGAACATCACCTTCGACGAGATCATGGACGTGTTCCACTCCCTGAGAAGCGTGTACCGCAACCGCGCGGTCTGGATTCTCAACGACTCCACCGTCAAGGCGCTGCGCAAGATCAAGGACGGCAACGGAAACTACATCTGGCAGCCGTCTGTTATAGCCGGTCAGCCGGATACGATTCTCAACCGTCCGTACCGCACTTCGATTTACGCGCCGGAGCTTGCGGCTGGCAATGTTCCGATCCTGTTCGGAGACTTCAGCTACTACTGGATCGCCGACCGTCAGGGACGCAGCTTCAAGCGCCTGTCCGAGCTTTACGCGGCGAACGGGCAGATCGGATTCCTCGCGTCCGAGCGCGTGGACGGCAAGCTGATCCTGCCGGAAGCCGTCAGAGGTCTTTCCGTCAAGGCGGCGGGCTGATTGATTTTGCTTTGTTGTAGGCGGGCATCCATTACGGGTGTCCGCTTCACTTTTATTGGAGGTGTCCCATGGAAGTAACGCTTGAGGAAGCAAAAACCTATCTGCGAGTCAGTTTTTCCGATGAGGACGAGCTGATCCAGAATCTCATAACATCGGCTACCGCGACCGTGCAGGACATCGCAAGATACAGCGACGAGGAATGGGAAGCCAGCGAGGAGAAAATCCTCATCCGCATGCGCATCGCCATCCTCTACACCGTGGCGTACCTGTACGAGCACCGCGAGGGCGCCGACCACAACCAGCTGAACCTGACGCTCCGGGCGCTTCTGTTCGGCATACGCAAGGAGGGATTCTGATGAAGATCGCCAGCATGCGCGTGCCGGTCACATTCCAGAAGAACACGGTCACATCGGACAAGTACGGCAACCACACCGCGACCTGGACGGATTACTTCAAGTGCTGGGCGACGGTCGGCACAGACTCCTACGGCTCGGAGACCTCCGGCGAGGTCGTCAACCCGGAGGAATCGCTGAACTTCACATGCCGCTGGTGTTCTGAGCTTGCCGAGGTCGTCTCCACCAAGTACCGGATTCTCGCGGAAGGCAAAACGTACAACATCACCTATGTGAACCCGATGGGCTATAAGAAGAATTCCATCAAATTCAACTGCGCATTGGAGAAAACGACATGAACGAGAAGGTATCAATCGACGGCCTGCGCGACGCTGTGATGAAAGGCCTGCGGGAGTACGCCGACCTTGCCGCGGACGATATGAAGGACGCGGTCAGGGACACCGCAAAATCCGTCCGCAAGGACATACAGGCAAACGTTCCTGTGCGTACCGGCAAGTACAAGAAGTCGTGGTCGGTCAAGACAGTCAGCGAAAGCGCGGACTCCCTCGACATGGTGGTGCATTCCCGGAACCGCTACCAGATTGCGCATCTGCTGGAGCATGGCCACGCCAAGCGCGGCGGAGGCAGAGTCGCTGCAAGACCGCATATCGCACCTGCCGAGCAGGCAGGCAACGAGAAGCTGGTGCGCGAAATCCAGCAGAAGCTGAAAGGATGACGCCCATGAGCTACGACGAAGTTGTAACCATGCTCGAGGAAGCCGGACTTCCCGTCGCCTACGACCACTTCGCCGAGGGCGAGTCTCCAGACCCGCCGTTCATCTGCTTTCTGTTTCCGGGAACGGACAACATGTTCGCGGACAACGTGGTCTGGCAGAAGGTCGACGAGCTGAACATCGAGCTTTATACAGACAAAAAGGACCCGGACATCGAATCGAAAATCGAATCCATCCTGACCGCGCATGAGCTTCCCTATGAGAAGTCGGAGGTCTGGATCGAGGACGAAAAGATGTACGAGGTGCTTTACCAGACAAAGATTATTGGAGGTTAAAGAATATGGCTACTACCAAGAAGAACAAGGTCAAGTTCGGCCTGAAGAACTGCCACTACGCCATCGCGACGCTCGCCGAGGACGGCACCGTGACATTCGGCACGCCTGTGGCGATGCCCGGCGCGGTCAGCCTTTCGCTTGACGCCGAGGGCGACAACGAGCCGTTCTACGCCGACGACACGGTTTACTACATGGTGTCGAACAACAACGGGTACTCCGGCGACTTCGAGCTGGCGCTCATTCCGGAGAGCTTCCTCACGGACGTGATGCACGAGACCGAGGACGCGAACGGCGTGATTGCAGAGAACAAGGATGTGGAGCCGGAGCATTTCGCGCTGCTGTTCGAGTTTTCCGGCGACCAGAGGAAGATCCGCCACTGCATGTACTACTGCTCCGCGACAAGGCCGTCCGTTTCCGGTCAGACCAAGGAGGACTCTACCGAGGTACAGACCGACACCCTTTCCATCACGGTTTCTCCGCTTCCGTCAGGCCTTGTGAAGGTCAAGACCGGCTCGAACACATCCGAGTCTGTTTACAACGCCTGGTACGACAAGGTCTACGAGCCGAGCGACACCGCAGCAGGCTCTGGCACTTCGTCCGGCGCAAAGGCAAGTACGAGCTACAGCACTGAGGAGGAGTAAGCGATGGCAGTGACAAAGACAATAGAAATTGACGGGCAGCCGGTGACTTTCAGAGCGTCGGCTGCGATACCGCGTCTGTACCGGAACAAGTTCCACAGGGACATCTACCGGGATCTGAATGAGCTGCAGAAAGGCATCAGCGAGAACGATTCGGAAAGCTCGAATCTGGACACCTTCTCGCTGGAGCTTTTCGAGAACATCGCGTGGCTGATGGCAAAGCACGCCGACAAGGACGTGCCGGATACGCCGGAGGAATGGCTCGACAGCTTCAACACATTCTCGATTTACGAGGTTCTCCCGCAGATTATCGAGCTGTGGGGAATCAACACGGAGCAGCAGGTTTCCGCTAAAAAAAACCTCACGCGACAGAGCGGGAAATGACAACCCCGCTCTTTCTTTTGCGCTGCGTGCAGATCGGACTTCATAT
>JBMNPN010000110.1:0-6376 GCA_050943615.1 Coriobacteriales bacterium
GACCACGTCCCTGAGTTCGATGCGGATTCTGCCCGGTTTCTCGACCACGTGGGGGAGTTCGACGCGGTTTCTGCATCCAAGTGGCCCTGGTGGTCGACCACGTGGTTGGGTTCGGCGCATCTTGCATCGAAACCGCCCTGGTGGTCGACCACGTCCCTGAGTTCGATGCAGTTACAGCCCGGTTTCTCGACCACGTGGCGGGGTTCGGCGCGGTTTCTGCATCGAGAGGCTTCTGGTGGTCGACCACGTGGGAGGGTTCGATGCGCCCCAGCTCCCCTACTCCTTGGGTCTCGTCTGGGCTACTACGGCCCTTGCGGTGCCGGTGGGGGTTGGGACGTCGGCGATGTGGACGGGGACGTCGTAGAGCTCGGAGAGCAGCTCGTCGCTCAGGACATCGTCGGGCGGCCCCACATGGCAGCGGTGGTCGCGGTCGATGACGATGACGGTGTCGGCGCACATGAAGACATGGTCGGGCGTGTGCGTCGTCATCAGCACGGACAGCCCCCGCTGCGCCAGATCGCGCGTGAACCCGAGCACCTTGACCTGGTTGCCGAAATCGAGGTTGGCAGTCGGTTCGTCCATGACGAGCAGCTGCGCCTGCTGCGCGAGCGCCCGCGCGATGAGCACCATCTGCCGCTCCCCGCCCGAAATCTGCGTGTAGATGCGGTCGCACAGATGCGCGATCCCCAGCTCGTTGAGCGCCCTGAGCGAAAGCGCTCGGTCCTTCTCCGACGGCGCCGAAAACGTCGACAGGTGCGCCGTGCGCCCCATCTCGACCACGTCCAGGACGGTGAAGGGAAACGGCGGCGTGTGCGCCTGCGGAACGTAGCCGATCTTGAGCGCGCGCTCCGACGGCCCCATCGAGAGCAGGTCCTCGCCTTCGAACTCGACGCTGCCCGAAAGCGCAGGCAGGCTGCCCAGAATCGTCTTGAAGAGCGTGGTCTTGCCGATGCCGTTGGGCCCGAGGATGCAGCAGACCTCGCCGGCAGAAATCGAGAAGTCGACGTCCTCCAGGACCGCCACGCCCGAATACCCGCAGCTCAAACCCGAAACTTGCAGAAGCGGCGTCATCAGACCCACCCCCGCTTGCCCTTGAGCAGCAGGAACACGAAGACCGGCGCGCCAATGAGCGCGGTGAGTATCCCCAGGGGAATCTCGGCGGACATGATGTTTCGCGCGACATCATCGACGATGAGCAGAAAGCCCGCCCCGATCACGAGGGAGGCCGGCATGAGGTGGCGGTAGTTGGGCCCCACGATCATCCGCGCGAGGTGCGGCACGACCAGTCCGATCCAACCCACCTGCCCTGCCACCGAGACCGCCGAGCCCGTGACCAGCGTGGCGCAGACGATGATGACGAACCTGAGCTTGCGCGTGTCGACGCCGAGGGACGCCGCCTCCTCATCGCCAAAGGAGAGCACGTTGACGCGCCACCTCAGCGCGAGCAGCACCACCGTCCCCACAATCAGCGGCAGCAAGATGAGCCCGATGTCCTCCAGGCTGACGTTGGCAAGAGAGCCCATGAGCCAGTAGGTGATCTCGGGCAGCTGGGAATAGGGGTCGGCCAGGTACTTGGCGCAGCCGATGAACGCCTGGAACAGCGCCTGCACCACGATGCCCGCCAGCACAAGCGAAAGCGTCGAGGAATCCCCCTTGCCCACGGCATTGCCGATGGAATAGGTAATCCCGACCGCCAGAAGCCCGCAGCCGAAGGCCGCGATCTGCACGATGACGCCGGACGCGCCGGCGAGAATCGCCATCGACGCTCCGAAGCCCGCACCCGCGCTCGCGCCGAGGATATCGCTCGAGACCATGGGGTTCCTGAAGACGCCCTGGTAGCTCGCGCCGGCAATCGCGAGCGCCGCGCCCACCAGAAGCGCCGCCAAAATGCGCGGCAGCCGGACGTTGACCACCACGGAATCGGCGGCCGAAAGGTCGGGCCGTGCCCCGCCCAGAATCGAGGGAAGCTGGACGATCGCGTTGGCAAGCGCGGCCCCTACCTGCTCGATCGAGACCGCATAGCGCCCCAGGCAGAACGAGAACGCCGCGATCACCACCACGGCGATCCCGAGGCCCCAGATGATGAGCGTCGCACCTTTCCGCGAATCCGTCCGCGAAAGCTCGGCGAGCTCATCTTCAGCGAGCACGCGCTGCCCCGAGCTCAGGCGCTCGCGCGGTTCCTGATCGAGTCGGGGCACTACTGGCCGCCCTTCTGCGACTGCTGCCGGATCCCCTCGCCCGAGAGGATCTTCTTATAGGTCGCATCGTCTATTTCCAGGCCGATATAGTCCCGATAGTAACTCACCACGGTCTTCTTGAGATTGACGTCGCGGTAGAGCTTGGGATAGACGGTCTTCCCGAGCCAGATCATGGCAAGGTAGGTCTCGACGCTGCCGCGCTGCCCCCAGCGCGTCGCGCCCACGGGAATGGTGTGCACCTCGCCAGACTTGACCGCGCGCAGCCCCGCGCAGTTGGCCTTGGTCTTGAGGTAGTCGGTCGTGTCGGCGCTGTTGCAGATGATGACGTCGGGGTCCCAGGAATAGACCTGCTCGAGCGAGGCGGTGTAGTCGGTCGCCGACGCGGCGCTCTCGTCAGTCGCACTCACGTCCACCGCCCCCACCGCAGACACCCAATCGGCGCCAAGCGAATTCGCGCCGTCGGTCATCGCAAGCGCGTTGATCGAATGGTAGACCTTCACCTTGTCGGCATCCTTCAAATCCTGCGCGCGCTTCTTGCAGTCTGCGACGGTGTCCTCGTAGTAGGTCGCGAGCTTCTCGACGCGCCCTTCGGTGTCCCCACCGCAGACCTGCCCGACCAGCCGCATCGCGCTGACCTGCTCGTCGATGCTCGTGTAGCCCACGACCACATAGGGAATGCCCGTCGCGTCGAGCTTCTCGGGCTGCCCGCTGGTGGAGTAGACCTCCTCCTTGACGATCACCACGTCCGGGTCCTCGCTCATGAGCTCCTCGATGTTGATGGCGCCATTGGACATGGGCGCCGGGACGTTCACGAGGTCGGGATAGATCTGCTGGAGCAGCACGTCGGAGACGACGCCCGTGGGCGTGCCCACCAGCTGCGGACCCGCGCCGCAGAGCACCATCAGCTCTCCAGTGAACGAGTCGAGTCCGGCGATGCGCTCAGGCGAAGAGGGCACCTCGACCTGGCGGCCCACGTAGTCGGTGACCGTGACCTGCCCGCCCGAGCCGCTCGCAGAGCAACCCGAAAGCCCGAAGGTGCTGGCACCGAGCGCAGCAACCGCAAGGGCGCACCCGCGCAGAAACTCGCGTCGCGTTACTTCAGCCATTTGACATGCTCCCCTACCGGTAGTGCGCCGATCCTGAGACGCGAAACCTCCTCGAGCCAATCGGGAAGCGACCCTTCGTGGCCGGACACGCGCGCCGCGTCGAGCCCCGTGCGCAGCGCCTCGACGCTCACACGGTCCACCAGGTCGTGAACGGACTCCGCGTTTCCGCAGATGAAGAGCCCCGGCGCGCCCTCCACCGACTCGTAGAGCTCGCGTTCGGGAACAAGCCCGCAGCTGATGAGCAGCGTGTTGCAGCGCACGTACTCGCGCCGCTCCATGTCGTAGGAGCCGTCCTTGTTGAACGGCGCGACCATGACGCCCTTGAGACGTCCGTAGCCGTGAATGGAGGCCACACCCCAGCCGTAGCGCGTCTGGATGTGGTAGGGGTCGATGCAGCGCCGGTGGTTGCGCACCAGCCCCGTCGCCTCCTTGGCGACCAGCAGGCGGACCTCGGCGCCCGAAAGCGTCATGCGCCGCGCCATGATGAGCCCGATGTCGCCGCCGCCCAAGATGACGACCTTGTCGCCGGGAAGCTTGTGCTCGATGTTGACCATGTACTGCGCGGTGCCGGCCGTGTAGATGCCCTCGGGGCGCGTCCCGGGAATGCGAAGCTGCCCGCGCGTTACCTCGCGGCACCCGCTCGCGATGACGACGCTTCTGGCCGTGACGGCACGTGCTCCGCCGAGCGGCATGCCCACAACCCGCGCGCGAAAGACATCTCCCGTGTGCGAAAGCTCGGTCACGCTCGTCGCGCACGCCCACTTGACGCCGGCCGCATCGAGCTCGCCCTGCCAGCGCTCGAGGTACTGCGGGCCGGTCAGGTTCTCCCCGAAGACGTAGAGGCCGAAGCCGTCGTGGATGCACTGCGGCAGCACGCCGCCGAGGTAGGCCTCGCGCTCGACCAGCAGCACCGAGGCGCCCGCGTGCCCGGCCGCCGCAGCCGCCGCAATACCAGCGGCCCCGGCGCCGACAACGAGCACGTCCACAGCAATTTCGTCATCCGACGCGACCGCATGGACCTCAGCGGGGATGTCGCGCACGTCGAGCGGCGGCGCACCCTCCAAGATCTCGGTCACGCGCGGCTTGCAGAAACCGCCCTGGCACCTGCCCATCGACACGCGCAGGCGGTGCTTGAGTCCCTCGAAGTCGTGCGGCGGCAGGATGCCGGCAAGCTCGCGACGCACGTCGCCTTCCGTGATCTTCTCGCAGCGGCACAGCACGTGCCCAAAGCTCGCGTCCTCCTTGAGCAGGCGCTCCTGGGTCGCATGGTCGCATTGCAAAAACGGCACGCGCCTCTTTCGGTGCGGGTCGAAGGCGGGGTCGGGCTCGAGCGGAAGCCCCGCCTCGCCCAGGATCCTCACCGCGCGCTGCGCGAGAACCGGCGCGCTCGTCATGCCCGGGTTCTTGATTCCCAGCGCGCTCACGAAGCCCGGCGCGCTCTCGCGCACGACGAAGTCCTTCTTTTCTTTGACGACGTTGGTGATGTTGGCGCGCACGCCCGCAAAGGCCGTGATGACGCGCCCGAGCTGCAGGTCGGGCACGAGCTTTCGCGCGACGTCGCGCACGTGGTCAAGTCCTGCCTGACTTGTCGCGTTCTGGTGAAAGTAGCGAACGTTCTCGCTCGTGGGGCCCGCCAGAATGTTGCCGTCGATGGTGGGCGTCAGAAGCGTACCGCCCTCGTCGTTTTCCTGCGCCTGGAACAGCGCATGGCGAATCGCAGGCGGCCCGCCCAGGGTCCCCTGCTTGTCGAAGACGTAGAACTGCCCCCGGCGCGGGCGCACGATGAGGTCGGCGTCGTGCACCTGGCAGTCGATAATCGCCGCCTGGTCGCCGGCCGTGTTGATGACGTAGTCGGCATCGACGCGCGTGCCGTCGGCCAGATGTATCGCCCAGCGTCCCTTTACGCGCTCGACTGTTTCGACCTGCGCCTCGAAGCGAAAGCGCACGCCGTTTTGCGCGGCGTTTTCCGCGCAGGCGATGACGAGCGCAAACGGGGATATGATGCCCGTGGAATCGGCCCGCATCGCGGCGATGACCTTATCGGACAGCCGCGGCTCGAGCTCGCGTGCCTCGTCGCCGGAGAGTATCGGCAGATCTCCTGCGCCGTTGGCGAGCGCACGGTCGTGCTTTTCGTGCATCTTCTCCAGCCCGTTGGGCCCGAAGGCGCAGTACAGCGCGCCGATGCGCTCGAAGGGCACCTCGAGCTCGGAGCAGATCTGGGTGTAGAGCGCGTTTCCCCGCACGCAGGAAAGGCCCTTGAGCGTGCCCTCGCGCGGCTGAAAGCCCGTGTGGATGATCCCGCTGTTGGCCTTGGACGAGCCCTTGCCGACGTCGTTGTTGCGCTCGAGGACGATGACGTCGAGCTTGTAGCGGGAAAGCTCGCGGGCGGCCATGCACCCGACGATGCCGCCGCCGATGACCGCGACCTGGCAGAAGAGCGCCTCGCTCATGCATGCACCTCCTGCCTCGGCTTGAAGCCCCAGACCCTCATGCACGAAAAGCCCGTCGCCGTAAGACGACGATACAGGCAGTTCGCGCACGAGGCCACGCCCTCGGCGCCCGCGAACTCCTCGCAGTCGTTGTCGGGCGCAAAGCTCGGGCAGACGACCCCCTCGACGGAGCGCCCCTCTCCGAGCGCCTCGAGGTCTCCCTTGGAAAAGGGCTTGACGATATCGCCCCTCCTCGTTCCGACGATGAGAAGGCCGCCGGCGCGCAGCAGCGGCTTGACCTCGCTTCCCGGCGTGAAGAAGAGCCCGTCGTCGAGCGGCTCGCCGCCAGGCCCCACAACGCTCACCGGGCCCGCCACGCGCTCCTCGATGAGCGCGCGGGTCTGCCCCACCGTGAGCGTTGCATCGCCAAGACCGGCCTCCCGCGCGAGATCGACGAGGTTCCACTTGCCGCGAAAGCGCCCATCGCCGCCGCTCAGGCGCAGGCCCACGCCCGCGAGCGCCCCAATGACGCCCGCGCCGGTGCCGCCCAGGTCCCAAAGAGAAAGCCAGGGAATGCGCTCGGCAAGCGCAAGCGCCTCGGACTTCTCGATGACCTCGCGCTGAGCGCGAAAGCCGTAAGACA
>JBMNPN010000111.1:0-6290 GCA_050943615.1 Coriobacteriales bacterium
GAGAGCCTCATGCTCGGCAAGTCGGGAAGGTAGAGGGGCCGCGGGCGTGACGAAAGCCGAAAAACTTTCGTGACGGAACCCGAAAGTTCCCGTGCTCGATTCCGAAAATTAAGCTTGACTAAACACAGTCGAACTCTCCCACGTGGGCGAGCAACGGGGCAGAAAGCGCATCGAACCCAGCCGCGTGGTCGACCACCAAGGCCCTCTCGGTGCAGCCTGCGCCGAACCCTCCCGCGTGGTCGACCACCAGGGCCCTCTCGGTGCAGCCTGCGCCGAAGCCTCCCGCGTGGTCGACCACCAGGCGCCCTTCGATGCAAAATCCGCGTCGAACTCTCCCACGTGGGCGAGCAGCCGGCCAGAAAGCGCATCGAACCCACCTACGTGGTCGACCACCTGGCGCCTCTCGATGCAAGTCACTCTAGAACCTAACTACTCCAGCGTGATGTCGAGCGTTCTGCCGACGCCGCGCGCGAGCGTCTCGAGGGTCCCGAGCGTCGGGTTGCCGTTGCCGTGCTCTATGCGGCTGATCTGCGCCTGCTGTATGCCGGTCTTCGCGGCCAGCTCGGCCTGCGTCATGCCGGCTGCACGCCGGGCGCGGCCGAGCGCGGTGCCGAGCTGGGCAGGAGCCCCCGGGCGCTCCCCGATAGGGGCGCTACGGTAGTCGTCTTGCGGGACCTCCTCGAGCAGGAAATCGTCATCCGAGGAGCGCCCCTGTGTTGCCGCGAGCAGCGTGGGCAGGTAGAACTCCGCGATGCCGAAGCGCTCGAGGACCTCGTCGATGTCCGCGCGCCCGCAATCGAACAAGCGGCTTTCCGCCCAGGGGCGCGCGATGCGGTTGGGGAGGTACCGCGCTCCCCGCTCGGACGCCAGGGCAAGCGCGAGGGGCAGCTCGTCGGGTCCCGCGTCATCTCGGATCTCGATCAAGTACTCGTCGCGTCCGGGTTCGTAGATGAGCCAGGCGCAGGCGCGGCGCTTGGTCTTGCGGGCATCATAGATGGCAAAGACGCGCATAGCGCTGCCCCCTCGTCCAGATGATGGCCCAGATCGCCTCGAGGTCGGCGGTGGAAAGCGCGGCGGCGAGGCCGTTCAGAAGCGTCTCGCGCATGTCGGCGCTCACCATGGGAACCGAGGCGGGGTTCTCGATGAGCGCGAGGTTGTCCTCGAGCGAGGTGCCGCCAAAGCAGTTCTCGGCCGTGACCGGTGCGAGCGCGTCGAGCACGCGCCCTTTTGCCTCCCTGTGGCTGCAGGTGCTGAGCAGAGAATGCCCGTTCGAGAAGAGCGGCGCCAAGCGCAAGATGCCATCGGCGCTTTCGATGACCTCGACGTTGGTGGCATCGCGTCCGGCGTTGGCGATAAGGTAGTCGAAGGCGAGCATGCGGTCGACTTGCGCACTCCATCCCAAGCGGTGCGCCATCTCGAACGGCGTTTCTCCGCGCTGGCGCTCGAGCTGGTAGAAGAGTGCGAAGGGGAGCTTCCTTTCGCCTTTTGCGCGCAAGCTCTTCATGCGCAGCAGCCAAGTCGAGCGCTCCTGCCCGTCGAGCATAATGCGCGCATGCACGAGGCGCGCCGCTACATGCTCGATGCCCAGGAGCCCCGCGAGCCGGCAGGCGATGAGCTCCTGCACGCACTCGATGCCGAATCTCCCCGTGGCCGGATCGAAGGACGAGAGCTTGTAGTAGACGGCATTGGCGCCGCTGCCCTCGCGCGCCTTTCGCGCATGCCCGCGCAGCCCCGTGGGTGCCCCGCGTTCCCCAAAGTCGAGGTAGCGCAGGTCCTGCTCCGTCTTTATGAGGTCATAGCTTCGCATTGCAAAGTAATTATGTAATAAAAATCATAGAGTATGAAGGACAATCTGCGCGACAGCGCTGGGCAGGCCCGTATACTCGAAGGCGCTTATCTTTCGCACAGCGCTATCCGAGCGCTCTGTGCGGAGGATAGGGCAACGAAGACCAGTTCCTCTTTGGCATCGGGGCCGGATGAGGGCAGACCCTTTGGATATTGGAGGCATGATGACCCGCAAGATTGACATCTTCGACACCACGTTGCGCGACGGCGAGCAGTCGCCGGGCGCATCCATGAACGCCCAGGAAAAGCTCGTGATCACCAAACAGCTCGTGCGCCTGGGCGTCGACGTCATCGAGGCGGGCTTTCCCGTCTCCTCGCCGGGCGACTTCAAGTCCGTGCAGGACATCGCAAAGACCGTGGGCGACCGCGCCGTCATCTGCGGGCTGACCCGCGCTGTCGAGCATGACATCGACGTCTGCGCCGACGCCCTGAAGGTCGCCGAGCACCCACGCATCCACACTGGCATCGGCGTGAGCCCCGAGCACCTCAAGTACAAGTTCAAGGGCATGACGCTCGACCAGGCCATCGACAAGGGCGTCGCCGCCGTAAAGCATGCAAAGAAGTACTGCAACGATGTCGAGTTCTACGCCGAGGACGCGGGCCGCGCGTCCTACGAGGATCTTGCCAAGATGATCCAGGCCGCCATCAAGGCCGGCGCCACCGTCGTCAACATCCCCGATACCACGGGCTTCAACGTCCCTTGGGAGTACGGCAAGCGCATCAAGTACCTGATGGAGCACGTCGACGGCATCGACAACGTCACCGTCTCGGTCCACTGCCACAACGACCTCGGCATGGCCACGGCGCTGTCCTTGGCGGGAGTCATGAACGGCGCGACCCAGATCGAGTGCACCATCAACGGCCTGGGCGAGCGCGCGGGCAACACCGCCATGGAGGAGGTCGTCATGGCCATCAAGCTGCATGGCGACGAGCTCGACGCCCACACCGACATCAACGCCAAGGAGTTCACGCGCGCAAGCCGTCTGGTCTCTTCGATTACGGGCATCAACGTGCAGGTCAACAAGGCCATCGTCGGCGCCAATGCCTTTGCGCACAGCTCGGGCATCCACCAGGACGGTGTCATCAAGAACCGCTCGACCTACGAGATCATCGCCCCCGAGGATGTCGGTGCCGCCGGGTCCTCCATCATCCTCACCGCGCGCAGCGGGCATGCCGCCCTGCGCAAGCGCCTCGAGGACCTCGGCTACGAGTTCGACGACGAGGCCAAGTTCGACAAGGTCTACCGTGCCTTCCTCGACATGGCCGACCGCAAGAAGGAGGTCTACGACGAGGACCTCGAGTCGCTGATGGGCGAGCACGACCGCAACGAGAACGCGATCTACCGTCTCGAGTCCGTGCAGATCTCCTGCGGCCAGCCGCTCACCCCGACCGCGACCGTCAAGCTCACCGACGAATACGGCAACGAGCGCACCTCCTGCGAGTACGGGACCGGCCCCATCGATGCGATGTACAAGGCCATCAACAAGGTCGTTCAAGCGGAAAACGACCTGACCGAGTACAGCGTGCAGTCCGTCACCCGCGGCATAGATGCCCTCGGCGAGGTGACGATTCGCATCACGGCACCCGACGGACAGGTTTATACTGGGCGCGGCTCCGATACCGACATCACCGTGTCCTCTGCCCTTGCCTACGTCAACGCGCTCAACCGCATGCTCGAGGCGCAGCGCAAGGCCAAGGACCGTCCCGAAGGAGCCGTTGAGCACATCTAACCGGCGACCTCGGAGCGAGACGATTGGCACAGAACTTCCCGCACCTGCACTTCATCATCCTCTGCGATGATTATGGAACCGAGCTCTGGCCCGTCGCGCGCAGGCAGGCACCCGCCTGCTTTGCGCCGACGGAGCCGGGCTCGAGCGAGAGCCTGCTCTCGTCCATCGCGCGGCATTTGAAGCCCTATTCGGCCGCGCCCCTTCATCTCGTCACAACGTCGGAGCTCTCCGATGCCGTATCCGGCGAGCTTTCCGTGCACGCCGAGCTCGAGCCGAGCGAATACGAGCTCCTCATCCCTCCCGCCCAGCGCGGCTCGGCCTTCTCAATCGCCCTCGCATGCGCGCGCATACGCCGCAAGGACTCGGACGCCATCGTGGCGATCTTTCCGGGCAACCTGAGAATCGGCTTCGATGACCGCTGGGAACACCTCGTCTACCACACCTACCAGGTCGCGCTCCGCGACCGGCTCGTACTATTGGGCGTGCAGCGGCAGCAGAAGTGCGCGGGCACGTCGTTCATCAAGACCGCAGCCCAGTTCGAGGGCATCGAGGACGCCTTCGAGGTTCGCCGTCTGGCGCTGAACGCGAGCGAGTCTGCGGCCGAGCGCGCCATACACGAAGGCGCGCTCTGGTACACCGGCGTCATCTTCGGCCGGACGGCCGTGGTGCTCGGCGCGCTTCAGCATGCTCCCGAGACCTCGGAGTCCCCGGTTGCGCCCGAGGCGAACCGCATCGTCGAGACGGCTGGCTTCCTCTCTTTGATCGAGCTTCGAAAGTGGAAGAAGGACGAGGCCCGCGAGCTGGTCGAGGCACTTCCCTCGGGTTCATACGACGAGCTGGCGCTTGCCGGAAACAAGCAGCTCGTCGCCGTTCCCACGACCATTGACTTCGATGCGCTTACCTCGCTGGTCGACCTCGACACGATTGCCGAGCCCGACGACCAGGGCAACCGCGGCATCGGCAACGCGGTCACGATCGCGAGCCGCGGCACCACGGTCTACGGCGAGCAGACGACCCGCCAGATCACCACCTACGGGCTCGAGGACGTGCTCGTCGTCGACACGCCCGATGCCCTCCTCGTGGCCGACAAGGGAAAGCTCGCCTCTCAGGAAGGACTCGTAGACAAGCTCGAGCAGGCCGGCGTCGCGCAGGTCCAGGACTCGGCGCGCCGTTCGTTTGTCTGGGGAGAGGCCGTGCTCCTGATGGTGGGGGAGCTCTACGCCGTTTGGCGACTCGAGATTCGCCCGGGGATGAGCTATGACACGCTGACGCTTCCCTTTGAATACGATGTCATGCGCAGCCTGCGCCGCCGCAACCGTCCCGAGCTGCACGAGCGCTACTCCGTGCTCGAGGGCGACGTGCTGATAGGCGGACATGAGGAGCAGGACGCGCGCACGCTCGTCGGGGCAGGCGACGGTTTCACGGCGCAGAGTTCTCGCCCCGTTCAGGTCCGCTGCGTGGACGAGGCTTCGGCGCTCCTCGTCGTGACCGCGGTCGTCGACCCGAGCTGACGCTCAAAAACCCGCCAAATTCGTTCATAAGTGGATAACTTGCATAAACCCTGTTCAATTGGGGTGTTTGAGTCCACATGGGCTGTTGAAACGGCTTTTTTCCAAAGCGCGCACCCGATTCAAACGGTAAGGTAGAGGCTCGAAAGCGCGACCGTCTGCACCGTGCGGAAAACAGCGCTTTTGGACGAAAACCTGACCGTGGAAAAGGATGCAATGCCCGAACTCGCCTACACGAACAATCGGCCCGCTGCCGAGCGGATTATGCCCCAGGATATCGATGCGGAAAAGGCCGTACTCGCGGCCATGCTGCTTGGAGACGATGGCGACATCGTCGAAGAGGCGCTCCTCAAGCTCAAGCCCGAGGAGTTCTACCGACCGGCGCACCGCAAGATCTTCTCGGCCATGGAGGACCTCTACAACAAGGGTATTCCGGTCGATCAGCTCTCGGTTGCCGACCGCCTGAGCACTAAAGGCGAGCTCGATGCCATCGGCGGCAAGCCCTACTTGGTCGAGCTGGGCAACAACGTCACGGCGATGGCCAACTGGTCCTATCACGCCGACATCGTCAAGCGCGACGCCATGCTGCGCGACCTCATCGGCGCGGGCGTGCGCATTACCGCGCTGGGCTACGATGCCCCCGACGACCTCGACGAGGTGGTCGAGCGTTCCGAAAAGCTGCTCTTCAACGTCACCAATCAGCGCGTCGAGACCAACTTCAAGAAGATCGACACGCTCGTCGTCGACACCTTCAACGAGCTGCAGGAGCTCGCCAACAGCAAGAGCCGCTACAACGGCGTGCCCACGGGCTTCACCGACCTCGACGACCTGCTCGGCGGCCTGCGCGGCGGCGACCTGGTGATCCTGGCGGCGCGTCCTTCCATCGGCAAGACGGCGCTTGCCCTCAACATCGCGAGCCGCACCGCCCAGCTCGGCACCTCGGTCGCCTTCTTCAGCCTCGAGATGTCGGCCCAGCAGCTCGTCCAGCGCATCCTCTCGCTCGAGACGCGCATCAACGGCAAGAAGATGCAGATGGGCCGCATGTCCCCTCAGGACTGGACGACCTTCATCAAGGTCTCCGACCGCCTCTCCAAGCTCAACCTCTGGGTCGACGACACGCCGTCCGCCTCGATTCTCGAGGTCCGTGCCAAGGCGCGCCGCCAGCTGCGCCGCGTCGAGCCCAACAAGGGACTCATCATCATCGACT
>JBMNPN010000112.1:0-6289 GCA_050943615.1 Coriobacteriales bacterium
ACTTCACGCGTGACATCGTCGAGGTGTCATCGACCAAGTTCTACCGCTACCTCGCCAAGGCCTATCGCGGCTTTCTGATGTGCGAGACCGACGACACCGCGGCCCTTGTGGAATACCTGCAGGGCGACGATGCGCCCGTGGCAGTCGAAGCAAGTACCTTAGAAGGGCAGTAGCCATGTCGATCACGAGACGTGACTTCATAGCTTGTGCCGTTTCGGTAGCGGCGCTGTGCGCCGTCGGAGAGACGGCCGAGGCGCTCCCCGCGTCAAACGAGCTGCTGCGTCCTCCCGGCGGGCAGGACGAGGGCGCGTTCATCAGCTCCTGTCTGCGCTGCGATCGTTGCCGGAGCGTGTGCCCGACCAACTGCATCGACTTCACTCATCTAGAAGACAGCATTATCGACATGCGCACGCCCAAGATGAACTACCACCTCGGCAATTGCGTGTTCTGCAACAAATGCGTCGAGGTCTGCCCGACCAATGTGCTTCACGCAATCGACCCCTCGACCGACAAGATTGGGGTGGCCGTGGTGATGAAATCGCAATGCGTCGCCTTCAAGAATCCCGGTTCCTGTTCGAAATGCGCCGAGGTGTGCCCATATGGGGCCGTGACTATGCAAAACGAGGTTCCGGTCGTTGACACGTCGCTGTGCAACGGCTGCGGGGTGTGCGTCTACCAATGTCCGGCGCTCATCTACACCTCGAGTACCGATACCTCGCGCCGAGGCATTGAGGTCTTCACCGTCGGCGATTACGAGGGAGGCCGTGTCTCGTGAAATCCGTAAATGCACGTCTGATCACCGGCCTTGCCGTCTTCATCGTCATCTGCTTAGGGCTTGCCTTCAACACGGGCCTGGGGACGTTCTGCTCGTTCGGTTTCGATGCCGTGGCGACGATCTGCCCGCTCGGTGCCTTCCAGGCATTTCTGGCGGGCAAGTCCGTTTCGGTTGTCGCGCTGATCGGGCTGGCCATTGTCGTGGTGCTCGTGGTGCTCTTCGGCCGGGCGGGCTGTTCGTGGTTTTGCGCCGTGCCGACCCTGCGCCGCATCTTCGGCGGCAAGAAGGCGGTCCTTTCCAATCACGGCGACGCGAAGGAAGAGAACGAGACCTGCGAAGAGGAGAAGAACGCACGGCTCGAGGAGCTGATCTCCAAGCACGAGAAAGAGGCTCTTGACAAGAAGATTGACGCCGAGTTCGCCCAGGCGATCGCCGCCACCTGCTCAGGCAAGGGCTGCGCGGAGTGTTCGCAAGCTGCGTCTGAAGCTAAGGGCTCCGGCAAGAAGAAGGGAAGCGCGCATCGTTTCAAGACGAGCTCGCACGACGTTCGCCTGCCGGTGCTCATCGGTTCGCTTGCCTCTGCGGCAATCGTCGGCTTCCCCGTCTTCTGCCTGCTGTGCCCGGTAGGGCTCACCGTGGGCACCATCGTGGGACTCTGGCGCCTGTTCACGCTCAACCAGGGGACCTGGATGCTCATCGTCATGCCGGCGCTTCTCGTCATCGAGCTCGTCGTCCTCAAGAAATGGTGCCACAGGCTGTGCCCCATTGGCGCGCTGTTTTCCCTGGGTGCGCGGGCGAACAAGACGTTCCGCCCCACGGTCGACCCCGAGAAGTGCCTGCGCCTGACGGGCCAGAGCGTGTGCCACAGCTGTTACAGCGCCTGTCCTGAAGGGATCGACCTGCAAGACCTTATCGGCGGGGTCTCGAAAAGCGAGTGCACCAAGTGCCGCTCGTGCATCGATGCCTGCCCCCAGCACTGTATATCGATGCCGGCCGTATCGAAGGGAACGAGTATCAAGGGCCTTTCGATGGCTCAGGCAAAATCCGCAATGAAAGCATACGAAGGAAAAGGAGAACAAGATGTCAGCTAAGCTCAAGAAGGCGGGCGCGGTGGTCGGAGCTGTCCTTCTCGCGGTCTCGATGACCGGATGTGCGACCTCGACGACGCCGGTGGGGCCCGCGGGCACCTCTGATAGCGTCACCGCACGCAGCCAATCCGAAATCGACGAGACGGCCTCCGTGCTCGATAAGCAGTCCGATAACGCCACGATGGGCGAGAAGGGGACGACGGACGTCTCGCTCGGCCAGGAGATCGACACCGACACCTATTCCTTCAAGCTCGAGTCCTACGAGTTCACCGATGAGATCAAGCCCGGAGCCGACGGCGACACGGCGCTGCACCTCGATGAGCCGGGCAAGAAGTACCTGGTGGTCAAAGGGACCTACACGAACAAGAGCGACCAGCAGCAGAACATCCGCAAGGGCACGGCTGCCTGGTTCACGTTCAGCGACAACGTCTTCCCTAAGGATGACGATTACGGCATCCAAGGCTGGACCGACGCAATCCAAGACGATCAGAAGTCGTTCTCCAACTACGTGGTCGAGCCGGGCGAGACAGTGGATATGTTCATCTACGCCGAGGTCGAGGATACGGTTGCCAAGAAGGCCAAGAGCGCCACGGTGCTGTGGGGCTTCAACAACACGCTTGACACTTACTCCTACTACGAGGCGGCGACCGAGGGCGCGGCCTATAAGGTCAAGATTTTCTAGAGAAGCATTTGCGCGCGCGTCCGCGGACCTCGGGCGAGACGAGCGGTGAGGAGGCATCGCATTGGGTCAGTTCAGGAATTTTCTCGGCATACTCGAAAAGCTTGACAGCGAAAATGTCCATGTGCGCCAAGAGCGATGCGCAGTGGTGCGCAACCGTCACGCGACATGCTCGCGTTGCGCCGATGCCTGCACGTCCGGCTGCATCTCTGTCGTAGACGGCCAGCTCGTCATCGACAAGGACAAGTGCATCGGATGCGGGACCTGCGCGACGGTCTGTCCCACCTGCGCAATCGAATCCGAGAATCCTACGGACGCCGAGCTCTTCTCGCAGACGCTGCATGCCATGAAGGCCGCGAACGGCACGGCGGTCATCGCCTGCGAGCGGATGCTCGAGCGTGCGAAGGGCGTCTACGATACCGAGAAGGTCTCGGAGGTCGTCTGCTTGGGGCGCGTCGACGAAAGCCTCATCGCACTCATGGCGCTTGCCGGCGGAAAGCGGGTCGTGCTCGTGGGCGGCGGCTGCGATCAGTGCCCGCATCGTGTGGGGCTCGATACCGCCGAGCTCGTGTGCTCGACGGTAAACGAGCTGCTCGCGACATGGAACAACCCGCTGCGCGCTCGTGTTTCGCAGAAGCTCCCCGGGATTGTGCGGAAGCGCGCAGACGAAGCATATGACAAGGGAAAGCGCGCCGTGTTCATGCAGGTGACCAACAAGGCGACGAGTGCAACGGCCGATGCCGTCGAAGAAAAGCTCTCCTCGCCGCTTGGAAAGACGCCTGAGCAAAAGCAAAAAGAAGAGAAGAAGGAGTTCAAGGTCAACGAGGCCGGCGTTCTGCCGCAGCATATTCCCACACGGCGCAAGCGTCTGCTCAAGACGCTTTCCGAAATGGGGGAGCCGAAAGACGAGGTCGTCGCCACGCGCCTGTGGGGCGAGGTCCATATCGACAAGAGCGTCTGCAAGTCCTGCCAGATGTGCGCGACATTCTGTCCGACCGGTGCGCTCACGCGCTTCAAGGACAAGGACGGCACTGTCGGCATCGAGCACTATGCGGGGTGCTGCGTCAAGTGCCGCTGCTGTACCGACATCTGCCCCAACAATGCGATCACGCTCAGCGATGAGGTGCGCGCCGTGGACCTGATGCATGGCTTTGTCGAGAAGTACCCGATGGACGAGCCCGAGATCCATCGCGGCGGCGTTCACCAGATGCGCGATGTCATGCAGAAGCTGGCGGTGAAAAGCCAGGTGCTCGACCACTGAGTGCGTGGCGGTGCACAGGACGCGATTGCGCTTCATCATCAAGCACCGGTTTGATCGATTTCAAGAAGGCTCCCGAGTGTCTTCAGGGCTTATCCGTATGCCCTAGACACCGGGAGCCTTCTCCCTTTACGTCTGTCGTTGAAAATGCCTGTTCAGGGCCGATATTTCGCAAAAAATTCTTGTGACACAACTTTTTTACATTTTTGGCCGGGAATGATGTTTCCACGGTCGTATGATGTGTTTGGTTGGTTGTCCGTTTCTAACATGCCTAATAGGGGAGGCTGTCTATGGAAATCACAGGATCAACTTTGCATGGCCGTGTGCTCAAGTTCGCCGCGGCAGTATTGGGGGCAACGGCACTTGCATTGCTCTTCGGCGCGGTTTCTGCCACGCCGGCACATGCCGATGTATCGAGCATCAAGACTGGAAGTACGTACATCTACAACACGTGGGGCACTGCCCAGAGCGTTCCCGGAATCACCTACGATAATGCGACCAAGACGCTCACACTCACCGATGCCAATATCAGCCAGACGGCAAGCGACGGTATCACTATCAGTGTGAGCAATAAAGACACAGTCACGGTGCAGCTCAACGGTTCTAACAGTGTGATCGGCGCTTCGTCCTACTCTTCTGGTATCGCTTGCTACGGAAGCCTCGTCTTCCAGGGCAGCGGGTCGCTCTATGTCAAGGGTCATTACGGTATCTACGCAAACGATACGGTCACCGTCAACTCCGGCACCATTAACGCCTATGAGGGCGACTATTGCGGCATTAACGGCAGCAAAGGCGTCACGCTCAACGGCGGCACGGTGTCTGCAGGCGGAAGCAACTACTCGATCTATTCGGCAAGTGGCACGATCTCGAACAACTATGGGCACCTCGGAAACATTCGCGGACAGATGGGCGTCGGCGCGTCGTTCGTCTCCAGCGGCAACAAGTACAAGGTCGGGCCGTATTTTGGGAATGTCACCCTCGTGAAGGCGAAGAAGAAGCTCAAGAGCATGACCGTTCAGAGCAAGAGCTTCGGTGGCTATTCCTATTCAGTACGTGCCATCGCGGCAAAGGCGTTTGCCGGCTGCAAGGCCAAGAAGATCACCATCGGCAACCATGTCAGGAGCATCGGCAAACGCGCCTTCTACAAGACCACCAAGCTCAAGACGCTCAACATGCGCAAGTGCCTCATGGTCTGGCCGTTCAGCCACAAAACGCAGGGCATCAGCAAGAAGGCGTTCCAGAAGTGCGGCGCCAAGGGTGGAAAGAAGCTCACGGTCAAGTGCGGCTACTCCTCTTCCAGAGGCAAGAGGCTGTACAAGAAGCTCCTCGTGAAGCGCGGCATGTCCAAGAAGGTCAAGCTCGCTAGATAAGTAGCGAAAATCTCGAGCGCCACGCTCGAGTGGGGCAAGCAGGGGAGTCGCATCCGTTTCCAGGGCGCTGCTCCCGGTGCACTTGTTACCTCTGCATGAAATTCCCGCCTTCGCCTTGGCAGCTTTCTGTAGCCACGAAGTAGGGGTTTGTATTGGGTACGATTTAGAGAGGTTTCTATGGAAGCAATCAGTAAGAGGTTTGGCAGCCATAAGCTGCGCGTTGTCGCCGCTTTGACGGCTGCGACAGCTGCGGCACTCGCCGTGGGCTGTGTGTGCGCGACTCCGGCACATGCGTACGTGTCGAGCATCCAGACTGGAAGCACTTACATCTACAACACGTCGGGCTCTGCCCAGAGCGTTCCCGGGATCACCTACGACGACGCGACCAAGACGCTCACGCTCACCAATGTCAATATCAGCGAGACGTCAAACAGCGGTATCATTATTGCCACGAATGACAACGACACAGTTACGGTGCAGCTCAACGGTTCTAACAGCGTGATCGGCGGTTCGTCCTACCACTATGGCATCGAATGCTCCGGCAGCCTCGTCTTCCAGGGTAGCGGGTCGCTTTATGTCAAAGGTCATACCGGCATCTCCGCAAACGATACGATCACCGTCAACTCCGGTACTATCAATGCCTATGACTCCGACTATTTCGGAATCTGTGGCAACGATGGCGTCACGCTCAACGGCGGCACGGTGTCTGCGGGTGGAAGGTACTACTCGATCAATTCATCGCTCGGCAGGATTTCGAACAACTACAGGCACCTTGGAAAGATCCGCGGGCGGATGGGCGTCGGCGCGACGTTCGTCTCCAGCGGCAACAAGTACCAAGTTGGCCCGTCTGAAGGGGATGTCATCCTCGTGAAGGCGAAGAAGAAGCTCAAGAGCATGACCGTGCAGAGCAAGCGCTTCAGCGGCTATACCTATTTGGTGCGCGGCATCGCGGCAAAGGCGTTTGCTGGCTGCAAAGTCAAGAAGGTCACCATTGGCGGCAATGTCAGGACCATCGGCAAACGCGCCTTCTACAAGACCACCAAGCTCAAGACGCTCAACATGCGCAAGTGCAACTTGATCTCGCTGTACAACCGCAAGGTGTCAGGCATCAGCAAGAAG
>JBMNPN010000113.1:0-6262 GCA_050943615.1 Coriobacteriales bacterium
CCAAGCCGCTCGCATGTACGCCAAGGCCAAGCCTGCAACCGTGCACTGGGGGCTGGCCGTCGACATGGCAAAGATCGGCGTCATCACCGCTCACTCGATCGCCTGCCTCGTCGGCATCTGCGGAAACATCGACGTTCCCGGAGGCAACGTCCTAATCGACCAGGCAGCTGGTCTCGAGTTCGGCTACAACTCCGGCATCTGGACCATCGACAACACCCCCTACGTTGGCATGCGCCTCGGCGTCGACCGCTACCCGCTCAAGAAGTACGGTTTCACCGCCTCCTCGCAGGCCGACTCCATCCTGCAGGCCATCGAGACCGAGAAACCGCATCCGGTCAAGATGCTGTGGATCCAGTCCTCCAACCCAATCGCCAACATGGGCCAGGATGCCCCGCGTCTGTACCGTGCCATCAAGACCGTCGACTTCGTCGTCGTGGTCGACCTGTTCATCACGCCGACGGCCGTTGCCTTTGCCGACCTCGTCCTGCCCTGCGCGATGTCGCCCGAACGCGACTGCATCCGCGTCTGGTTCGACCCGCTACGCACCCTCACCAAGTGCACGTCCTTCTATGAGGCGAAGTCCGACGAAGAGGTCATGATCGGTCTCGGCCACAAGCTCGCTCCGTGGAACTGGCCTGACAAGGTCGTCGACGATCGCACGTACATGAACTGGCGCCTCGAGCATGACAACGTCGTCGACAACGACGGCACCCAGATGACCATGGAACGCGTCGAGGACAAGTACGCGGGCATGTGGTACCACGCTTTCCACTATCGCAAGTTCGAAACCGGCGGTCTGCGCCCCGATGGGCAGCCCGGCTTCATGACGCCGACGGGCCGCTACGAGCTGTACTGCACGCTGTTTGCCGCCTTCGGTGACGATCCGCTGCCGTACTACCAGGAGCCGCCGACAAGCCCCGTCTCCACGCCGGAGCTTGCCAAGAAGTACCCGCTGGTCCTCACGACTGGCAAGCGCTCCTTCGAGTTCTTCCACTCCGAGTGGCGTCAGCCCGAGACGATCAGCCGCGAGCTGCACCCGGATCCAATGTTCGACATCAACCCGGAGACGGCTGCTCAATACGGCATCATCGACGGGGACTGGGTCTGGATCGAAAACCAGATGGGCAAGATGAAGCAGCGCGCTCGCCTGAATCCCTCCATCGACCCGCGCGTCATCTCCACCGAGCACGGCTGGTGGTTCCCCGAGCGCGAGGCTGCCGAGCCGAGCCTGTTCGGCGTGTTCGACACCAATCCGAACAACCTCATCCCGCAGTGCGAGAACGGTACGAACGGATACGGCGCCCCCATCAAGTGCGGCCTGTGCACCGTGTACAAGGTCACGCCCGAGAACGACAAGCAGGAAGACCAGCCGACCTATCAGGTCTGCACGACGGGCTACACGCACGGCAAGACCCACACGAGCGACAAGCCGAGCTTCTACGATGGCTGGGAACCCGACTATACGCCCGAGGGCTACTTCGACGTCGAGGATTACTGGAAGACACATGAGCACGAGGACTACACGCCGGCGCACATGCGCCCGGAGTGCGAGGATCAGTTCGATCCTGAGCAGCTCGAGCGTCTCCGCAAGGTCACTGAGAAGTACGGGAGGAAGTAACCATGGCTGAGAAGGGAAAGTACGGCCTGTTCATCGATTATGAGTACTGCTCTGGCTGCCAGGCCTGCGTGACGGCCTGCAAGATGGAGCACAACATGCCCAAGGGCGACTTCGGCATCAAGCTGCTGCAGGATGGCCCGCGCCAGTCCAGTGACGGCGTGTGGGAGTACAACTACCTGCCGATGCCGACGCACCTGTGCGACCTGTGCGCCGAGCGCGTCGCCGCCGGCAAGCTGCCGACCTGCGTGCATCACTGCCAGGATGCCTGCATGGTCTATGGCACGGTCGAGGAGCTCGCGAAGAAGGCCACCGAGGCCAAGAAGGACTGCATCGCGATCTTCGTCCGCTAGAGGCGGATGCTTGCGCCAGCAGACGGGCGCAACGTGATTGAATGGGAGGCTGCGCCCCGCTGTTTCGGGGGCAGCCTCCTTGGTCTATTATGGTTTATGCGAACTTGAATCGGAAAGCGACGGTGAGTTAGATGCCAACATGCGGTTATGCTTGCATCAATTGCGGACGTTGCAAGGGGAGAGCCCCCAAGCCGATTTATGTTCCCGTCTGCATCTACTGCGGACATACGAACCCCTTTGGCAGCAAGACCTGTGAGGCCTGCGGAAAATCGCTGAAGCTCATTCCCGGCACGACCAACACCGCCAACAAGGACGGCTTTGCCACGCACTGAATGAAACGATGATCTACTTTGCTGCATGTCTTCTAATTAACAGCGTTTTCGAAGCGTCGAACTGAATAGACGGAATACTCTTCTTGAGAGATATGGTGGAAGATGCGCCTTCGGCGCCTGTGGCCTAGTTTGGCGAAATTTCCAAATCGACACTTTGTTTTTTGGCAATTCCTCTGTTCTGTGACATTAGCACTGCTCTCAAAATACTCTATGCATGAAGCCTCGAAGCTCTTCGAGGAAGCGCACTTCCTAGCAAATAGAACGCCATATTATCAGCGTACGTTGCCAGTGATGGCATCAGAAGCTATGAAAGGATCTCTGATTTGTTGAGGAGGTAGAGAGAGTAACTGTTTTCAGGGCAACTCCAATCAGGCTCCCAAAGCGTGTGTAGATTCGCATGCGCTCTTGTGAGTACACGCCTTTACCCATCTCAATTTTTCTCGAGAGGAGCAATGCACGGATGAGTATTTAGACGTGATTGGATTTGCCGAGCGCTTTGAGGGCGCTGAGCCAGAGCGATGTACGACGTTGCGTTGCTCGAACTGAATGAACAAGAGGAGGGGGACATGCAAGAAGAAAAACTCTATCCAAGGCGTTGGGCTGTACTCGTCGGAATGACATGCATCCTCATCGCCATCCAGTTCAGCGTAATTTTGCCAGGCGGCGCTGCCATTTTGGTCATGCAGAAGTATGGCATCGAGCCAATGATGTTCTCGATGATTATGACCGCCCCGTATCTAACGGGCTTTCTGTTCGCGATTCCAGCTGGTGTCCTTGCAGATCGCATTGGTCTCAACAAGGTGCTGCTAGGGGGTTATTTCCTTGCCCTAATCGGAGTCGCGATCAGAATCGTCTCCGGTACGAGCTTTGCTATTCTCATGGTCGGTACCGTCGTCATGGGGTGCGCACCTGCCGCGCTCAATGCCAATTCGGCAAAATTGCTCCGTATCTGGTTTCCTGGTAAGGCAAACTCGTTTGCCATGGGCGTATACACAGCAGGAATGAGCTTCGGCGCTGCGCTTGCTCTGTTCTATGGATCTCATATTGCGACAATCGACGAAGGGTGGATCTTCTCGACTGCTCTTGTCGCCTTCGGTATCGTGATGTGGCTGGTCTTGTATCGGAACCATCCCGAGGGGGATGACACCGACAAGGAACCCATCAAGGAGTATCTGGGTGTCGTCTTGAGAAACAAGGACGTCTGGGGTATTTCGATTTTCGCATTCCTCGTTTTCGGTGGCATCTCCAACCCGAACTCCAGCTTCATGGTTGCCGCCATCACGACCCTCGCTGGCGACCCATCCTATGCTGCAGAGGCAGGCAACCTCTCAACGCTTAACACGATAATCGCAGCAACGCTCTCGATGATTTTCCCCGTCGTGTTCGTTGCCCGTTTCAAGAGCATGCGCACGCCTACAGCTATTTGCTGCTTTGCCTGCGCGATTCTCTATGCGGTTATCTACTTTATCCCTTATGGACCGGCCACTTGGATTCTCTACATTCTACAGGCAATATTCTTCTGCTCGCTGATGCCCATTACCAAGATGCTCCCTGCGCTTCTGCCGAGCGTGAAGCGCGAACACCTCGGCGTCGTCGGTGGAGTCCAGGCAACGTTCCAGAACTTCGGTATGTTCCTGATCGCCTCTTATGTCCTTTCTCCCATCGTCATAGCGGTGACTGGACAGACCGACGGACTCGGTTTCTATCAGGGCATGTATATTGGCATCGCAATTATTTGCGTCCTGTCGTTCTTCAGCATGTTCCTGTTCAGCAACGTTCGTTCCAATGTTGCCGATAAGATTGCTGATGATAAGGCTGCTGCTGAGAAAGCTGCTGCTGAAAAGTAAACAGATATTGGCTGAGAGCACCGAGCCGGTCTACCTGCTAAGAGGTGGCCGGCTCGATTCGTTATGGGAGGGTTCATAAAAGGCATGTGCCCGTTTTGGAGGTTTTGCCATACTCGCTTTTTTCACGCTCCCTATCATTTTTCTTAGCAGGATCGAGCTGGACCCCAAGTTCTGCTCACCGCTAGAAATGCGGCCGAATCTTGCTAGCGAAGAGAGAGGAAGGTGGGTTATGGAACTGTTCGAAAAAAAGTTCAACCCGGAGCTGTACAAGACAGATTTCCATTGGAAAGAAGGGGACTACGACGTATACCGTGTATGTCACTGGTCTGCTCCAGGCTGCCACGACTCATGCGGCCTGCTCTTGTACGTGAAAGACGGGAAACTCGATCGTGTCGAGGGGGATCCGAACCAGCCGTACAACAGAGGCAGGCTCTGCATGCGCTGCCTCAACTTGCCCGAAGCTTGCAATGAGACGCTCAATCGCCTGAAATGGCCAGTCAAACGCGTTGGCGAGCGAGGCGAAAACAAGTGGAAGCGCATCAGCTGGGATGAGGCCTATGGCATTATCGAGGAAAACGTTCGCCGAATCCAAAAGGAGTGGGGCCCTGAGGCTATCTGCGGCATGATCGGCACGGGCCGCAATGTGTGCTGGCAGAACCCTCTGATTTGCTACGCCGGCTTCGGCACGCCGAACATGAGTTTCGGGTTCTTGTCAGGTGACAGCTGCATGGTGCCGAGAACCTCGCTGTCCTTCTGCGTATGCGGCGACCTCCCCGTTGTCGACGCCTCTCAGTTCAACGAGCAGCGCTGGGATCATCCCGAGTATCAGTACCCCGAGGTCGTTCTCGTCTGGGGCAACGACGTCATCAAGTCAAATGGCGATGGCTTCCTCGGCCACTGGATCGTCGATATGATGACTCAAGGCGGCACAAAGCTGATCGTCGTCGATCCCGATCTCACCTGGCTGGCATCACGTGCCGACATTTGGATTCAACCTCGCCCCGGCGTTGACTCTGCAATTGCCATGGCCATGACGAACGTTGTCATCGAGGAAGACCTCTACGACCATGATTTCGTGGAGAACTGGACCTATGGATTTGACAAGCTCGCTGAGCGCGTCAAGGACATGACGCCCGAAAAGGCGGCCGAAATCGCTTGGTGCGATGCCGATGATATCCGCCGTGCCGCGCGCATGTACGCTGCCGCAAAACCAGGTGCCCTGCAGTGGGGCCTCACGACCGATATGCGTGTCAACGGCATTTCTGAGGCGCACTGTCTTATGTCCTTCAATGCCATTTGCGGCAATGTTGACCAGGCTGGCGGCAACTATCTCGCACGCGAATGCTACGACATGAACCTCGCGTACCTGTGCGGATACTTTGAGAATCTCGATGTCGACATGCGTGCAAAACGCCTTGGCAACGATATTTCTCCTATGCACCAATTTGGCCTGAGCTCCACCGCTTCGGCGGACGTTGTGCTGCAAGCAATTGAATGCGGAGAACCCTATCCGGTCAAGATGCTCTGGTTCCAGGGTAATAACGCCATTGCCAACATGGCGGCAGAAGCACCTCGTGTTTACGAAGCAATCAAGTCGACTGAGTTCAATGTCGTTGTCGACTATGTCATCACTCCGACTGCCGTTGCTTGTGCAGATGTTGTCTTGCCTTGCGCCATGAGTCCCGAAAGAAACCAGCTAAGAACATGGTGGACGCCGCTTCGTCAGTCGACACGCGTCGTCGAGTACTACGAGTCCAAGACCGACGAGCAGATAATTCTCGAACTTGGCAAGCGTCTCAATCCGGATGCTTGGCCCTACGACACCGACGTCGACATGCTCAATGCCCGCCTCAAAGAAGGCGGCGTTCCCGAAGACTTTGCCGGTTTGCAGCAAATGGTCTACGACTGGGAGCCGCTTGAGTACAAGCGCTATGAAAAAGGCCTGTTGCGTCCTGATGGCCAGCCTGGATTCAACACTCCGACCGGGAAAATCGAGCTTTACTGCACGACGCTCGAGGCGTTTGGCAACGACCCGCTTCCACATTATGAAGAGCCGCCAGAAAGCCCTCTGAGCACGCCGGAACGCTACAAAGAGTATCCGATTATTCTCACAAC
>JBMNPN010000114.1:0-6125 GCA_050943615.1 Coriobacteriales bacterium
ATCGGGCAGTTTTTCAAATTGGATTTGAAGATCGCGGACAATCTGATTTAAAGGCAAAAATTATCGCCACATTGGATAATGGCGCTGGTTTTGCAGATCCAAAAGAAGATTTTCAGCACGACCAATACACGTATGCCCATTTATTAGTAGAAACGGTTATTGACAATTTAGAGACAATTGATTCTGAAATCGAAAAATATCTTCGAGAAGATTGGCGCTTTGATCGCATTCCAAGCGCTGAACTTGCTGCTATGCGCATTGGCGCGGCAGAAATGATGTATTTAGGTCTGCCAATTGAAATTGCAGTGAATGAGGCTGTGGAATTGGCTAAAAAGTATTGTGATGAAAAATCATATCGTTATATCAATGGCATATTGAATAATTTAGGTAAACATCTTTCAAATAAAAATTAGCTGACTGAGGCAATCTATGTTTATAGGAATTGATACAAGTAATTATACGTCATCTGTAGCGGTTGTGGATACGCGAAATGGGATCGTAGCTGATCAACGAAAAGTTTTGCCAGTTAAAAAAGGGCAGAGAGGATTGCGGCAGTCTGAAGCTGTTTTTGAACATATCCGCAATATTCCAGAACTGACGGCACGTTTTGCGTCAATTCCAGAGATGAAAAATAACGTCAGGGCGGTTGGCGTTTCGGTTTCACCAAGACCTCAAGAAGGGTCATATATGCCAGTTTTCCGTGTGGGATACGCTGTTGCCAAATCATATGCCGATTTGTTACAGGTCCCACTATATTGTTTCAGCCATCAGGAAGGTCATATCCGAGCAGCGTTAATTGAAAATGAAGATGCTTGCGAAAAATTAAACAAGCCCTTTTTAGCAGTTCATTTATCTGGAGGCACCTCTGAAATTGTGGTAGTTGACCCGCAGAACCACACCAATCGGATTGTCGGAAAGACGTTGGATTTAAATGCAGGACAATTGATTGATCGAACTGGTGTCGCAATGGGCTGTTCTTTTCCTGCAGGTAAAGAATTGGAAAAACTGGCATTGACGTCTAATCAACACGAAATTAAAATCGCTTCGCGGCTTGAGGGATGTGATTTTCACTTTTCTGGTCAGGAAAATCAGATTTATCAACTAATTGACGATGGGGTGCCATTCTCGGAAATTGCATACGCTTTATTTGAATGTATCGGCAGAACCATCGGTCGTGCTATCAATGTTTTGTGCGAGCAATTCGACATAAAAGTTGCTGTGTTTTCAGGGGGTGTGATGGCCAATCGCATTGTAAAAGAAACGATACGAAAGCGAATGAAACGTCAATACCGTGCTATATTTGCCAAACCACAATATGCCACGGATAACGGCGTAGGGTGCGCTTTATTAACAAAGGAAATGTTCAATCAACAGGAGAAGATCAATTGATTCGCAGACACTTAAGCGTTACACAGGTAAACCACTTTGTAAAAAGTGTGATTTCCACGAATAGTCTGCTGAAAAATGTTGATATTGAAGGTGAAATTTCTAATTTCAAGGCATATTACAGTGGTCATTTGTACTTTTCATTGAAAGATGAAGAAAGCAGAATTTCCTGTGTTATGTTTTCGTATCAAGCGGCGCATCTTTCTTTCAGGCCGGCAGACGGCATGCACGTGATTTGCCATGGGTCCATTGACGTCTACGAAAAAAACGGGCAGTATCAATTATACATAAGCTCGATGGAACCGGCTGGTATCGGGGAATTATTTATATCGTTGCAAAAACTAAGAAATCAGTTAGAAAAGCTGGGCTATTTTGATTCTAAACGAAAAAAAAGATTACCCCCAAACATTCGTACAGTGGGCGTTGTAACTTCTGGAAAAGGAGCGGCCGTTCATGATATCCTTTCTACTATTCGGAGGAGAAATGCCAGCATTAATATTATTTTTTTCCCGTCTAAAGTACAGGGAGAAAATGCAGCTGAGGAAATTGCAGAGGGAATCCGCTGTCTGAATCAAAGAGATGATATTGATGTAATTATTGTGGGCAGAGGCGGCGGATCAATTGAAGATCTTTGGGCATTTAATGAAAGAAAAGTCGCAGATGCGATTTACAACGCAGCGAAGCCTATTATCTCTGCGGTTGGGCACGAAACAGATATAACCATTGCTGATCTTGTGGCTGATATTCGTGCAGCCACGCCAACAGCTGCTGGCGAATTAGTTGCGGAAGATCGAACCTATCAAATTAAAAAAATTACACAGATAGGAAACGATATTGAGTATGCATTTAACCGACAAATTCAAAACCATCGCAAACAGATACAGTATTATCAAAGAATGATTGGGATCAACAATCCGAGAAAGAAAATCAAGGCACAAAATATTCAACTCAATCAATTATTTCATCAATTTCAGTTGTTGATTCAGAAAAAAATATTATCGGCGCAAACGCAGACTCAGCTTATTCGAAAACAATTGCATTTGCTCAATCCAAATCAGGTACTGGAACGTGGCTACGCGATTGTTTTTTCGCCTAATAGAACGGTTGTCGAGACGGCAGATAAAGCGGCTCAATTTGATCAATTGATGATCAAATTTAATGATGGCGAAGTGAGTGTGCGGCTCGATCAAGAAAGAGAGAATAAACATGGCTCGAAAGAAAACATTTGATGAAAAAATGTCAAGACTAGAAGAAATTGTGGCAGAAATGAACAGCGATCAACTTAGTCTTGAAAAATCTGTTAAACTTTATGAAGAGGGGATGACCCTTTTAAAAAAATGCGAAAATGATTTGAAGTCAGCTGAGGGGAAAATCGCGATATTAACGAAAAATCAGTCCGGTGATTCTGAATTAGAAGAAATAACAGAAGAAGATTTGGAGGAATCCCATGAATCAGGATTTTGAACATACTTTAGAAATAATGGCGAAAGACGTTGAGCGTGATTTGCTCGTTTGTTTTGAAAAGCCTTTTGATGCGCCCGCTATTATCGTTTCAGCCATGAAATACAGCTTATTTGCCGGCGGGAAAAGAATACGGCCAGTGCTTATGCGGAAGACCTGTGAATTATTCGGAGGCGATGTCGAAGACGTCCGCGCTTTATCGTGTGCCATTGAAATGATTCATACGTATTCCTTAATCCATGACGATTTGCCGGCGATGGATGATGATGACTTGCGTAGGGGACAGCCTTCTAATCATAAAGTTTATGGCGAAGATATCGCTATATTAGCGGGAGACGCTTTGCTTAACTATGCGGTAGAAACGGCAGTTGATGGTTTGCAGAGACTGCCTGCACAGCAGCAGGGCAATGGCATTCAGGCCTTGAAAATATTAATGCAGGCTTCGGGTGTAGGCGGTATGATTGGTGGGCAAGTCGGCGATGTATTGGCTGAAGACGATGATGAAATGAATGCTGAAAAATTAAAGTATATCCATTCTCATAAAACGGGAGCGATGTTAACAGCAGCATTGCTTTGCGGTGCGGTAATGGCAAATACAGATTCAGAGTCTTTAGAATGGATGCGACAATACGGTGAAGCAATTGGAACGGCTTTTCAAATTGTTGACGATATACTCGATGTCACTTCAAATACTGAGGTGCTTGGAAAACCTGTGGGCAGCGATCAGGAAGAACATAAAACTACAATGGTTTCTCTCTATGGCTTGAAAAGCGCTCAGGAAAAAGTAGAAGAGTATCATCGGACAGCAATAAAAGCGTTATCAAATCTTTCTATTGATACTTCATTTTATGTGCAGATGGCAGATTTTGTGTGCAATCGTGTCTATTGAAATAATAGTGAAAAGATGTGACAAAAAAATACCAAGAAATTTTAATTAAATTATGTTAAATTAATAGTAGATTATACGAAGGGGTTGGTCAAATGTGTACAATAAATATTTATAATCCCATTGATGTTGATTTAAAATCTCAACAGGCTTTAGCTATTCAAGTGATTGTTAAAGATTTAAAACGTCAAGGCATTGATATTCATTTACGGAATTTTTCAGAAGATCAATCTCGATACACAAATGGGCCGGTAGAGCGTGTGCTGCTGACAGATGGACCAGATGCTTTTCCAGTTACTGTTGTTGATGGTGAAATTTTTCAGAAAGATACATATCCGAACTATTATGAATTGTTGAAGTGGAGCGGTGCGGATCACGAATCGTGATGTGTACTCAGACTGCGTTGGATGACGCAGTCTTTTTTTATGTAATAATAAATTTTCATCACGATAAAAAAGATGAAAAATTTTCAAAAAACCGAATGAAAGCCTTTAAAGCTATGCTATAATATTAATGTAAAATCTTTTGAAAGGATCAAATGAAATACTGTGAAAAATATTCAGGCAAAAGATATTACAGAAGCAGTCGCTCAACTGTGCATTGAAATTAATGCGAAGTTAGCAGACGATATTGATCATTCCCTTACAGAGGCACAGTACAGGGAGTCTTATCCCTTAGCTGAAAATATATTGTCTGTGATTAACGAGAATCGAGAGCTCGCGTTAAATTGCCAGCGGCCCATTTGCCAGGATACAGGAATGGCGGTTGTGTTTGTTCAGTACGGCCAAGAGATACATATTGAAGGCGGCAGCCTTGAAAATGCGATTCAAGCTGGCGTTAAGCAAGGGTATTGTCAAGGTTATATGAGAAAGTCGATCGTGTCAGATCCGTTGATCCGGGACAAAAATACAAATGACAACACACCGGCTGTTATTCATTATCAGATCACTGAAGGAGACAATCTCAAAATTTCGGTTATGGCTAAGGGCTTTGGCAGTGAAAATACCAGTGCTCTGAAAATGCTCAAGCCGTCTGATGGCATAGATGGCGCTCAGGATTTTATTGTTAAAACGATCCAAAAGGGAGCGCCAAATGCTTGTGCGCCGATTATTGTTGGCGTTGGCGTCGGTGGTGATTTTGAGAAGGCCGCAATCATGTCAAAACAGGCATTGTTGATTCCGCTGGATCAACACAGTGAAAAACCACATTTACGGTCCATGGAAAAGGCCATTATGCAGACGATTAATGAAACGGGAATTGGCCCCATGGGAATGGGAGGGATGACGACGATGCTCGGCATACACATTCTCGATTATCCAACACATATTGCAGGGCTTCCTGTTGCTGTTAATATCTGCTGCTATGTTGACCGGAGAGGAACGGTGATCTTGTAAATGCATAAAATCAGAACACCAATTACAGATGATGCCATCAAAGATTTGGTTTGCGGTGAGCAGGTCCTTTTATCTGGGACGATTTACACTGCGAGAGATGCTGCCCACAAACAGATGCTTGAAGATCTCTCCCATCATAAACCGCTGCCCTTCGATGTAAATGGACAAATTATTTTTTACATGGGTCCTTGCCCTGCAGCACCTGGAGAAGTAATTGGGCCGGCAGGGCCGACAACTTCACATAGAATGGATAAATACACACCTAAGTTGTTGGATTTGGGTTTAAAGGGTATGATTGGAAAGGGCAACCGTACCCTTCCTGTTATCGACAGTATTCAAAAAAATTCAGCTGTTTATTTTGCGTGCGTGGGAGGAACGGGAACCCTTTGTGCGCGTCATATTCAGCATTCAGAAATTATTGCATATCCGGAATTAGGAACAGAAGCGGTAAGAAAATTGGAAGTTAAAGATTTTCCTGTTTTTGTTGCAATAGATGCAAAAGGAAATAATATTTACGACAATGGTCCTAAATTATTTCGAAAATTCATAATTGACAATCATATATATGGAGGAATTTATGAGTAATAGAATGGTCATTTCATCATCAGTTAGAGAAGCTGGCAACGATCCGATTTTTCATATTGCGGAACTGGCAAAGAAAAGAATCGCCGAAGTGGGTCACGAACCTGTAATCAATTCGACAATCGGTTCGTTAATGGACGATGATGGCAATTTAGTTGCGTTCGATAGTGTCTATTCAACCTTCCGCAATTTAAAGGACACTGAAATTGCTGCGTATGCAAGCATTGCAGGTATTCCTGAATTTTTGGAAAATGTTGTCTATGCCTGCTTTAAACATCATAAGCCAGATGGCTACATTGAAGCGGTCGCAACACCAGGTGGTACAGGCGCAGTCCGAAATGCGATCGCCAATTATAGTGAAATTGGCGATGAAGTTTTAGTTCAGGATTGGCATTGGGCACCGTATGGCACAATCG
>JBMNPN010000115.1:0-6105 GCA_050943615.1 Coriobacteriales bacterium
ACCGTCGATTTCTCCACCACGCTCAAGCCCGGGCCGCGTCTGCGCCTGCCAATCTACAATGCCACGCTCCCCAACGTGAACGGCAACGTCAACTTGACCGGTACCTACAAGCTTGCCGACGGTACGCAAAAGGAGCTCGCGAAATCGCCCGACATCGAGGTCTCGCAGGCGTCCGTCACGCAGAAGATCGTGAACTGGCTCGATGACCAGCCCTGGTGCCAGGCCTGGAACTCGGTCACGTTCTTGCGCCTGTTCTTCGAGCCGCAGCTCATCGTCTCGTCCATCCCCGTCGTCTTCTGGGGCTGGCTGATCTCGCTTGGCCTGGTGGCCGTGGGCTTTCCGCTCGCGATTCCCATCGGCCTTTGCGCCGCGTTCATGAAGATCTCGCGCTCGCGCATCCTGCATGCCATCGCGGCCATCTACACCGGCATCATCCGCGGCACGCCGCTGTTCCTGCAGATCTACATCGCGTTTTTCGGCTCGCCGCTCATCGGCATCAACATCAACCAGTACCTGCTGGCAATACTCGTCATGTCCTTCAACTCCGGCGCCTACATGTGCGAGATCCTGCGCGCCGGCATCCAGTCCATCCCCAAGGGGCAGTTCGAGGCAGCGCGCTCGCTCGGCATGACGCAGAGCCAGACGATGTTCTCCGTCATCATCCCGCAGATGGTGCGCCGCGTCATCCCGACGATGACCTCCGAGTTCATCTTGCTCTACAAGGACACCTCGCTGCTCGCAGCCGTCGGCGTCATGGAGCTCATGCTCTACTCGCGCTCCGTCGTCGCCAACACCGGCAACATGACGCCCTACATCGTGGCGGCCTTCTTCTACCTGATCGTGACGCTGCCGCTCATCCACGTGGTGACCAAGCTCGAGAACCGCCTGGCCGGGGCCGAAGGGCCCCAGAGCCCGGACGCATCCAAGGAAAAGAAGGTGCGCAAGAACCGCCGCGGCGCGTTTGCCCAGATGAAAGAGGAGCTCTCCGAGCCCGTCGGAGGCGACGATGCACAGGAGGGCGCGCCTGCTGCAAACCAGGCGTCCGAGAACGGGAGCGACAGCGCAGGGGCACTCGATACGCCCGCAGACGATTCCGCCGAAGAGAAGGGAGACCTGAAATGAGCGAGAAGGACAGCATGGTCTCCATCCAGCACCTTAAGAAGTCCTTTGGCGACCTGCAGGTTTTAAAGGACGTCAACATCGAGGTCAAGAAGGGCGAGGTCGTCGTCGTGTTGGGGCCTTCCGGTTCCGGCAAGTCCACGATGCTGCGCTGCATCAACCTGCTCGAGACGCCCACGAGCGGCCACATCTACATCGAGGGCAAGGAGATCACCGACCCGGACACCGACATCAACAAGCTGCGCGAGCACGTCGGCATGGTGTTTCAGCAGTTCAACCTCTTCCCACACCTGTCCGCCAAGAAGAACGTCATGCTCGCCCAGGTCAAGGTGCTCAAGCGCTCCAAGGAAGAGGCCGAGAAGATTGCGCTCGAGGAGCTTGCCCGCGTCGGGCTTGCCGAGCGCGCCGACTACATGCCCTCGCAGCTTTCCGGTGGCCAGCAGCAGCGCGTCGCGATCGCCCGCGCGCTTGCCATGGAGCCGCACGTCATGCTCTTCGACGAGGCCACGTCCGCCCTCGACCCCGAGCTCGTGCGAGGCGTGCTCGACGTCATGAGGAGCCTGGCCGAGCAGGGCATGACCATGGTCGTCGTGACCCACGAGATGTCGTTTGCGCGCGACGTGGCCGACCATGTCATCTTCATGGAAGGCGGCGTGGTGGTCGAAGAGGGCACGCCGGATGAGGTCTTCAACCACCCCAAGCACCAGCGCACCAAGGACTTCCTGGGCGAGATCTCGTAGCGCCGGGCTGCGAACACGCCCATGGTCTACCGGCTGCTCATCATCATAGCGACCCTCATCTGGGGTTTCTCGTTCGTCGTCGTCAAGGACGTGACCGGTGCGCTCGGGCCGTCCTGGATTCTCGTCGTGCGCTTTCTCATGGCGGCGGTGATCCTCTTTGCGGTCTTCTATCCTCAAAAGGAAAAGCGCAGGCTCTTCTTCACGCGCGAGTACCTGGGGTACGGTGCGGTCCTCGGCTGCGCGCTCTTCTTTGCCTATTGGCTTCAGACCATCGGCATCACCGACACCACGCCGGGAAAGAACGCCTTCCTGACGGCGTGCTACTGCGTGATAGTGCCCTTTATCTCCTGGGCATTCACGAAGCGGCGCCCCGGTGGCATCAAGGTCTTCGCGGCCGTTTTATGCGTGGCCGGCATCTCTCTCATGAGCTTTCAGCCGGGGGAGGGCTTCTCGCTTTCGGGCGGCGACTGGTTCACGCTCGCCTGCTCGTTTTTCTACGCTCTGCACATCGTGCTCGTCGCGACGATTTCCCAGGGGCGCGATATCTACGTCCTCACTACGTGGCAGTTCTTCTTTCTCGGCATCATCGCGCTGATTCCGGCGCTGCTCTTCGAACAGGTTCCCGCCTGGGGCGCGCTCTCGTCTCAGACGTGGGAGGGACTCTGCTTCCTTGGTATCGCCTGCTCTGCGGTGGCATTACTCTTCCAGAACGTGGGGCAGGCGCATCTTCCAGCGGCAAGCGCGGCAATTCTTCTTTCGCTGGAATCTCCGTTCGGCGTCATGTTCAGCGTTGCATTCGGCGCCGAGACGCTCACGCCCACCATCATCTGCGGCTTTGTCGTGATCTTTGCTGCCATCCTCGTCTCCGAGCTGGTGCCGATGCTCATCGAGGACAGGAAGAAGAACAGCGCGTAAAGCCCACAAAATCTCCTTGTCGTTGTCCAAAGGCTTTTGTATACTATCGAATCGTGTGTCTACCCGCAGCTTAGTCGGTCACCGTCACCCGGATGCCGACCCAGCCACGGGCGAATCTGAAGATGCCGCGTTGCACACGTGCGGCACGAACGAAAGGGTGACCGAATGGTTTCCAAGGAACGTAAGGCCGAGATCATCAAGGAATACGGCAAGAACGAGCACGATTCCGGTTCTGCCGAAGTCCAAGTCGCGCTTCTGACCGAGCGCATCCGCGAGCTCACCGAGCACGTCAAGGTCCACAAGAAGGACCACCACACGCGCCGCGGCCTGCTCATGCTGGTCGGCAAACGTCGCCGTCTTCTGACCTACATCAAGAACCGCGACATCGACAAGTACCGCGAGCTGATCGCCAAGCTCGGAATCCGCGACAACGTCTAGAAAATGAGGAGGCGGGCCATCAAGCGCCCGCCTTTTTGTTTGGGTGCGGCTCTCACCGATAGGAGCCGGTTCCCCTAAGGGGCAGCGGGCGGCAAGCTTGAGCCATCCGCAGCCGCTTTAAAACGTCCGGGCATCCGCAATGGAAATCCCCGGACAGCGCCGAGTCCTTTGCACCGCCAAAGGCAACAAGGCATGCTCGATTCGCACGGGGCGAGTCGAGTGGAGAAGGAAGAAAGAGAAATGAACAAAGTCACGCACGAATTCGATCTGTACGGGAAGCACTACTGCTTCGAGACCGGCGAGCTTGCCAAGCAGGCCACGGGCGCCGTGGTCGTCAAGCAGGGCGACACCATCCTGCTCACTACCGCGGTCGTCTCCAAGGAGCGCCGCGACCTCGACTTCTTCCCGCTGACCGTCGACTTCATCGAGAAGATGTACGCGGTCGGGCGCATCCCGGGCGGCTACCTCAAGCGCGAGGCGCGTCCGAGCGAGAAGGGCACGCTGACCGCCCGTCTCGTCGACCGCCCGATCCGCCCGGGCTTCCCGGACGGCTTCAGAAACGACGTCCACATCGTCATCACGACGCTTTCCTGCGACCAGGTCAACCAGCCCGACATCCCGAGCATCGCGGGCGCATCTGCGGCGTTGCTCGTGGGCGGCGTCCCCTTCGACGGACCGTGCGCCGGCGTGAGGATCGGCCGCAGCCGCGAGACCGGCGAGTACATCGTCAACCCGACCTTCGAGGAGGCAGACGGCTCTGACCTGAACCTCTCCGTTGCCGGCACCAAGGACTACATCTCCATGGTCGAGGCCGGTGCCGACGAGGTCTCCGAAGAGGACATGGTCGATGCCCTCAACTTTGCCCAGAAGGTCATCGGGGAGTTCTGCGACGAGCAGCAGAAGTTCCTCGACAAGGCCAACGAGGCCGGTCTCATCGAGCCCAAGACCTACGAGCTCGACCAGCCCATCCCCGAGGTCATCGACAAGGTCGAGACCTACTACGACCGCATGGCCGCCGCCCTGAAGGACGCAGACAAGCTCTCGCGCATCGACAAGGTCGAGGCCCTCAAGGACGAGATCAAGGCCTCCTTTACCGAAGAGGAACAGGCCGATTGGTCGCGCGAGATCGCCGCGGCGTGCAAGGCGCTCGAGAAGAAGGCCATGCGCACGATGATCATCGAGACCGGAGAGCGCGTCGACGGGCGCAAGAACGACGAGATTCGCCCGCTCTACATCAAGCCGCACTACCTGCCCCGCGCCCATGGCTCGGGCCTGTTCCAGCGTGGCCAGACGCAGGTGCTCTCCGTCTGCACGCTTGGCATGCTCAACGAATGGCAGCGCCTCGACACCATCGACCCGGCCGAGGGCAAACGCTACATCCACCAGTACAACTTCCCGCCGTACTGCACCGGCGAGGTCGGCCGCATGGGCGCCCCCAAGCGCCGCGAGCTCGGCCATGGCGCGCTCGCCTCGCGCGCCCTCGAGCCGATGATCCCGAGCGAGGAGGAGTTCCCCTACACGATCCGCGTCGTCTCCGAGGTCATGGAGTCCAACGGCTCCTCTTCCATGGCGTCGACCTGCGGTTCCACTCTTGCGCTGATGGACGCCGGCGTGCCGATCAAGCGCCCGGTCTCCGGCGTTGCCATGGGGCTTATCAAGGAGGGTGACAAGCACGTCATCCTGACCGACATCCAGGGCCTCGAGGACTTCCTCGGCGACATGGACTTCAAAGTTTGCGGCACGTCCGAGGGCATCACGGCACTGCAGATGGACAACAAGGCAAAGGGCCTTTCCACCGATATCCTGGCCGAGGCGCTCGCGCAGGCCAAGCGCGGTCGTGCGTTCATCCTCGATGCGATGCTCGCCGAGCTGCCCGCCCCGCGCGAAGAGCTCTCCGAGTTCGCCCCGCGCATCCTCACCATCCAGATCCCGACCGACAAGATCCGCGACGTCATCGGCTCCGGTGGCAAGGTCATCCGCGGCCTGCAGGAAGAGACGGGCGCCAACATCGAGGTCCACGAGGACGGCAACGTCTACATCGCCTCTACCGACCTGGGCGGCGAGAAGGCAAAGAAGATGATCGAGGACATCGTCAAGGAGCCCGAGGTCGGCGAGGTCTACGAAGGCGAGGTCGTGAACATCCAGTCCTTCGGCGCTTTCGTCAAGCTCACGCCCAACAAGGACGGCCTGCTGCACATCAGCCGCGTTGCCAAGGGCCGTGTCGGCAAGGTCGAGGACGTCCTTTCCGAAGGCGACATCGTCAAGGTCAAGGTCATCGAGGTCGACCCCAAGAACGGGAAGATCAGCCTCGACCGCCTCGACAAGCCCGATGCCCCCGCGGGTTCCGCGCCGCGCCATGACAACAACCGTGGCGAGCGCGACAACCGTCCGGGCCGTGCGGGCCGTGCCGAGCGCAGCAAGCGCGACACCCGCCGTCCGCGCCGTCGCAACAACGGCAACAGCAGCCACAAGAATGACGAAAATGAGTAATTTTTAGAATTCAAAATATTCTGCATATTTTTTGAGCCCCGAGCCGCATGCAAACGTGCAGCTCGGGGCTCTACCTTTATTGATTTCATTTACAAATCGCAGGTCAGGGCCACCGTTTTTCCTGAAAAATCGGGATTGAAATGTCCTAGAAAATACTATATAAACGTGAAAGTAATTGCGTACGAAAAGAAACTCGTGCGCGAATAGTATGCGCTCGGGGGAGCGCATTGCCAGGGAACAGCCGTGCTTCGTCCTGAAGACACGGCAACTACACAGGTGAGGGGTGTTCCTATGGTTTTGTCAACACCCCGCGGCTGCTCCCCTCCCCGCTAGAGGGCATGCTCGCGCCAGGCCCCCGGAAAGGGGCCCGGAAGGGCTCCGCTCTTCTCCGGCGGGCTATTCG
>JBMNPN010000116.1:0-6094 GCA_050943615.1 Coriobacteriales bacterium
GCTTCTACGAGAAGAATGCCGTCACGTTCCGCCAGACGCGCACTGCGCCCTGGCCGGGCTGGCAGAAGCTTGCGGGACTCGAGTGCTTCGAGAATCTCACGGCAAAGAGAGAAGACGATCCTCTGAAGGTCCTCGACCTCGCCTGCGGGAACCTGCGCTTCGAGCACTTTCTGGAAAACGCCCTTCCCAATCAGCGCTTCGATGTCATCGGAATCGACAGCTGCCCCGAGCTCTTCTTGCGGGGCAAGCGAGGCTTCGAAAGGTCGTATATCGAGTTCGAGCAGCGCGACCTTATCGGAGATCTTCTCGCGTCTGAGCCAACAGCCGACCTCTCGCATCTTCCCGAAAGCTGGCATCCCGATCTTGTCGTGAGCTTCGGGTTCTTCCACCACGTACCCGCACGAAAGCTACGCGAGCGCTTTCTTGCTGGTCTCCTCGATATGATCGGGCCCGGCGGAGTGCTTGCTATTTCATGTTGGCGCTACCTGGAAGACGCGGGCTTTGCGCAAAGGCAATGCGTGCCTTGGACAAAGCGCCGCACTCGCTTACAGAAGACCTCGAGCCCGGGGATGGGTTTCTCGGCTGGCAGGGCGATCTTTCGACCTTGCGTTACTGCCACAGCTTCAGCGATGGGGAGATCTCAGCGTTCGAAGAAATGGGAAACGCACGTGGTTTAACGGCGACCACCTACCGGGCAGATGGAAAGTCAGGGGAGCTCAACAGTTACCTTGTCTACTCGAATCCCGAATAACGTCTCGTATCAGGTTACGAGCGCTAGCTGAGGTGTTCTTCGGCAAAGAAGAGGTCTGCGACGTCCTGTCCCGCCTCGTCCTCGGATATGCAGCTGCATCCCAACTGCGGCGGTCGTCCGTAGATTCCGTGATAGTCGGAGCCGCCGGTCAAGAAGAGCCCGAGGGAATTCGCGGCATCCGTTGCCCGGGCTACATCGTCGGGCGTGTGATCGGGGTGGTAGGCCTCTATGCCCTGAAGCCCTGCATGGACCAGATCGGGTACAAGCCCCCAGGAATCTGTCTGCCCGGGGTGCGCGAGCACGGCGACACCGCCTTGCTCCCTGATGGCATGGACCGCATCAAGAGCATCGGGATAGGTGATATCGCGGCAGGCGATGCCACCGTTCTTGAAATGCTTCAAGTAGAACTCCTGATAGCTCTCATCAGTGTAGGGCAGATGCGTGAGCGTCCACATGAGATGCTGCTTGAACACCGACCCGCTCTCTGATGCCGCATCTGCCACATCATCGAGGCTAGGCACAGCTCCCTCGAAGGTGACGCCTTTGTGCCGAAGCGTCCATGCCTGCCAGAGCGTGTTTGCCGTTCGGGCGTTACGCGTCGGGGCCACGAGGCGCTCGAGCGGCCCGCTGTCATCGGAGGTTGCCTGGAGCCCATAGCCGAGCACGTGGACCTTGCGTCCAGCGGCGGGATCGAAGGCACTCACCTCGACGCCAGCGAGTACGGGAAAGGCCTCCTTCTGCGCCAGAGCGCGGACCTTCGAGAGCTGCCCGAGCCAGTCATGGTCGGTGATGGCAAGCCCCGAAAGCCCAGCCTCACGGGCCTGCTTTATGAGTTCGGAGACGCTGAGCGAACCGTCCGAGTACCTCGAATGGCAGTGCAGGTCCAAGCAGCCCGGCTTCTCATCACCAGCCCCTGTCTTGCCTTCTTTTCGCATTGAACTCTCCCTTTCCATTTCGATTGCGCGTCAAACATTCAAACCGTAACGTAGCACAGGACAAGGCTCACTCCTCCACAAAGCCCCCGGCCTGCATGTTGTATTCCCTGTCGCACACGCCCTCCATGAACTCGAGGTCGTGGAATATTCCGAGCATCGTCGTGCCGCTCTCCTTGAGCTGCTCGATGAGCGAGCGCACCTTGAGCTTGCTCGCGTTGTCGAGCGAGGCGGTCGGCTCGTCCAGGAGCAGCAGGCGCGGGCGTCGCACCATGGCGCGCGCGATGTTGAGCCTGAGCTTCTCGCCACCTGAAAACGTGTTCGGATAGAGCTCCCAGAGCTCTGGGGGAAAATCGAAGTGCTCGAGCATGCGGTGCGTCTCGGATTCGGCGTCCTCTTCATTGGGGAAGGCCTCGAGCGCCGATTGCAAGACGATGTCATGCGCCGTCGTGCGGGGAACCACGTCCAGAAACTGGGAGACGTAGCCGATTTCGTTGTTGCGAAGCCAGATCACGCGGCGTTCGTCGAGTGTCGCAAGGTTCACGCGCCCAAAAGCCTCGGAGTCGTACCAGATCTCGCCGTGCTCGGGCAGGTTCGTCCTGTACAGGCACTTGAGGATCGTCGATTTGCCGGAGCCGGAACGCCCCGTTATCCCCACGAACTCGCCGTGGTGCACGCCAAAGGAGATGTGCTCGCAGCCGCGGACGCGCCTTTTCGCGGCATGGAGGTTGAAGCCCTTGGAGAGGTCCTTGATCTCCAGAGCGTAGTCAGATGCGGCCATCTCAGCTCTCCTCTCCCTCTTCTTGAGCCTCGTACATATGCTCCTCGCTGGCGACGTCAGATGCGGCTTCCGCCACCGTGGCGGCATCGGTCGCGAAACGCGCCGACATCGAGGGCAGCGCCGGGTACCACATGCGCGAGACCACATGTCCATCTACTAATGAGGCCGTGATCACAGGATACGATCGCTGGGCTTCCTGGACCTCGCGGATGACGAGGATGTCGGCCTTCTTCCCCTCTTCGAGCGAGCCCAGCTCGTCGTCGATGCCGACCGCGTGCGCGGGGTTGATGGTGAGCATCGCGAACGCCTCCTCGAGAGGAAGTCGGAAATCGCGATGCAGGGCAAAGGCGCTCTGGAGCATCGCCGTCGGGTAATAATCGGAGCAGAGCACGCGGGCAACCCCGTTCTTGACGGCCTCGCGCGCCGAGAGGTTCCCGGAGTGGCTCTTGCCGAGCAGGATGTTCGGAGTTCCCATGACCGTGCTCATTCCGCGCTCGACGGCCGATCGCGCCACCTCGAGCGAGACGGGGAACTCGGAAACGGTGCAACCGAGCTCCTGCATCAGGTCGAGATGCTCGGCGGAGTCATCGTCGTGGCTTGCAAGCGGGATGCCGAGCTCATGGCAGATATCTGCCAGATAGCGCATCTGTTCGAAGGTGAGCTTGGGCGCCTCCTGCTGCTCTTTTGCCATGGCCTCGACTTCCTCATCGGTAAATTCGGCGCCCCTTCCCCTGAAGGACTTGCGCCAGATCTCCATGTCGCGGTACTGGCCCTGGCCGGGCGTATGGTCCATGAAGGACAGCTCGTCCACCTCGCCTGAGCGCAGGTGCTGTTCGACCTGGTCGACCAGGTTGACGTTGTCGACCTCCAGTCGCAGGTGCAGCCTGTGGCGGATGAGGTGGGCGTTGTGCCCCTCGGTGCTCTTGCACTCGGCGATGAGCGCCATGAGCTTCTCGACGTTGGGCCACTGGCGCACCACCTTGACGTCCATGCGGTCGATCTTGTAGACGGAAAGCGAGTGGTACATGGTCGTGATGCCGTGCGCGAGCAACTCGCGTTCCGCCTCGAAAAGCGCGGTCTGCATGTCCATGAGGACGGTGGGGCGCGGCGAGATGACGTTTTCGATGTAGTCGGAGTGGATGTCGATGAAGCCGGGCGTGACGTAGCCGCCGTGCGCATCGATGACGCCGATGCCGGGCGCGTCGGCGTCGAGCGTGCCCTGGCGCTGGATCTTTGCGATACGGTCCTTTTCGACGACGAGCTCGTAGCCGAACAGCAGCCTGTCCGATTGGACGATGATGCCGTTTCTGATCACGTACATGTTCTCTCCTAGCTCTATTCAGAGAAGCGAATAGACGAGTTCTTGGGTATAGGCATGCTGAGGGTCCTGCATGATCTGGTCGGTGAGGCCGCGTTCGATGACGCGGCCGTCGAGCATCACGATCGTGCGGTCTGCCAGAAGGCGGATGACGCCCAGGTCGTGGCTCACGACGATCATCGAGACGCCCAGGTCGCGCCTGAGCTGCAAGATGAGGTCGAGCACGCGCGCCTGCACGGATAGGTCGAGCCCTGTGGTGACCTCGTCCAGAAAGAGGATCGGCGGCTCGTTGGAGAGCGCCTTTGCAATCTGGACGCGCTGCTGCATGCCACCAGAAAAGGCGCGGGGCGCATCCTGCTCGCGCCGCAGGGGAATGCGGACGCGCTCGAGCAGCTCCTCGCCACGCTTTACCATGGCACCGACCTGGCGCTTGCCTGCGGCGATCTGCTTTTCTGCGATATTGGAAATCGCGGAGAAGTCCATACGCAGTCCCAGGTAGGGATTCTGATAGACCATGCCAAAGATGTTGTTCCGGATGGCGCGCTTGTGCTGTCGGGAGAGCTCGAGGCAGTTCTTCGCGCCATCATCATAGGGCATGACTCGCATGTCGCCCGATGTGGGCTCCTGATCGAAGTAGAGGCACTGCATGAGCGTCGACTTGCCCGAGCCCGATTCGCCGACTATCCCCAGGATCTCGCCGGGATAGACCTCGAGTGACACGTCGCGCACGGCATGCACCGTTCCACACCTGGGGCAGATGTTTCGCTCCAACTCGGCATCCGGATCAGAGCAGTACGTGCAGCCTGGCCCGTACTGCTTGGAGAGGTGCTTCACGGCGATGACGGGATGCTCCTCGGAAAACTCGTGGTGAGCGGGCGTGGGAAGTTTCTGAACATCGGGCTTGCCTGTCATCGCGCACCTCCTTTTGCCTGTGCCTGTCTGTTCTGGGTGCAGAAATCGGTATCCGAGCACTGCCAGGCGGGTTCTCCCGTTTTCGGGTCGACGGTCTCGGTCATGTACACGCCCGTGGCTCCGCAGGCAAAGCAGGTCTTGTCCGAAAAATCCTCGCGGACAAAGGGATGGTCCTCGAAGTCGAGGGAGACCACATGCGTATGTGGCGGCACGGCGTAGATCTTCTTCTCGCGGCCGGCGCCGAACAGAAAGAGGTTATCGGCATCGTCAAGCCGCGGGTTGTCGTAGCGCGGGATGGGGCTCGGCGCCATGACGTAGCGGCCGTTCACCATGACGGGGTGGTCGGCGCCGGTGGTCGTGGTGCCATAGCGGACGATCTGCTCGAAGAGCTCGAGGTAGGCGCCCGTGTACTCGGCTTCCGCATGGAGGCGCCGGGTGACGGTCTCGCGCGGCTCGTACGTGCGCAGCGGTTCGGGGACCGGGACCTGCAGGACCATGAGCTGGTCGCGCGTGAGGGCATGCTCGGGAATGCGGTGGCGGCTCTGGATGATGGTCGCGTCCTGCGTTCGCGTGGTCGTCTCCACGCCGGTGGTCTGGTGGATGAGCTTTCTGATGGAGACAGCGTTCACGGAGTCGTCGGAGCCCTGGTCGATGACCTTGAGCGTGTCATTGGGACCGATACAGGAAAGCGTCACCTGCAGGCCGCCCGTCCCCCACCCGCGTCCCATGGGCATCTCACGGCTCGCGAAGGGTACCTGATAGCCGGGAATCGCGACCGCCTTCAGGATCGCGCGGCGGATCTCTCGCTTGGAGCCTTCGTCGAGGAAGGCGAAGTTGTACGCGTGCGCCATGTCACTTTCCCTCTCTCTCGTCATCGGTCTTTTCTTTCGCCATCGCACGGGACCTGAGTGCCGAGTCGAGCTTGCTCTGGAACGTGACGTAGTGCGGAAGCTTGAGGTGGCTGATGAACCCAGTTGCCTCGACGCTGTCGATATGGCTCAAGACGAACTCCTGGTCCTGCGTCGGGTAGCGTACATCGTCGCTTCTGAGCGTGGCGTCCAGAACGCTCATGGCGATGGCCTTGGACTCGTCAGAGCCCATCACCAGCCCATAGCCGATATCGAGCGAGCTCGTGTGGACGCCGTCTTCTACGCTGTCGGTCACGATGAGGTTCTCGACCTCGCAGACGGGAAGGGAGCCGAGGTAATACGCATCGTCTTCCGATCCGCCCTCGTTTCCGGGGGCGTCTATCGTGAGCGCGATCTTTCCACGTCGCAATTCTCCGACCGTCGGGTGCAGCAGGCCGAATCCGCGGATCGCCGCATAGCCAAAGGCGATGACCGCTTGCGTGAGCCCACGGGAAAGGGCCTGCAGAATCGCCGAGCGCTTTGCGGGAAACG
>JBMNPN010000117.1:0-5965 GCA_050943615.1 Coriobacteriales bacterium
GACACTCCGCCAAAACTCAAGCGGCTCCTATTCACTCAACGAATTGTTTGGTATCCAGTCAGAACGACACTCCGCCAAAACGTAAAGCGCTTGCGACAGCTTGACATTGAGTTTGGTATCCAGTCAGAACGACACTCCGCCAAAACCACTACACGCGCACTCACGCTACAGCCACAGTTTGGTATCCAGTCAGAACGACACTCCGCCAAAACACTTGCTTTTGGTCTCGCTTTCCCGACATGTTTGGTATCCAGTCAGAACGACACTCCGCCAAAACCATTGGCTCAGTGCAGTGGATCACCAAGGAGTTTGGTATCCAGTCAGAACGACACTCCGCCAAAACAAGCAAGATCATTTAATCCCCTCCCATATGTTTGGTATCCAGTCAGAACGACACTCCGCCAAAACGCGTGGATGAGGGACTTGGTCTTGCCGGACGTTTGGTATCCAGTCAGAACGACACTCCGCCAAAACGAAGGGTGCCCGTGAGGACAGTACCCGCAGTTTGGTATCCAGTCAGAACGACACTCCGCCAAAACCACTGCACGCGCACACGCTACAGCCACAGGTTTGGTATCCAGTCAGAACGACACTCCGCCAAAACCTGGACGCGCACGAGACGCGCTCCATGCTCGTTTGGTATCCAGTCAGAACGACACTCCGCCAAAACCGAGGTGTCATGAGAGAGACCGAGCACGCCGTTTGGTATCCAGTCAGAACGACACTCCGCCAAAACATACCTCTATCTCAATATCGCCGCGCTTGAGTTTGGTATCCAGTCAGAACGACACTCCGCCAAAACTCGGAAGATTGGGTTTGTCCATGAGACCTCGTTTGGTATCCAGTCAGAACGACACTCCGCCAAAACTCGCTGTTATCGACGATTACGAAGCACACAGTTTGGTATCCAGTCAGAACGACACTCCGCCAAAACTTTGCTTGTCGGTTGACCTTTTATCTTTGTGTTTGGTATCCAGTCAGAACGACACTCCGCCAAAACCTGAGCCTCGTCTATCGAGACCTCGCCGTCGTTTGGTATCCAGTCAGAACGACACTCCGCCAAAACCAGCGCTTTGGAGCGTCCACAAGGCGCACGGTTTGGTATCCAGTCAGAACGACACTCCGCCAAAACAAGGGAATTATACATTCGCCGCAAGAAGAAGTTTGGTATCCAGTCAGAACGACACTCCGCCAAAACTTAATCACGGCAGTGACTATACTCTGCTAGTTTGGTATCCAGTCAGAACGACACTCCGCCAAAACAGTAAGTGCAGACTCCGCGAATCGAGTGTAGTTTGGTATCCAGTCAGAACGACACTCCGCCAAAACCCGTTGTAGATGATCTGCGCGTTTCTCAAGTTTGGTATCCAGTCAGAACGACACTCCGCCAAAACAGGTCATCCGTCATTGCATCGGGTACCTCTGTTTGGTATCCAGTCAGAACGACACTCCGCCAAAACTCATCATTTGGTGTGCCTTTCTGTCACATGTTTGGTATCCAGTCAGAACGACACTCCGCCAAAACCGGGGTATTTTTTTGCCTATTAAATCGCCAGTTTGGTATCCAGTCAGAACGACACTCCGCCAAAACTCTTGCGGCAATCCTAGATCATCTTTGATAGTTTGGTATCCAGTCAGAACGACACTCCGCCAAAACGTAATTGAGGAACACCCGCACCCAGTTATGTTTGGTATCCAGTCAGAACGACACTCCGCCAAAACTGCCAGCTTGGCAGTGATACGGTTGTACCTGTTTGGTATCCAGTCAGAACGACACTCCGCCAAAACGACGAGCCTGTCTATCTCTGCCATGTTGTGGTTTGGTATCCAGTCAGAACGACACTCCGCCAAAACGTTGAGGTTCTTTCCCTCTGCCTGCAGCTCGTTTGGTATCCAGTCAGAACGACACTCCGCCAAAACCCAGTCCACGTCTATCTCCCGCATGTCCGGGTTTGGTATCCAGTCAGAACGACACTCCGCCAAAACAGCGTCGATTCCCAACCTTCGTGTATTTCAGTTTGGTATCCAGTCAGAACGACACTCCGCCAAAACCCATTGGCGGAAATCCCCGCCTGCTAACGGGGCGGAAGTCCTGACTGACCTGGACCATAATTTTCAAGAAAGTGCTGGTCAATAGTGTATTTTCTCTCATGGGTATGAGATACCGTATCTATTGAATTTTCCAGCAACAATACTTGTAAACCAAGAAAAAACACGCGCTCAAAGACTTTTTCCAGGTCATTTTGGTCCAAAAATATTTTCAAATTTACGAAGACAGGAACTTTATCAAGGGAGATGTCTGAAACAAAATCCAGAAACGCTATTAGGTTTTCAAGGTACGTGGCATCTTCGTCTCGCTGTACGGAAAACGCGAATGCTTTATTGTATTGTTTCAGATTCCATGGCTTTTCGAAACCATACTGACCTTCAATTTGAAAGGTGAGCATCTCGATAAATCTCTGAATTTGGTCATTCAAGGTTTCAATGCGCTCTCTTGTTTCTACATCATCAAGTAAGAGCCTTTCAATCAGATCAGCTGTACCTCGAGAAAACGCGGCGTTATCCCAGGGCAGTTCAAGTGGATCTCCGATGTTTATGAATGCAGAGGAGGGGGCAATCTCTTCGTTATTGTCAGACCAGACAGAAAAGCTCTCCTTTGCGTCTGCTCCGTTCTCTGATCTAAGTGACTGACATATTCGGGTGAAAAGTGTTCTGTTCTCGATTTCCCAAGTGGTAATGCTCCCAGGGAAAATCTCTATTTGATTTTCCATGCCATCGAATGCGATTTTCATATCACGATAAACTCCTCGGTTGTATCGCACTCGGTTTTTTCTTCTTCCTCGCCGGTGATGAAAGTCATAGTCGCAAACTGCTTTTCTGTCACTTTGAGTACCTGTACAAGCCCCTCTGGAGGTCTAATCTTTCTTAACCTGGTTATTGCGCTTGCCGTAGCGGCGTCGTTGATGACGAGCTTCGAGTAAACGGACTTCTGCATCATCAGATATCCCTCTTTGACTAGAGATTTTCTGAATTGAGCATAATGCTTGCGCTGTACACGCGTTTTTGTGGGCAAATCAAAAAAGACAATGAGGCGCATGTAGCGAATTCTTTCTCTGTTGCTCATTCAACATCGAAACCCTTGATTTCGCTTGGGAGTATTTTCTTGTTGAGAGCATTTAGACAATCTTGGACAAATAGCGAAATTACGGAACCGACCTTATAGGTTTCCCCGTCATAGAAAATCGATTTATTCGGCATGTCGACAAGAATTTTTCGCGTGTCAGAGTCAAATCCTCCACCGACCCAATCGTATACAAGCCAGTCTACGATAGGTCGGAACGGCTCCATCAAGTCGCATGCAAGATTGAACTGATTGTATTCATTACGATGGTTGATACCCGATTGAGTGAGGTAGCCTCGCGAAACGATCTCTCTATTTACAAGGGAAAGGAGCACTCCATAGCCATAGTTGAGTGCACTGTTTATTGGATTGTCTACATCGCGAGAAAAGTTCGGTCCAAAGAGAGAAGAAAAATATATTCGTGCAGCATGCGCTTCTCTGTTTGTCGTGTCTCCGGACCTCACCTCCTGTTGGTCTGTTCTCAGGACATCGACGTTAGGGCAGTCACGGCTTTCGAGTAGGGAAGCTTGCTGCTTGATCTTTTCTTGGACAACGCGTTGCCACACGCGTTTTTTCACGGGTTCTCCCCAAGTAAGCTGTTCCTTTACACGTTTTGCACAGTTATGAGCGCCATAGAGAGGAAGGTACTGCCCCACGGGGTTGTGCTTCTCATCTGCCACGACAAGGGAGATCTTCTGTTTTGCGAGCTCTGCCAGCAGATACGCACTGATATACACTCGCTCTGTTTGCAGGGTGACAGAGGACAGCTCCGACAGGTGAATTTTTGTTGTGCCGTCCTCTGTCCGAACGACGAGATAGCCACTGGAATATGAAAGCCGGCAGGGGCTCTCTATGAACAGGGTCCTAAAGCCCAATGCGGGTCCTCTTTTCTCGCATGCCAGTAACGGATTGGTCTATAAAAGTTATTCCGTCTTCTGAAGCAAGCATTTTGTTGAATGTTGGCTGAATTGTGCCTGCGCGTTTTGATTCGCCAATTGGGGAAAGGTCTATCGTGTTCGTCTGTGCTGAAGATATCAGCAGAATTGATTGCAGCAAAGAACGCTGCTCTTCTTCATTCAGAGCCGTGAAATTTTCTTTTCTGCTGTCGAGCTTGAGAAGGCTCGCCAATTTAGGAGCGCAAGTATCAATCCTATCAATCAATATCTCATACAGAGCTGTTAGGACTTGCGAGCTGAGAGAAACTGAATCGTCTGAAAGTGCAGCTATTATCTTCATTTCTTGCTGGGAAAATGCAATTTCGCGAGCGTTTCGAACCTCTTTTTGTCCGGTTAGATAGAACTGGTTACCTCCAACTTCAATGAGCTGATACTTTAGGATCTTTCTCCTCGCGATTCTTTCAAATTGCATGCCGCCTTTTTCTACGCGTGTGCGGGCGTATTGTTCAAGCGCCTCTGGCGTAGCAGATACTTTCGTGGCAACAGAAACGGGAACATTATCAAAGAACAATTTTCTTCTTCCCTTATTGTCCTTTGCCTCGTAAATATAGAAATAAGCAAATTGTTCTCTTGAAAAGTTTCCGTATTTTGATGGGTCAAGATTGCGCTTGATGGGGATGTCGCCATTTGCTGCATGGGGAGAATAGATGGTGCTATCCCAGTAGGCGCCCTTATCCTCGTATGGCATGCGAGTGATATGACACTGCTTATAGCCGAGGGACCGTCGAATCTTTTCTATCTCTTTATGTGCATCCCAGAACTCGCCGGTCTCTTTGTTGGTTTTATCGGAGCAGAAGCTGTTGATGAAATAGCCCGAAGATCCGAAGGCGTTATTCGTCATTCGGTTCTCTCTTATCATCTTTTCTACGTTACTTCTAAAGACCTTTGTGTACCCAACGACATTTTCATATGCTTCGCTGTGCCATTCGAGCATGAACCTTCCTATCTCTGCAGCGAGTAGGGCATCATGGGCATGGTGATAGTTGTTTGCCACTCGGGATTTTGGAAAACCCGCTGCCTCGCGAAGAGAATGGGAAAGACTTGCCTTGACAGAGAGCACATTTACATTGGGCAGCCTGTTTTCGAGCATCGTCCTTGTGAGTTTGACGATTTGACTTGTCTCGACAAGCTGGCGGTTGATGAACCCGCGGAGCTGCCCTTCGGAAAAACCGTTGTTCATCAGATTGCGGAACTTCTTGTCCCCAATGAGTTTTGCATTATGGAGCGCGGTCCAAAAACCCTTCATCCGGTTTCTGACTTCGGGGCTGATGGAAAGGTCGTCTTTCTTACGCTGGTTTTCCCTTGCTTTGACAAGCACCTTGTTTTCGAGGCTGTCATCTTTTATGTAGGCCTGCGGGATGATGTGGTCTACTTGATATTCTGACAAACGATTGAAATCGAGCGGTTCCATGGAGTACATGCACTTGCCCATCTGGGAAAAGTACAGAAAGACACGGTCATCATCCAAGGCGTTGTCCTTTTTCAGCTCTTCTCCAACTTGGCCATCCCAGAATGTTTCCGATTGAGATTTGAGTGCAGAATAGGCGTTTTTCAGGTTATTGAGTCGAGTCTTGGTCCGCTTTCCCTTGTTACCCATCTCCTCGTCGCGTGTTGTCTCAATGAAGATGTTGTCCGGTGCTTTCCCGGCAATATCGACAATCTCTTCGACAATGCGGGTTGCCTGGTTTACGGTTCTGCGGATTGCCGGAGATCCGGGCAGGTCGTTGACCCCAAGCTCACCCGGTGCAGGAAGTTTTTCCTTGTTGCGTTTCTCGATGATATCCTGGAAATCGAGTTTCTCGTCATGGAGTATTTCCATGAGGATCATGGTCTTTGAGCGCGCGCCACTGTTCGGGTCGCCTTCTCTCAGAATGTCCATGATGCTCTT
>JBMNPN010000118.1:0-5857 GCA_050943615.1 Coriobacteriales bacterium
CTAGCGAATAGGTCATCCGATCCTCCAAACCAAGTTCGTTTGGTACGGATTTTCGTTACCACCCCCCGCTGCACGGAAGTCCTCTACGTGCGCGCACACCAAGACCAGTTGCATACAAGAATCCACGCACCAAGGGAAGTTCCATGCATTTTAGGCCTCTCACCTGCACGGAAGTCCCCCCAAGTGCGCACACACGAAGGGCAGTTGCGTACACCGCGCATCGAACCTCGCCACGTGGTCGACCACCAGCGGCCCCTCGACGCAGAAAGCGCATCGAACTCCCCCACGTGGTCGAGCAAGTGGACAGAACACGCATCGAACTCCCTTACGTGGTCGACCACCAAGGCCCCGTCGATGCAGGGTGCGCCGAAGCCCTTCTCGTGGTCGACCACCAGCGGCACTTCGATGTCCCGCGTGCCGAAACCCCTCTCGCAGCATTTCCCCGCGCCTGAGCTGCCAATATCCGACACTACAGGTACAATCGCGACTATGGGATCAAATGAGATGACAACGAAGAGGGCGCTGCCCTTGTGGGTATACCGCGCCTTGCTGGTGGCCGCCGCCGCAATCTGGGGCCTCGGCTTCACCATCGGCAAAAGCGCCATCTCGATAGTCGGAGCCACGTGGTTCACGGCCTTCAGGTTCCTCGGAGCGGCGCTCGTGCTCGGCGTGATATTGATGCCGCACATGAAAAGGCACTTCGACCGAAAGGTGCTCAGAGCCGGCTGCCTCATGGGAATCGCGTCGTTTTTCGGTTTCTGGTCCCAGTTCATCGGACTGGAATGGACGACGCCGTCGAAAAACGCGTTTCTGAGCGCCTGCTATTGCATCACCGTCCCGTTCATCTGGTGGGTTGTCTCGAAAAACCGCCCGAGCGCGCGCACCATCGGCGCCGCAGTCGTCTGCATCATCGGCATAGGTCTCGTATCGCTCAACGAGAACTTCACGATCGGCCTTGGCGACGGAGTGAGCATCCTGTCGGCGTTTCTCTACGGCGGAGAGATCGTGGTCATCGCGCTCACCATGAAAGATAACGACGTCCTGACGGCTACGGTGATCCAGCAGCTCGTCGCCGGCATCCTGGCGCTTATCATCGCCAGCATCTCGCAACCATGGCCGAGCGCAGCCGAGCTCTCGTCCCCGGACTTCCTCGGCCCGATGGCCTACGTCATCTTGGGATCGGCCGCATTCGGCGCCATCGCCCAAAACGTCGCACAAAAGCATGTCATGCCCGAAGAAGCTGGCCTGCTCTGCTCGCTCGAGAGCGTTTTCTGCGCGGCGTTCGGGGCACTTCTCTTCGGCGAGGAGATGACGGCGCGGATGCTCGTAGGCTTCGCACTCATCTTCGCGGCCATCGTGGTCGTGCAGCTCCACCCGAACGACCCCGCGTCCGCACGAAGGGAACAGGAAGAGTAAGGACCTGCTGAAGTCTTCCAAGAACACGCGTGACTGTTCAGGCTGCCCGTTTTCGTCCTGCTCTCGATTCAGATATCAGGCTTACCGTTGAAATCCGCGAGCCGTTTTTGTAAAGTCACAGCATCCAAACTGCCGCCGGGTAGTACTCGGGCACTGCGGACGCCGAAAAAACCGACGATTCGCCTTGCCCCGCGGACGGATCTCGTAGTCGTTAGGCCTTAGAAGATGCGAGGTGCCGCCCATCAACTGCCAAGGTGGTGCATCTTATGGAATGGGTACTTCTCGGAGTCGCGGGCGTGGCCGAAATCGTCTGGGCCGTCGCGATGAAATTCTCTGCCGGTTTCACAAAAGTCTTGCCGACCGTCATCACCATCGTCGGCTACATCCTGAGCGCCGTCTTTCTCTCGCTGGCGCTGCGCAAGCTCCCGCTCGGCACCGCCTACGCCATCTGGACGGGCATCGGGATCATCGGCACGAGCCTTCTCGGCGTCGTCATCTTCAAAGAGACCCTCTCCCCCGCACAGGTCGCCTGCACGATCATGATCGCCGCGGGGATCGTTGGGTTGCGGCTGCTGGCAACGTGACGCACGCCGGGCAGCTCCGAAAAACGGACATTTGCGCGCGAAATCGTCCGATTCGAGCCCGATTTCGCTGCAAATGTCCGTTTTCCGCCGAACCCGACACAATCAGCGATTTGTAAACAAGTGATTAAAACGAATCTCACCCGCCGCCGATGAAACAGCATCGAAACCGTCGATTCCTATTTTAGGGCTATCCCCCCATTGCCAATCGATAGGAGGCGGCTCATGTTCGACACAGGAACAACCGCGTTTATGGTCACGGCAACGGCGCTCGTCGTCATGATGAGCCCTGCGCTCGCCCTCTTCTACGGAGGTCTCTCGCGGAGAAAGAACACGCTGAACACGATGTTCATGAGCATTTTCGCCATGTGCGTGGTCGGTGTCATCTGGGTGCTGGTAGGCGACTCGATTGCCTACGGCGGCTCCGATGCCTTCGATGAATCGGGAAACCTGGTGAACGTGGCGGCGCTGTTCTTTGGCGGAGCAGACCGGATACTGTCGGGCTGGAGCGTCGACGAGGTCACGGGCGCCGCAACGGCCGCAGATTCCTACCCCAGCACTATCAGCATCGCGTTCCAGGCATCATTTGCCATGGTCACCACGGCAATCGTCACGGGATCGCTCGCCGGCAGGCTGCGGTTTCGGGCCCTTGCGGTCATCTGCATCCTGTGGCCCATCTTCGTCTACGCGCCCATGGCGCACATGGTGTGGGGCGGCGGCCTGATCGGCAACGAGAACGCTATCGGGGCAATCGACTTTGCAGGAGGCACGGCAGTGCACATCTGCTCGGGCGTTTCGGGTCTGGTACTGGCGCTGCTCTTGAAGCCCCGCTCCGACTTTGGCATCGTTGCATATCGACCGCATAACGTGGCCAATGTGGTCATCGGCGCTGGCCTGCTGTTCGTCGGCTGGTTCGGCTTCAACGGCGGATCGGCTCTAGCGGCTGACGAGAACGCCGGCCTGGCGATTCTGAACACGCTCGTTGCCGCCTGCGCCGCAGGATGCTGCTGGACGGCGATCGAGGCGATCCAGCACGGCAAGCCCACGCTGGTCGGCATGTGCACGGGCGTGCTCGCGGGACTCGTGGTCATCACGCCCGCCTGCGGCTACGTCACCCCGGCAATTGCCATCATCATGGGATTGATCGTGTCCCCGATCTGCTACTTCTTCATCTCGAAGCTCAAGGCAAAGCTGGGCTGGGACGACGCGTTGGACGCGTTCGGATGCCATGGCATCGGGGGCATGGTCGGCGCGCTTCTGACCGGAATCTTCGCCATGCCCGAGCTCTCCCCCACCGGCGTGGGAGGCCTGCTCTACACGGGAAGCTTTGACCTGCTTGGAAGCCAGTTTCTAGCCGTGTGCTGGACCATACTCTTCGCAGGAGGCGTGACGCTGGTCATCGGCCTTATCGCCAAGGCGATATGCAAAGGCAGGCTGCGCGTGTCCCGCGAGGTCGAGATGCAGGGTCTGGATGCCCCGGTGCACGCCGAGAGCTGCTATCCCGCCTTCAACGGAATGGACTAGCGGAGCGCACGCGACGGGCGCTCCTGCCAAGCGTCCGCGAACCTGCGCCCCGCCTCACAGCCAGGCCATGTCCTCCAGTGCCTCGATGAGCCCGTGCAGCTGGGGCGAGTGCCACTTCTCCTTGCGCTGTGCCACGATTACCTGCACGTTCGATGTCTCGAACGCGGTATCCAGCACTGAGAGCTCCCCGTTGCGAAGTTCATGTGCCACGGCGTACTCGGGCAGATAGCACACGCCCCCAGTCTTTTTCACCAGCTCCTTGATTGCATGGCTGCTGCCCACGTGATAGACGCGGGACGGCACGATGTGCTCGCTCTGAAAGCGCTTCTCGAGCGCTTGATGGTAGACGCTCTCCCGCTCGGTGAGGAACAGCTGCTGGCCCGCGATGTCCTCGGCGCTCACACCCGACCTGCCGGAAAACGGGTTGTCGGCCGTCGTCGCGAACACCACGCGCACATCGCAGCTGGACATGACGTCGATGTAGGCGGAATCGAGCAAGCGCGAGAAGCTGACGATGACATCTACCTGGTTTTCCGTGAGTAACTTGTGGAGGGCGGCAGCCGAATCAGTGCGGAACTCGAGGGCAACGCGCGGGAATTGTTTCGAGAACCGTGCAACGGCTCCTATCAGATCCGAGTAGAACAGCGATTCGATCACTCCCACGCGCAGCCGTCCGGACAGCTCCTCGTCGGCGCGTCCGATCGTGCCCATCTCCATTTCCAGGTTGTGCATGTCGGTGGCAAGGGGCAGGATCCGCCTCCCGAATTCCGTCAGCTCGACCGAGCCCCTACCCCTCACGAACAGGGAGAATCCCAGTTCCTTTTCGAGTTGCTGCAGCTGCATGGTCACCGTCGACTGGGCATATCCCAGCTCGTGTGCTGCCGCCGCCAACTGCCCCAGCTCGGCGACTTTCAGAAATGTCTTGATGTTGCGGAGTTCCATTGTCGCTTCCTAAATTCATAATTTTTGAATTGTTAAATCTAATACTTCAAATAATTTATCACTTCAACTGGAAATACAATCCCCCTAGACCGCAAAAGGCCTTCGTGACTGCACGAGATGGAAAGAGAGGTCGATATGAGAATCCAGCAACATCCGATAATCGATGATTACGGCAAAGGCGCCCAGATCCACTTCACGCTCGACGGCCAGCCGATGACGGGATATGAGGGCGACTCGATCGCCGCGGCGCTGCACGCCGAAGGCGTGCTGACCCATCGCTACACCTCCAAACGCCACACGCCCCGCGGCGTGTTCTGCTGCATCGGGCGCTGCACCGACTGCGTCATGATCGTCAACGGCCAGCCCAACGTCCGCACGTGCATCACGCCACTGGAAGACGGCATGGACGTGAAGACCCAATACGGCGTCGTCGACCGCGAGCACTGGGAGGCTGATAACAAATGAAACGCCACAACCTAATCGTCATCGGAGCCGGCCCGGCCGGGCTGTCAGCAGCCATCGAGGCGGCGCGCCTCGGCATGGACGTCGCCGTGTTCGACGAAAACGCGCGCCCCGGAGGACAGCTGTTCAAGCAGATCCACAAGTTCTTCGGCTCGAAGGAACACCACGCAAAGGAGCGGGGATTCCGCATCGGGGAGGACCTCTTGACCGATGCCGAGAAACTGGGCGTCGCCGTTCACCTGAACTCGACGGTCATGGGCATCTACGAGGGCAACGAGGTGCTGGTCAAGCACGTAGACGAGACCGTGCACGCAAAGGGGGATGCCATCATCATCGCCACGGGCGCGGCCGAGAACATGATTCCCTTTACCGGCTGGGACAAGCCCGGGGTCATCGGCGCGGGCGCGGCGCAGGCGCTCATGAACCTGCAGGGCGTAATGCCCGGCAAGCGCATCCTCATGGTGGGCTCGGGCAATGTGGGGCTTGTCGTCTCGTTCCAGCTGCTGCAGGCAGGCTGCGAATTGGCGGCCGTCGTCGATGCGGCACCGCGCATCGGCGGCTATGGCGTGCACGCCGCAAAGGTCGCGCGCACCGGCGTGCCGTTCTACACGCGCCACACCGTGGTCGAGGCGCTAGGAGACGACCACGTCGAAGGCGCCGTGATCGCCGAGGTGGACGACCATTTCCAGCCCATCGCCGGCACCGAGAAGACGCTGGACGTCGACACCATCTGCATCGCGGTGGGCCTGACGCCCATGTCGCAGCTTGCCGATACCGCCGGATGCGAGCTGGTCATGGACCGCAAGCGCGGCGGGACCGTTCCCGTGATCGACGAATACGGAGAGACGACGGTTCCAAATGTCTACTGCGCAGGCGATGCGGCCGGCATCGAGGAGGCTTCGACCGCCATGATCTTGGGCCGCATCGCAGCG
>JBMNPN010000119.1:0-5823 GCA_050943615.1 Coriobacteriales bacterium
CTCCCACATGCGCGGATTCAGGCGCTTGCCGATGTACATGCACGCTTCCATGTCGGTCTTGCACTCGCCGACCTGGAGCGCCTTGTTCATGAAGCCCGTGCCAACCGGCGTTCCGCCATAGTGGCAGAAGTCGACGCCGTCTTCTTCGGCGGCCGTCGCGAGCGGCAAGAAGACATCGCAGGATGCCTGCGCCGACGGGGTCATGAAGGTGTCGATGGTAAAGCAGAAGTCGAGCGTGTTGCAGATGGCGTCATGCCAGCGCTTGGGCTCGGCAGACGTGCAGCTCATGAGGTTGTTGCCCGCATAGAAGCCCATCTTGATGGGATACGGGTCCTCGGTCTCCATGGCCTTGAGCATCATGTCCGCCTGGGCGTTCAAGATCGTGTTCACGTAGAGCGGGTACTCCTTGAGGCCGATCGTCTTGCTGATGAGCTCCTTGCCGAGACCTTCCTCGTAGCCGAAGCCCGCCTCGTTGAGGCCGCCGCTCGCATCGGCGAGCACCTGCCCGCCGGGAACGTCCATGTTGCCCGTGATGGCCATGAGGGCGATGGCGGAATGCGAGCACTGCATGCCGTTTGCCTTCTGGTCGAAGGCAAGGCCCCACTGGATGGCAGACGGGCAGCCGGCAGCGTACATCTCGGTGACATCGACGATCTGCTGGGCGGGAACGCCGCAGATCTCTGCCGCCTTCTCGACCGGCATCTGCTTGACTCGCTCTGCGAGCTGGTCGAAACCGTACGTCCATTTCTCGACGAAGTCGTGGTCGTAGAGGTCGTTTTCGATGATGTGGTTGAGCATCGCCATGGCAAGAGCGGTGTCCGTGCCCGCGCGAAGGCGGACGTGGTAGTCGGCGCGCGTGGAAAGCCAGGTCGCACGCGGGTCGATGACGATCAGGCGCGTGCCGCGCTTCATGAGATCGATGACCGCGTGGCCGAAAAAGCCATCGGGGTTCGAGGCGAGGGGCGCCTTGCCCCAGATGACGAGGACCTCGGGGTTCACGTACTTGGGGTCGTCGTAGCGCTTCGCCAGGCCGCCGGCATAGTCGATCTCGGGATAGGGGCTGCCCAGGGTGAAGGCGGCGCCTGCCATGCGCGGCACGTAGCATGCATACCCGGACTGGGAATAGCAGTAGTTCGGCGCGCAGAGCATGTGCGTGTACCAGGGGCCGAGCGTGCCTCCCTCACGGCCGGTACCGGCAAAGCAGACGATCGACTCGCGGCCGTACTTCGCAGTGATCTCGCGGTAGTTCTTTTCGATGATGTCGAGCGCCTCTTCCCACGTGCAGCGCTCCCACTTGTCGTTCATGCCACGGTACTTGGGGTCGCGCTTCATGGGGTGCGTGATGCGACTCGGGTTGTAGATGTAGTCCTTGAGCGTCAGGCAGCGCACGCACAGACGGCCCTGCGTGACCGGCTGGTTCTCGTCGCCCTCGACCTTGACGAGCTTTCCGTCCTCGTCGACGTAGAGCTTGATGCCGCAGGCGACCGGATGGCATCCCGGAGGAGACCAGGGAGCGGAGCGCGTGACCGTGAGGTTGCCCTCCTCCCACCTCCAGGGTTTGCCCAAATCGTTTTTCTCCCCCAGCGTCGGAAGAGGTACTGCGGGATTTGCCTTCATTACCATGACTATTCCTCTCTCTCGTTACCTTCCTTGTGCTTCCTGTTCGCCACGATGCCGGCGACGATCCCCAGCAGCGCCATGACGAACACGATTACCCAGATGACGATGAACAGCGCCGGATCGCCCACATTCAGGATGTCGAGAACCGACTGGCAGTACATCGTTCCGCCGTTCATGAGCAGACCAGCCAGACAACCAGGGGCAGCCGCCCCAACTGTCGAGGGAAACGGCGTGAATGCCAGGATGGCACCGATAGCAAACATCACGACAACGGCCAGGAGCATGTTCTTCTTGCAGAGCAGGTAGACGATCTCTCCCACGAATCCGACGACACCAGCCACGAGGAATGCGATAAGAAAATTCATGCGTGCCTCCTAAATGGCATTACCGATGAACGCCACGATGGCAACGGCAACAACGCCGATCAGAACGACGAGGAGGAGCGAGCCGATGCCCTTGGCAGCTGCCTTGCTCGCCCTGGTTCCCTTCTGGCGTTCCTCTACGTATGCACCTGCAGCAGCAGGCGGAAAGCCGACGAACGTGCCATCGATTCCGAACTCGGTCTTCTCCTGGATGCGCTTGTAGGTGCCGGTGGCGCTGAGAATCGCGCCGACGACGCCCATGATGAACAGCGTGATCACGATGCCCAGATCGCCAATCCCCGGCCCTGCGATAGCGCCGATGATGTCCATAAGGATCTCGCCGACAAGACCGGTGATGCCCGCTGCAAGGAAAGCCCCACAGCAGAGCTTCAGATTTTGCTTCATAAGGATTTCCTCTCACGGGGACGGAGAAGCAGAAGCACATCTCCGTCCCCTAGGCTTATCGAGGTTATTGGGGGTTGTTACCCTTGCGCGGGGGTCAGCAGAGCCCAGGTCGACTCCGGTTCGATCTTCTTTACCAGGTCCTCGACCTCGCCGTAATCCAGGCACCACGCCTGGCAGTGCTGGACGCACATGGGCATCTTTCCCATTTCCGTGCGGTCGGTGCACAGCGTGCAGGCCTTTGTCAAAACCGGCTGGAACTGCCACTCCCATTTGTTCTTCGCCTTGCCGTCCTCGTATTTGTAAGGACCGGTCTCGGTCAGCTTGATGCCGAACTCGCCTTCTTTAAGGCCAAGGTGGTTCCTGCAGGCGACCTCACAGGAATGGCAGCCCGTGCAGTACTCCGTGTTGACCAGAATTCCGATAGTCATTACAGTGCCTCCCTCGTGAGCAGGTCGTACTTCTTGCCGTCCTTGTCGACAAGGGTCTTGTCGCTGGCATCGAACGAGTAGCCTTCGGCCGTGGCCTTCTTGAATGCGTCGATCTTGTCCTGAACCGGGGACTTGACGTCCTCGCACCACGAGAAGTTCCCGTTATTGAGAATCTCGTCCGTGGGCAGCACATCGCCTTCCTTGTAGGGGTAGATCTTGCAGATCATGCACTTGATGGACGAGCCCACGCCGCCCGGGCCGATCTCCAGCATCTTGGTGCAGTTGTTGGGGTTCGCATCGAAGGTGCGGTAGAGCTCTTCGGGGTCCGTCTCGGGGAACCACCAGCCATGTTCGGCATGGACGGTCCTCTCGTTGACGCGACTGGTCACCTTGCACTTCTGGCGGAAGCGACCGTGGTCGTTCTCGATCCACATCCACTCGCCGTCGCGCACACCGTACTTCTCGGCGGTCTTGGGATTGACCATGCACAGTGGTTCGGGATGGAGCTCGCGCATGGTGGGCAGCTGACGGTGCTCGGAGTGGAAGAACTCGAAGGAGCGGCCGCCGCAGGTGAGGATCAGCGGATATTCGTCCATGAGCTCGGGCGTGGAGACGGGAGACTCTGCCGGCTCGATGTGATATGGCGTCGTGGAAAGGCCCCAGGCCTTGAAGGCCATGGGCGTGAGCTCCAAGCGCCCAGAGGGCGTGCCATAGCCGACGGAGCCGTCGGGTCTGATCATGCCCTTCTCGGCCTTGTTGTACGTGTCGTTGAACTCATCGTACTTGTAGCCGCCCTCAGCGACGATCTCGTCAAAGCTCTCCTTGAGCTTGGTCTTGCCCTCGACAACGGCGCCGCCCTGTTCGGCCACTTCCTTGGAAGCGGTAAGGGAGCCGGTGCCATCGTGCAGATACCAGTTGACCAGATCGACGTCGGTCTTGATGTCCTTGAAGAACTCGGGGTTAAGGCGTCGGCCGAGTGCCACGATGATCTGCTCTTCGGAGCGGGCCTCGTAGTACTGGCTGACGGCCTTCATGGTGCGGACGGGCGTCCACCAAGTACGCGCGGAGTTGCGCTCGGCGCTCATGGCGACCGGCAGCACCATGTCGGCAAGCGCCATGGCCGTCGGCGTCATGTACGGGTCGGCATCGACGATGAACGGGACGTTCTGCATTGCGTGCATGGCGCGCGGTGCATCCATACCGGCGCAGGCCAGCGCGTTGCTCGACTCGATCCAGATCATCTTGATGGGATAGGGATAGCCCGTTTCGCACGCCTGGATCATCGCATCTGACGAGGCGTTGGCAATAAAGTTCGAGTGCTCGATCTCGAGCGCGTACTCGTTGCTGAGCTTCTTTTTCTTCCATTCGGCGGGAACCCATTCCTCGCCCGTGGCATAGCCGGCGTTGCACTCGAAGGCGTTGTGTACGAGCACGTTTCCGCCGGGGACGTCGACGTTGCCGCAGATGGCCATGAGTTGGCAAGCGGCAAGGCACAGCGACATAGCGGAAAGCTGCTGGTCGAAGGCGAGCCCCCACTGAATGCAGCCGGGCTTTGCGTTTGCGTAGAGCCGCGCGACGGCACGGATGTCCTCGGCATCCAGATCGCAGATCTCGGCGGCCCATTCGGGCGTCTGGTCCTTCACGGATTCGGCCAGCTCGTCGAAGCCATAGCACCACTTCTCGACGAAGTCATGGTCGTAGAGGTCCTCGGTGATGATGACGTTGAGCATCGCGCAGGCGAGTGCCGCATCGGTGCCGGGACGAATCTGCAGCCAGTACTCTGCGTGTGTGCCCCACCAGGTAAGGCGCGGGTCGATCGAGACGATCTTGGTGCCCATCTTGGCGCACATGAGCAGCCAATGACCCAGATAGCCATCCGCATTGGAGGCAAGCGGCTCGTTGCCCCAGACGAGCAGGACCTCGGGCGGTCTCCAATCCTCGTTCAGATAGCGGTCCGGATGCGTCTGAGACGCATCGGCGAGCGTGAAGTCGCCGAACGGGGCAATCGAGCCGACCGTGCGCGGAAGGTAGCAGGCAAAACCGGTGAACGCGATGACGCCGACGTTGGGAGTCCTGAACACGGCCTGTCCGAGCAAGGGCAGCTGCCAGTTGATGTTGCGGCCTGTGCCGTGAACGGTGATGATCGCGTTTCCGCCATCGGTCTTCCAGATCTCTCGGACCTTGTTCTCGACGGTGTCGAGCGCCTCGTCCCACGAGATGCGCTCCCACTTGTTCTCGCCGCGCTTGCCCACGCGCTTCATGGGGTATTTCAGACGGTCGTCATTGTTAATCGATTCGGGAAGCGTCAGGCACTTGATGCAGAGCTTGCCGTTTGCACACGGGTCGAGCGGGTCTCCTTCGACCTTGACCACTTTGCCGTCTTTGTCGGTATACAACAGGATGCCGCACGAGGTATGGCACCCGGGAGGCGAGTAATGGTACGTGCGCGTGACCGTGTACTCGCCTTCCTTCCACGAGGTCTCTCCTTCGTGGTAGGCCTTCCTGTCCAAACGATCGAGAAACTCTTGATAGTCCATTGCCTATCTCCCCCTTCTCTGCCCTACTGGATAGCTCATTGCCTATCTCTCCCTTCTCGCTTTATTGCGCATCCGCAGGCGTTGCGCTTGCCAACAACGTAGGGGCAGGCGGGCTTTTCCACATCGAGCAAAGGTGCTACTTTTTCATAAAATCCCAGTTCAGGGCATTAGACGTTTCGTATTACATCGCCTGAATCGGCCAAGGTGGACATGGGTACGCGCCAAATGTGATAAGTTCACGTGGAGCACTGCCAGTCGTGTACAACTTGACCCAAGGCTGCGGGGGAGACCAGACATGCAGGAGCCAACATCCGAAGGCACTCTCACAGATTCTGCCGAGGTTCTAGAACCTGCCGAGCAGGCACCCGCGCATCAGCCGGGAACACTCACCCTGCGAAACAGCTTTGGAGCCATCCTCTCAAGCTTTCTTGTCGCCTGCTTTCTCATAGTCTTGACCGACGGAAAGCTGGC
>JBMNPN010000120.1:0-5685 GCA_050943615.1 Coriobacteriales bacterium
GGCGAGGCTCCCATAGTAATCGGAGACCTTCGCGCGAATCTCCTCGTTCGTGCTCGTGCTCGTGCTCATAAAGTCCTATCTCCCCTCGTCACCCATGCCGAAGCACTCGGTGAAGAAGACCTGGCAATCCAGGTTGTACTTGTCGCAGACCACATCGACCGCATCGTCGACGATGCGCGCCAGCGGACGTGACTCGCAGGTCGCGCGCGCGTTGATGATCATGCTCATCTTCTTGTGCTTGCGCAGGAAGAGCTGCGTGTGCTCGATGTCGTAGTCGACGCCCAGAAGCGAGCACTTGTTGAAGTCGCCCTGCCCGGCCGTCGCGAAGGTCTTCAGGTGCGGGACGTTGCGCTTGCGCTCAATGAGCCCCATGCGGATCTCCTCGATCAGGTCGTCGATGACCGCGTTGCAGTCGAGCTTCTCGTCGTCGAGCTGCTTGAAGAACATGCGGCGGTTATACCAGGTGAGGGTCTTCTCCGCCTCCTGGAAGCGCTCGTCGTCGCGCACCGAGAAGTTCTTGAGCGCGCTTACATGGGTCGTCAGGTACTCTGCGAGCTCCGGGATGCCCGTCCTCTCCTTGGCAGAGATTGCCATGACGGGGATCTCGGGACAGGCCTGCTTGAGGAAGCTCACGTCGCGCTCGATCTCCTCGTCGGAGAGCAGGTCGATCTTGTTGAGCACGACCAGGTCGGCTTCCTCGAGCTGCAGCTGCATCAGGTAGACGAGCTCTTCGGGCAGGTGGATGTCGGCCTTCTCGGGAAGGAGCATGCGCAGGCGCTCCGGGTCCACGATGACCGTGAACGGCGCGAGTGTGACCCAGTCGCTCTCCTCGTCGGCGAGGCGGTGGTAGACGTGGTCGAGCGCGCCGACGCCCAGGCCCGGGATGTCCGACATCACGAAGCTGGCGCCGTCGCGGTCGCGCAGGCGGCGGATCTTGTCGATGGTGTTGTCCATCTGGTAGCAGATGCAGCCCGAGGCGATCTCCTCGACCGTGCAGCCGCTCGTCTGAGTGAGGTTGGTGTCGACCAGGTTGGCGCCGAGGTCATTGGCGATGATGCCGACCTTGCCGTAAGCCTTGTCCATGTGCTCGCCCAAGGCGATCATCGTCGTGGTCTTGCCCGCGCCCAGAAAGCCGCTCATCACCATGAAGCGGATGCGCTGGCCTGCATCTTTGTGGTGGACGGCGGCAGGTGCCTTGGTCGTGGCCGTGTCCTCGTGGGAGGCGGCGGCCCCTCCGTATGTGCTGAACGAATCGTATGGCATCTAGCAACAGCTCGCTTGAATCGGTTGGTCGTCTTCGTCGTAGACGCCCTCGTAATCGGGGGCGGGCTTGATGATATTGTCACCGTGCGTGTCGCCGAGGTGGCGCTCACGGCTGCCCGTGCAGTCGAATGCGACGGCATAACGCGTGTGCGTAAGCGAGGAGACATTGTTGCACACCGGGCACTTCTTTCCCGCGGCAAACCTGATGTTGTAATCGAACAGGAACTCATCAGGATAGTCCGGCAGGTTGCCCTTGTAGGTGACCGTCTCACCGTAGTTCTCGCAGACATCCTCGGTCCAAGACGACTTCAGCAGGCGGCAGGTCGCCGTTGCAAAGGCGATGTCGGGGAACAGTCCCTGCTCGCTTATTGCAAGCGGGGTCTTGAAGATCATCGGGTAGCGCGGGTCGAGGAAGCCAACGTGCTGCACCAGGCGGCGAAAGTCGTTGATGTACATGGCCCCGCCCAGCCGCAGGGCACGGTTGCCCGTGTCGGAGGCGATGTCGGTGGGGATGCGGCGGTCGGTGAACACGTCGGTAAAGTACCACTCGCCGTCTTCCTTGAGGACGCGCCAGACCTCCTCGACGTAGCGCTCCTTGTCAGGAGAGAGGTTGAAGGTGCAGTTGGAGATGACGATGTCGATGCTGTCATCGGCGATGCCGGAGAGGTCCTCGGGAACGCCGTGCCTGAGCTCGACGTTGGGCGCGTCGTAGCCGAACTGCTTGATCTCCGCGTCGAGGTACTTCTCGGCAATCGCGATGCGCTCGGCGTTCGGCTCGATGGCGATGACCTTGCCTTCGGCGCCGACGAGCTGGGCGGCCAGATAGGTGTCGCGCCCAGATCCCGCGCACAGGTCGAGCACCGTGCAGCCCTCCATCAAAGGAGGCATCGGCGTGCCCTGCTCGTGGAAGTAGTTCTTGATTTCTGCCGAGATGTTGAAGAGACAGTCGCGTGCCGACTTCGGCATCGTGAGGTCCGTGTCGCGCGTGCGTGCCGTTTCCTGCGGGTCGCGGGACATCGCCGCGGTAACCTGGGCATAGTAGTCTTCGAGATCGACATCGAGGGTGTACCAATCGTGGTATTGCTGGTAGTTCACGAGCTGTCCTTTCTCCTGTCAAACACTAGAAGACATTCTATATGTGATTTCGTCCAATAGCTACCGACAAACCGATAGAAACCTGTCCCGGCGCAAAGTTCTCAGGATTCGCGGATTCGCAGGCTCATGAAGCTGGCAAAGACGCAGAGCACGATGTCGATGACCCACAGGAGCGTGTAGCCACCCGTGGCATCCAAGATCACGCCACCGAGCCAAGCGGACAGGAACGCGCCGATCTGGTGGCAGAAGAAGAGAACGCCGATGAGCGTCGCCACTTGGCTCATGTGGAAGTTCGCGTTGACCAGCCCCGAGGTCGGCGAGACCGTCGCGTCCCCGGTAAGCCCCAAACCGATGGAAAAGAGCACCGCAAAGGGAAGTGTCTTTGGCATGCAGAGCAGAAAGACGATGACCCAGACCGCGCGAAAGCCGTAGTAGAACCCGAGCAGGCGCCCCATGCGCACGCGCGTCGAGAGCCAGCCTGAGAGCAGCGCGCCTAAAATCGTCGCGATGCCATAGACGGAAAACGCCCAGCTCGAGGCCGTCTGCTCGATGCCAAAGGAGACGAACTGGTTGAACAGATGGGACTCGATGATGACCATGTGGAAGCCGCACGTGGAAAAGCCCGCGATGAGCAGGAGAAAGGTACGGTTCTTGAAGGCGTCTTTGAGTGACCCTTTGGGCTTGCCCTCGCCCGCTTCGTCGGCCTTTTTCGCCTCGGCGATCGCGCGCTTGTCCCGCGAGGTCACCACGAAGACGATGGGGACCAGGATGACGACGGGGACCAGGAGCGAGAAGAGGGCACCGGCAGTCCCCAGCGCGTCGAGCAGGGCCTGAAGCGTCGGGGAGAGCACGAAGCCGACCAGGCCTGCCGCGGCGTTCAGCATGCCCGACACCGTCATCGCCCACTTGGGCCCGACAAAGTGCATGGCCGAGGTCAGCACCAGGCCAAAGCCCACCGCGCCCGCACCGGCGCCGAAGACGATGCCGAGGAAGAGCATGAGCAGCGGATAGCTGTGAGAGCAGGCCATGCCGATGAGACTTGCCGCGAGAAACACGACACCCACTAACAGCACGAAGCGATTCGAGCGCCTGGAGGCGAGGATGCCGAAGAGCGGCTGGGTCGCTCCGAAGACGATCTGCATCACCGCGATGCAGAGACTCGCATCGGCATAGCTGCACCCGTACTGCTGCGCGAGCGGGTTGAGCAGAATGCCGATGTCGGCGCGCAAACCCGCGCCGAAGCCATAGAGCACGCAGGCGATGAGGCCAAAGGCAATAGCCACGGGAAGCGAAGTCTGTTTTTCCTCGGTCAATGCGCTCCTCTTTTTTTTGCGCGAAAAATATCCTGAGAATATATAGCACTTGGATGAATGCGTTTGCCTGCTAATCGCCCTTTTCGAATGCCCTACGGCAAACAGAAATTTGCTTCAGTAGCTTCAATTTTTTTGGCTTGTTCAAATTAGGACTTGCGCTACTAGTGGATTGTGTCATATACTTGGCAATGTCAAATCATCCTCCATGAATTGACAGCGAGCTTGTTACTCTGCAGGCCGGCTCGCCTCCTTGTTTGGCAGGTCCCGCTATTAGGCCAGTGGGACCTGCCAAACGTTTATTGCGCGAGATCGGATGGGGCTTTTCAACGGGCTTCTTCGCAGCGCCTACTCTTCCATCCAAAATCTATGAGCGTGCATCAACATGGACAGCGGTGCCCCTATCATCACAGCGGTGATAGGGGCACCGTTACGAATAGGTGATTATCTCCAACGCCGATTCTGGCGTATGATATGCATCAGAAATCGCAACTGAAAGGAATGCTCCATGTGGTCTTCGTGCCATCCCAAATCCGATAACGAGCTCAACGAGTGCGCCATTCTGGGCAAGAGCCTGAGCAGGCTCACGCAGCCGTCAATCCTCACCGTGCTCGCCCGCTCAGAAAAGCCCATGCACGGCTACCTGATCATCCAGGAAATGGCAGATGGCCCCATGTTCGGCGGCAACGCGCCCGACCCGACGGGCGTTTACCGCATCCTCAAGCAGATGGAGAACAACGGCCTTGTGGAGAGCGCGTGGGATACCTCCGAGTCCGGACCCGCTAAGCGCTGCTACACCCTCACCGATGACGGACGGGCCTGTCTGCGACGTTGGATCGATTCGCTGTCCTGCTACACCGCCGCCATCGAGGAGCTGCGCGTCCTTGCGAGCGACGCGCTCGGCATCGATGTGCCCGAGCAACCCGTTTGCCTGCACGAGTAAGTGCCGTACAGCTCGCTGCAGCACATTGTGCCCGCATCCTCTCTTCGGGGATGCGGGCTTTTTTCATGCGAGCAAGATGTGCAGAGTATTCCTATAGTCTGGAGATGACGCGAACACACGTTCCGGGTGCCTACTTGAGGTGCTTGTGCGCCCGCGGATGCGTGGAGAGATACTCCTCGCGCACATGGCGGCGGTCGACGTGCGTGTAGATCTGCGTCGTCGAGATATCGCTGTGTCCGAGCATCTCCTGGAGTATGCGCAGGTCGGCGCCGCCCTCGAGCAGGTGCGTGGCAAAGCTGTGCCTGAGCGTGTGCGGGTGCAGTCCCTCGATGCCGACCTTGCGGCCATAGCGCTCAACGATCGTACAGGCACTCCGGCGCGTGAGCCTGCCGCCGCGCGCGTTGAGATAGATCGCCTGGGGGTCCTGCGCCTGCAGTCCGTTCTTGGTGTGCAGCCCGCCCCTCCCCTCTTGCAGGTAGCGCTCAAGCGCCTGGCGCGCCGTGCCCAAGATGGGAACGAGGCGCTCCTTGTTCCCCTTGCCGCGTACGCGGATGAGGTCGTCGTCGAAGAGCAGCTGGGAGAAGTCGAGCCCCACGAGCTCGCTCACGCGCAGCCCACAGCCGTAGAGAACTTCGAGGATGGCCTTGTCGCGCAGACCGATGGGCGAGTTCTCGAAGGGCTGGTCGAGCAGGGCCGAGACCTGTTCCACGGAAAGGACGTCCGGCAGGCGCTCGGGCTTTTTGGGAAGCGGCACGGACGAGGCGGGGTCCGTTTCGCACAGGCCCTCGCGGACGAGGAACTTGTGAAAGCCCTTGAGCGCGGCGACATGGCGCTCCACGCTGCTTGCCGCGTACTGGCGGGATCTCAGGTCGGAGAGGTAGCCCGTCACCATGTCGCGCGTGATGTCCTCGAGCGCGTTGGCGCCGTGCGAGTAGAGATATGAGAGGTAGTCGCGCAGGTCACGGCCGTACGATTCGATGGTCGCGCTCGAGAGGCCGCGCTCGACGGCGAGGTACATGAGGTACTCGTCAAGCGCGGACGAGAACGGGCCGAGCGGCGCGCTCGCATCGGACT
>JBMNPN010000121.1:0-5658 GCA_050943615.1 Coriobacteriales bacterium
CTTCCCGAGGGGCGCCCGGGCAGCTCCCCTGCGGCTTGCCAATAAAGTTCGACGGGATAATAAAGCGCCCCCGCCTGGCGATCTCAAGCGGGGGCGCTGTGCTGACGTGCTTTTCTGACGGAGGCTAGTCGTCGACGCCGGGGTTCTTGAAGTCCTTGACAAAGCGGTAGCCGTAGCCACGCACCGTCTCGATGACGCTCGGGTCCAGGCCGACGCTTGCCAGCTTGTCGCGCAGACGCTTGATATGGGTGTCGACGGTCTTGGTCTCGACGACGTACTGCCAGTCCCAGGCCTCCTTGAGCAGCTGCTCGCGTCCGAGCACGGTGCCGGCATGGCTCATGAGGGTGACCAGAAGCTCGAATTCGCGTGGGGTGAGCTCGATTTCCTTGCCGTTGTAGGTGGCGCGGTGTCCCGCCTCGTCGAGGTGGATGCCGCTGACGTCGAGCACACGGGCGCCCTCGACGGCGTCATCTCCGCCCTGCGGTGCGCGGCGCAGCAGGGCGTGCACGCGGGCGAGCAGCTCACGGATGCCAAAGGGCTTGGCCAGGTAGTCGTCGCCGCCGAGTTCCAGGCCGACCACCTTGTCCAGCTCGGTGTCGCGCGCCGAGAGGAACAGGACGGGCACGTTGCTTTTGGTGCGGATGCGGCGGCAGACCTCGTAGCCGTCGATGCCGGGAAGCATGACGTCGAGGATGACGAGGTCGTAGGAGTTGGCAAGCGCCATGTCCACGGCGGTATCGCCGTCATTTGCGACGTCGACCTTGTAGCCCTCTTTGGCGAGGTTGAAGCTCACGAAGTCCGTGATGGACTGCTCGTCGTCGACGACGAGAATCTTCTGCTCGGCGTTTTCTTCCATATGCGTCCCCTTTCGGACCATGGGCGGGCATGCGCACGGACGCGGCACGTCACCCCTTACATTTTGTTGTCATTATGGCACGCTCATCTGAGCGGACGTTACGCTGTAAAGAAACTGTAGTGCTTGGGCAAGCGTGTCGTTGCGCAAGTGAGCCTTGTGCAGCGGCGCACCCTGATGAAATCGAGGAGGTCCGATGATTCTGACCGTGGACGTGGGCAACACGCAAACTGCCACGGGCCTGTTCGAGGGCGAGCGCCTGTGCGAGAGCTGGCGTCTTGCCACGAAGGCCGACAGCACGTCCGATGAGATCCATCTGCTCCTCGACGGGCAGTTCAGATTGCGCGGCCTCGATCTTGGCACCTGCGAGCGCTTCGTCATCGCGAGCGTCGTTCCCTCGCTCACGGGCTGCTGGGCGCAGGTTGCGCGCCGTGTCACGGGCAACGAGCCGATCGTGCTCGGTCCCGGTGTCGAAACGGGGCTTGCCCTGCGCTATGACAACCCCGACGAGATCGGTGCGGATCGCGTGGCGGATGCCCTGGGCGCGATTGCCCTGGTGGGGGCGCCGGTCGTTGTGGTCGATCTGGGCACGGCGACCAACATCGAGGTCGTCAACGACCAGGGCGAGTTTCTCGGGGGCATCATCGCCCCGGGACTTGGCACCGGAGCGCGCGATTTGGCAACGCATGCGGCGCGGCTGCCCCTGGTCGGGCTCTCGGAGCCGGACCACGTTATCGGGACCAACACGATCGATGCGATGCAAAGTGGGCTCGTCTATGGCGAGGCCTCGCGCATCGACGGGCTCGTCCGGCGCATCTTCGACGAGCTCGGGTACACGGCGCCAGTGATTGCCACGGGTGGCTATGCCAACGTCATGGCACGGCTGTGCGAGACGGTCACGCACCATCAGGAGAACCTGACGCTCGAGGGGCTACGGCTAGTCTACGAGCGCAACAAATAGCGAGAAACGGAGACACGAGGACATGGGCTACACGACTACGGGCGCAAAGATGCGTGGAAAGATTCGCTACGGGGAACAGGAAGAGTGCACGTGCGCGGACGACCTGTTCGAAAAGGAGATGCCGCCCGATGTGCTCGAATGGTTCAAGAGCGCCAATCTGCCCAGCAACGTCCAGGAGTACATTCGCAAGACGTTTGCAGACATGCGCTGCGAGGAGGCACGCCAGGCCCAGTTCGTGAGCGATGTCTCCCATGAGATCAGAACACCTCTCACAGCCATCCGCGGCGCTGCCGAGACGCTGGCAGAAGGCGATGTTCCCGAAGACATGGCAAAGCGCTTCTTGAACCAGATCATCAACGAGTGCGATCGTCTGACGCGCCTGGCAAACGACCTGCTCACGCTTCAGAAGGCAGAAGGGGAGGACATCGAGCTCTCCCGCATCAACCTGCGCTCCATCGCCGACAACTGCGCGCTGCTCATGGAAGGTTTCGTGGAGGAGCGCGGTGTCAACCTCGAGGTCGTGGGCGAGGCTCCCGACGTCAATGGCAACGCCGATGCGCTCAACCAGATCCTCGTCAACCTCATCGAGAACGCGAGCCGCTATGCGGGCGAGGGCGGCCACATCCGCGTCGAGATCACCTCGAGCAAGCACTACTCCGTCGTCGCCGTGAAAGACGACGGTCCCGGATTTGGCGACGAGGACCCCGACCACCTCTTCGACCGCTTCTATCGGGCAGACCAGAGCCGGGTTCGCTACAAGGGAAGCGGCAACTCCGGTCTGGGGCTTGCCATCGTCAAGGCGCTCACCGAGGCGATGGGTGGCACGGTCGAGGCGGCGAACCTTCCCGAGCGCGGGGCCGTGTTCATCGTCGCGATTCCCTCGCTGCCGCCGGAGGGCTGGGCAGACACTGCCCCCTGCGCCAAGCTCGACGAGACGATCAAGCAATCGATTCTGGGGACTGATTAGGCATGGCAGATTCGCTGGAAAAGCGGCTCGAGAACTTCGCCGAGCTCATCGTGCGCTCCGGCCTTGCGCTCAAAGAGGGCCAGGAGCTCTTCGTGAGCGCGCCGGTGCAATGCGCAGATTTCACACGAAAGGTCGTGGCCCATGCGTACGCAGCGGGCGCGCGGCACGTGACCGTCTCCTATCGCGACGAGCAGATCAGCCGTCTTTCCCTGGACCATGCGCCACTGGAGGTCTTCGAGCAGTTCCCCGCTTGGCAGGCCGAGCGGCAGAACTCGCTTGCCCGGCAAGGTGCGGCCGTGCTCACGATTCTTTCCGAGGATCCAGATGCGCTCACGGGGGTCGACCAGCAAAAGGTCCAGGCGCGCACGCGCGCGAGCCACGAGGCGCTCAAGGAATACTACGATGCCCTAGACTTTGGGAAGCTCTCCTGGTGCATCGTCGGGGCTGCGAGCGAGGGCTGGGCGACCAAGGTGTTCCCCGATGAGGAGCCCGACCAGGCTGTCGAGCACCTCTGGCGCGAAATCCTCGATACCTCGCGGGTGGATGACGACCCAATTGCCGCCTGGGAGGCGCACAAGCAGAGCTTCGAGGCTCGCAAGGCCTGGCTCAACGAACACCACTTCGACCATCTGCACTACACGGCGGCAAACGGCACCGACCTCACCATCGGCCTTATCCCATCAAGCCACTGGGAGGGAGGCGGCCAGCTCGGCGCCGATGGGACCTATTTCTTTCCGAACATCCCGACCGAGGAGATCTTCACGAGTCCCGACCGCATGCGCGTGGACGGCATCGTCTACAGCGCCCTGCCGCTGATTGCAAACGGCGCGCGTGTCGAGGATTTCTGGGTCCGCTTTGAGAAGGGACGTGCTGTGGAATGCGACGCCAAGACCGGCGCCGATGTACTCCAGAGCATCATCGACATCGATGAGGGTTCCTGTCGCTTGGGCGAGTGCTCGCTCGTGCCCCACGACAGCCCCATCGCGCAGACGGGCATCCTCTTTTTCGAGACGCTCTACGACGAGAACGCGAGCTGCCATCTGGCCTTTGGCAAGGGCTTTCCCGAGACGCTCGAGGGCGGCTACGAGATGGATGACAAAAAGCTCAAGGAGGCCGGCGTCAACGTCTCTGCCACGCACGTCGACTTCATGGTAGGAACACCCGACCTCGACATCACCGGAGTCACCCTTGACGGAGAGGAGATTCCGGTGTTCAGGGACGGCACTTGGGCCTTCGAGATCTAGAGGCTTGTGCACGCCTGTCCACGTTTTTCGGGAGAAGCCGCAGAAAGTTCTGTTGCGAGCAGGCAAAAAAGACGCTAATCTCGTGACTTCAGGACGTTCTTCACGCGGCGCTTGATGCCGCGCTTCACGTGCGTGATATATCCGGATAATCCTCTTGAATTGGCTGCGCTGAGCTCGTGTTCGAGGTCGTTGACGCGGGCCTGGAGCTCTAGTCGCTGCATGCGCTCGAGGCAGAGCCCTTCAGAGAGCATCATGAGCGCATCTATTTCCGTCTGGCTGAGGTCGCCTTCGAAGTGCCCCTTGTCTGGCGAGGGGTCGGAGAACAGCTTGCCGTCCTCGCGGCCGAAGTAGTCCCGGGCGATGCGGGCGTTGCCCTCCTCATAGCGCTCTAGCAGTGAGGTTGCCTGTTCGTAGCTCAGGTAAGGTCGTTCGTCCCGTTCTTCTTCGAGCGCACTTGCGACGAGCGACGGACGGTGGAAGATGTTGTCGGCTTCCTGGACGTACGTTCCCCGGTTGACGAGATTCTTTAGGTAGGCGACTCGGTTCGTGAGGGAGGGGTTCTCCTGAATATTGACGCGTTCGAGTTCCTCGAAGAAATCAAAACCGACACAGTCGCAGAAGTCATGGACGATGTCACCTCCTGGGAACTGAGCACGGTCGAAGATGCGGATTGTGATATTTTCCGCGCCGAACGCCTTTTCAAGTCGTGTGATACCGAGTTCATAGTTGAGCACGGAGCTGGTTCTTTTACCTTTGGTGTACTGCTCGAGGGGGCGCGATTCGCGCAACGTGCCTTTGACGAACTGCTTCCACAGGGAGGTGGCGAATTGGTCCTGTCTGCGCAGGTACAAGACAATCCGGATGCTCGAGAAGCCGTAGGGCTCGAGCAGTTCCTTGACCGTCTTCCAGAAGTTCTCTCGAATGGCTCCCTCGAACCAGAGACGCTCGTCGCTCAACAAGATAGTCTCACGAGCATTGCAGGCGGCAAGGACCGACTTTTGGCAGCTTTTGTAGTAGGAATCGTCGAAATCTTCCTTTGACGCGGGGCTGAGAATCGCCTTTGCCCCGCGACCCAGGTAATAGGCGTTTCGCTTTCTGGGTATTTTGGGGTAGGAAACCTTGGCAATGGGGTAGCCGATACCATGTGCTGCGAGTGTCTTGGCGTTATGTGCAAAGGTCGACTGCAGGGCGGTCGTTCCGGTCTTATGGGTTCCGATGTGGAGGATAAGCTTGGTCATACTCTCGCTTTCGGGGGTCTTATTGCTGATATCGGCTCTACTTCGAGCGCATCGAGATGGCTGAGCCTGTTCATCGTAGGCTCAGCTTTCTCTAGGCGCGTTTGTTTACAATAGGCAATATCCTAGACAATATATCTCAAAATGAATTGAGATGTAAGAGAGTTCATTTCCGAAAAAGATAAAGCTCTATCGTATTTGCAGGTTAAAGTTGCGACGGCAAATTATGAATTTTCTGTCTTTCAGCTTTCTTTCAGCAAAGGCGCGCGCAAGCGTCTGTCAGATAACGTAGTTCGCGCGGATCTTGTTGCCCTGCGAGTTGGTGTAGCGCAGCTGCAGCGCGGCGCCCTTCGCCTGCTTCTTCTTGAAGGTGTGCGAGAACGCGCCCGACTTCTTCG
>JBMNPN010000122.1:0-5637 GCA_050943615.1 Coriobacteriales bacterium
GGAATATATCCTTTCCTGACTGCCTCTCTGCAGTAAAGGGCAGCGTCCTTCGTGTTCTTCTCCACGTCGCCTGCATACTTTGATGCGATGTACACCTTACTGCGCTCCTTGATCTTGGTTTCCCTTTTCCAGATTTCTCTTCTCTTTTCGCGGTATTCCTTCATCACATTGCTGATTGCCGCACCTGCGGTCGGATCCCTGAATCCTTCACTGTTTCTATACATGTGAATGCCTCCGTAATTGAAAAATGAAAAGTTACGGAGGAATGCTGATAGCATCCCTCATGTATCAGCTGAAGAATTAACCGGCACAGAAAAACCGCACCCCGAGACGGATGCGGTCCTGTAAAAATGTGAGATTGTCAGTCGTCCAGTTCTTCCATAGAACCAAAGGCAGGTCCGGCAGAGGCCTCTGCAATAAGGGGCAGATCAAACTCCGGGAAGGGCTTAGCTTCCATGCACTGCTTTACAAACGTAACAGCCTCAGAAAGCTTATCCTCTGGTATAATAAATGTGAGCTCGTCGTGAATCTGCAGGATCGGTTTGAGCCACGGTCTCTCCGGCAGTCCTGCAAGGATCCGCGCTACCGCCATCTTTAAGATATCTGCTGCCGTTCCCTGAATCGGCGTATTCATTGCGCAGCGCTCTGAGAAGGATTTCTGTCCCCAGTCATCGCTGTTGATATTCGGAAGATACCTCCTCCGTCCGAGCCAGGTCTCTGTGTACATCCGGCGCGATGCCTGATCCTTTACCTCTTCCTGCCAGACAGAGAGTCCCGGATATCCGGTTTTCAGGTTCTCGATCATATCGGAACATTCCTCATAGGAACGCTCAATCCCGGCTTTGAATTTCAGTGTCTTCTGTAGTCCGCGAGGGAAGAGGCCATAAAAGACGCCGAAGTTCACGTTTTTCGCAATGGTCCGATGTTCCTTGTAATTCTCTGAATTTTTGTCGTGTGCCTGCTCATACGGCACTCCGAAAATGACCGAGGTGGTCTTGGCATGAAGATCGAGATTTTTAAGATAGACATCCTTCATCGTATCGTCCCCGGACTGCGACAGATAAAATGCACCAACCCGAAGCTCGATCTGTGAGAAATCAAGACTGATGATGAGATGCCCTTCCGGCGCTCTGATGAAATTTCTGACACCGATCGGATCATTGGTCTTTCGTGGCATATTCTGGGCATTGGGATGCTGACAATTGAAGCGCCCGGTGTCAGTCGACAATGCAAAGAAGTCCGGATGAATACAGCCTGTAACAGGATTTAAGAATTTGAGATATCCGTCAATGTAAGTTGACTTGATCTTGCCCCACTTCCGGTACTCCTGCACCAGCGTGAAAAGCTCCGAGAGCTCCGGCCTGTTTTCATCGCACCATTCCTTTAACATCTGCATTGCCTGATCGTCTGCGGCTTCCTTATTGGACAGCGTCGTCTTCAGGACAGGCAGACCGAGGGTTCCGTACAGATACTCCTTAAATGCCCTCGTGGAACAGTTCGCACCGATATTCACATCTCCGATGATAAAAGCAATCTGCTCCCGGAGCTTCTCCATCTCAGCTTCCGCTTCCTGCTTCTTTTTCTCCATAAGCGAGAGGTCCAGTGGTGCGCCATTGTGTTTCATGATGCCGAGGTACACTGCTGTCGGCGATTCCAGATTTTCCACGATCCACCTGTGCCTTGGCAGGTATCTGTCAAACCACGCATTGAAGATCCGGTACAGCTGAAGTGCCTGATCCGAATCCTCACAGGCGTATTCAATGGTTGCTGCGTCCTGCGGATCCAGCTCATCAAAATGCCTGCCTGCCGTTGTCTCAGCAAAGGTCTTTCTTTTGGTATCGAGGAGCGCTGCTGACAGGGTTTTCAGGCCACTCTCTGAGAGCTTCCGGAAGGCGTACTCCCCGTTCTGTGTCATCTGTGCTGCGCACATCGTGTCATAAACCGGAGCCTGAATCACGATGCCTATGTGATAGGAAAACGAGGATTCAAAAGCAATGTTGTGACAGACCTTGATCCTGCTGCCGTTCATCAGAAGCGCCTTGTGAAATGCATACCAGGCATCATAATCCATGTTCTGACCGGTCAGATGTTTCAGCGGAACAGCCACAGCCGTGCCTTCCTTTACAGAATAGCTGCACTCCACAATATGTGACCGGAACGGATCAAGGGAAGCGTGCCCATCATCCCGGAAGGCCTGATCCGGCGAGGTTTCATAGTCAAATGAGACGATCTTTGCATCACCGATATAGCGCTTCAATTCTTCAATGTCAGTGACGCTCTTATAATTTGTATCCATATGAAAATCTCCTATAAAGAAGACTCCGGAAGGCAGCCGCCCTCCGAAGTCTGTGGCCATGATAGTTTCAGTACACCAACCGTTATTTCAGCGGCTCGATGACTTCTCCTGTCTCTGCATCGACAAAGGATCCGTCACCGGAATCCTCATCTTCGATCAGGGCGTTCGATGTAAGATTGTCAGCATATCCCTTGATCAGGTCTACCATCTTCGCCACATACTCCTTTTCGTCGGCATTCAGCATGCGCACGAACCTGAAGGTGACTCTGGAAAATGTAATACTGCCGTTATCCTGTTTCGATTCTGCCTTCTTCAGGGAAATCTCTGTAACAATGCTGTTCAGCCTGCGTCCGCGAGTGATCTGCTTCTTCACGTAGTCGGTGTAGCTCTTGAGGCTGCCGGTCGGAATCGACATCATCACAGGGAAAATCTCACCCTCGCGCAGGAGATAGAGCATCTGGCGGTTCTTGCAGGCTTTTCCCTTTCCTTCACCGGAGCCGAACTTATTGAACGGGCAGGTGTGGCAATCCCCACCGGGATTTCCAACTCCGTGCTCTCCGTCAAAGGATCCGCAGTCAGGCGGATTGTTGCCGCCATGAAATGCAGAGGCGTAATATGCATAAGCCGGATGCTGGTAGGCGATGACCGCCGTGATCTTGGTCACAAGATCCGGATCATCCTCCTCGCCCGGTACCTCGAATGCAAGTCCACCACCAGACGGGATGCGGATACGGTCAAAGGTGAAATCCAGTCCTGCGCATTCCCCGGAGAGTGCCTCCTGAATCGTTGCAAGATTGTCTATGAGCGCAAAACCCGATGATGCCGTGAGGGATGTACTCTGTGTCTCTACTTTCTTTTCTTCTGACATAATTTTGTCCTCCATAATAGATATTTGATACATTCAGGGAAGGTGCCTTCCCATATATCAGCTCAGAAATTAACCGGGCAGGCCGCCGGCAGCTTGTCAGCTTTTCCTGATTCCTACCGTGATCTTTTCAAAAGTATTCACGACAGGTTCCAGCCAGTCCGGAAGCTCATCCTCGTTCGCAGCCATCTGCTCCTTGCAGAAACTGGCCAGTGTGTTCGCATTTACGGTTTCTGTCACAATGTCGCCATACCCGTTCTTCTTCAGAGCTGCAATCATGGCATCCTTATTGCCTGCCATCGGAGATGCAAACAGTCTGCTGTTCAGATAGAAGGTAGAGCCGTTCCTCGTGAACTTCTCACATTCTGACTGCGCCATAGCATCTGACAGCTGGTGGTCGAGTTCCTCGATCCTGGCATTGACCTCCTTGGTCTGCTTTTCCAGATCCTTCTTCTCATCCTTTAAGGCCTTCAGCTCATCCGCCAGAACAAATAATGCATTCGTTTCCATATAAATCTCCTTTCAGTCCGCGTACGGATTCTTTCCGTGTCTGTAATCATCTACTAATGCTTTTGCGAGATCGATCTTGTTCCTAAGCGACCTCAGCACCTTGGTATCAACGGTTCCCTTTGCAACGAGGTAAATGTAGAGACAGTCCTGTTTCTGTCCCACACGGTGTATCCTGGCTTTTGCCTGATCGAAGTCCGACATCGAGTAACTTAAGCTGAAGAACACCATCGTATGGGCAGCGGTCAGAGTGATACCGAGACCCGCTGCCGCAATCTGTCCTACAAATACCTTGCAGTCCGGATCATTCTGAAACCGGCGCACTTCTTCATCCCTGTCCTTTACACCACCACGCACGACGGCATAACCGATGCTCTTCTTTTCAAGGAGTGCCTCGATATCGTCAAGTTCTGCCGTAAACCGCGCCATCACAACCAGCTTCTGCCCCTCGTTCATTGCTGTATCAATAATGTCCTCCAGAGCCGACAGCTTGGCTTTGCTGACGGTCTCTGTGTTGTGAGCATCGTCTGTCAGATGCCCTCCGGTTAGCTGTGACAATCTGAGAAGTTTCGTCAGAATATTTGGAGCTGTAACTTCCGACTTTTTCAGTTCCGTGTAACTGTCCTTTTCGAGTTCCTTATATTTCTTCATTGCTTTCGGTTCGAGCTCCACGCGCCTGACTTCCTCCCGGATTTCCGGTAAGTCCAGACACTCGGCTTTCGTCACGCGGTAGGCAATGCAGTGCATCTTTCTTAGAAACTCATCCATCATCGGCTTCCGGAAAACCGGGGTATGAAAGCCATAACCTTCCATGTTGAAATACCGGTTCCGAAAGGAATAAAATGATTTACCGAAGATCCTGCTGTCGAGGAACCGATACTGCGAGTAGACATCAATCTCCTTGTTCGTGATCACAGTTCCAGTCAGAAGCAGTTTGAAACGTGCTCTGTCCCCGAGTTCATGCATGCCCTTTGACTGGCGGGAGCGGTTCTCCTTCAGCTTATGCCCCTCATCTGCAATGATGAGGTCTGCATCAAATCTGAGCAGTTCTGCTTCTAACCGCCAAGCGGATTCATAATTGATAACAACGATCTGCAGGCCATCCTTTGGAATGTTCTGAAGCATCTGTCTTTTCTTTTCGCAGCTTCCGGTCAGAACGGTCAGCTGATAGGGGAAATCCGCAAACCTCTGAAATTCCTCCTGCCAGACACCGGTGATTGACAGCGGACACACGATCAGAATTCGGTCGATCAGACCGAACTGGTACAAAATACCCGCTATTGCGATCGATGTGATCGTCTTGCCGCATCCCATTTCCATCAATAGAGCGACACCACAGGATCTCTTCTTCCCGTCGATCAGACCAAAGACCCGGCAGGCGAAGTCGAAACCCGCCTGCTGGTGATAATACGGTCTTGCCTTAATCGGCATCGGCAGAGAAGTGGTCATCTTCTCATCTGCCATTCTTCGGATCCTCCTCTGATGCGCTGAACTCCGGGTCTCCGTAAATCATGAGGTACAGTGCCGCCTCCATGTCGGTCAGAGAACTGAAATCTTCGTCGTCCGGTCTCGCACCGATGAAAACGATGGTGCCAAAATAAACGTCATGCAGTTTTCCGTCCGAGGAGTACATGCCTCTGTTCGGAGCCAGTCCGATCAGCTTCCCCATTTCATTACAAATGACAGCGGTGTCATCCGAAATAGGATCGGTCACCTCGAGGGGTCCGCCGACAAGATCTGCAAGCGCCTTATATGTTGCAGGAATCTCACGAACCTCTGCTTTCTTTCCCGGCTCCGCCACAACAACCTTCCAAGTTTTCATATCTTCTTTCCTTTCTGATTTGAATGTGATTTACTGGTACGCGAGGGGACTTTTTCTTGTCCCCTCATGTATCAGTTGAAAAGTTAACCGGGGCTCTTAACGGAGTCCGGAGAGATATTCCTTCAGAAGATCCGGATAGTTCTTAAC
>JBMNPN010000123.1:0-5637 GCA_050943615.1 Coriobacteriales bacterium
GCAAGGTTAAAGACATTGAATCGTTGGAAAGAGATGAATATTGGAACGCCTTTGCGAGAAGTGACTATTTGCCTTCAATGTGCTTAGGCTGTGAAAAAGAGACTATCTGTGACGGAGGATGCAGGGAGGCGGCTCATATCTACAACGGAAGTATAAGCGCTGTTGACCCCCTGATGAACGATTGTTGTCATTCCCAGATACATACCCTCCTCTGAGGATCATTCTCCCGTTGTGGAGTTGAAGGTAAAGAACATCTCTGGAATCAAGTCGCAATAGATGCATTTCGTGAAAAGGGAAAATGACATCATGGAGCATGACATTAAGAGATTCACTCAAACAGAACGTGAATTGTTGAAGCGTGCGAAGGGAGCCAAGCTCCTGACGATAGACGCCGTTCTGGCGGCACCTCCCGACAATGCTTGGAACACTGTACGCCTACACTTCGAGAACTTCGACATCGACGTGAACAGCCGCCTGAGCAACATCGTCGTAGACGAGCTCGGAACTCTCGAGGAGTTCGGCCTCCTGTCGGTCGAGAAGTCGAGTGGGGAAGTGCTCGACATCCCCGAAGTGGGCGCCGACACGTCCGTCTTCCAAATCGGCGAGGTCGTCGAAAAAGTCTCAGTCATTGATGACATCGCCGACATATACGGGAACGGCGCCCTCGTGGCGAGGCTCGAGTACCCGCAAGCCGTAGCGTTTCACACTGCTGGCGGCGTCATCATGCTGGACAAGGAGGTCTGGTTTTCAGAGATGATCGTTATTAAGCGGGGCAGCAGCATCGATGACATTCTTTACGATGAGTCCGTCAACTGGGAGGACGACCCAGAAGAGGACCCTTCAACTCATTTCGAATTCCGGGTAGAGACGGAAGAACTCTAGACGCGCCACGGACTCGTTGTCAGTAGCAGCCCCAAAACAGGGCAGTGACGATGCCCACCTCAATATCGCGGGTATCGTCACACGGGGCGTCAGTTGAAGCGCCTCGTGGCCACAATATGGCCAGAATTTCCCGAAACGACCTGATTTTCTTGAGCGATGTTGACCACCCAATAACGCTCCTAACAGGTGTTTCTCGGAGTTGCATCGAGGTGCGTGCACCCCGGCTCACTCTCCTAAAGCGGGTGTCGTACGTTCGAATCGTATCGGGGGCACCAAGTAAATGCGCAGGCCACGGGCACTGTTTCCCGTGGCCTGCTTTTTCTTTTCGGGCGCCCATGGACCGAGCTTGACGCGAATTTGACGCGAATTTTTTTGACGAACCTGCCCAAATTGTCCCGAAGTCGCCCGCGGAATGCGTCTATCGACGTCTATCGAGAAGCCTTCGATTCCGCGGTCGCCGCTCCCCGCAAGACCAAGATTTCCCGTGCGCCGAGTGGAACCGTTATCGGGAGTGCTGCAGGCTGGAATGCCTGAAACCAGGTAGTTCAACCAGAGGCATCGGGAAAACCGCTTAGAGCGCATTTCCGATGACGATGATGACGATAATGACGGTCATAGAGATATAAGGGTGGGTATCGTCATTGCCCGACGGCCCAGAGGAATCGGAGAGCCCGCAACGGTCGGATCCGGCTTCGCGAGCGCCCGGAAAGCAAGCGCACTGGGAGCTGAGAGGTCTCAGGTTAATGGGTGCGGTGGGGCGCGTCTCGCTAGTTCCCGTCCCCGCCGGCGCTGTCGAGGTAGCCCTGGATCGTGTCCTTGCCGTAGCGCCTCTCCAGCTTCCTGATGAGGCTCCTGTCCTTCCTGTTGGCGACGACCGTCTTGCGCCGCTCCTCCTCGGGGAACTCGGCGAATCCGTTCACCAGGTAGCTCTCGATCTTGTCGTCCCCGTAGCGCCTCTCCAGCCTCTGGATGAACTTGCCGTTGCCGTTCATGCCGACGACCAGGATGGTCCTCTGGGACTCGTCCTTGTCCTCGAAGGAGTCGACCAGGTCGTCGTAGTACTTCCTGGTCTCCTCGGGGGTCAGGTGGCCCATGAGGTCGTCGACCTTCTGGCCGCCCTCGGGCACGGGTCCGTTGAACCAGCCCGACCAGCCGCGCCCGAACTTCGCGAGCCCGATCCCCTCCACGGCCGAGCCCCCGGAGGACCCGAGCTCCTCCGCGAAGGCGGGGTCGAGCTTCCACCACGAGGGGCTGCCGGTGGAGCAGTCGACGACGACGACGTCCCAGTCCCCGTCGGGGCCAACCTGCTCGGCGCCCTGCATGAGGGGCTGGTCCGCCGCCGGCGTCGTGCCCGCGACGTAGCCGTCCCTGATCCTGTAGCGCCTGGTCGAGCCGTCCGCGCCCGTCTCCGTGTAGGTGGCGTCCTCGCCCTCGCCGGCCTCCCGCCAGTAGACGTCGAAGTCCTCCCAGGAGGAGAGGAGCGGGGAGCCGTCCCCGTCGGAGCGCTCGACGGCGCCGGCGGCGGTCCCGGACGGCGCGGAGGCCTGCTGCGCCTGGGACTGGCCCTCCCCGCCCGGGGTCGCCGTCCCCGTGCCCGCGCCCCAGGGCCCGGCAACCACGAGGGCCGCCAGGGCGATGGCGGCCACGGCGACCGCCGCCGCGATAATGGCAACCGTGCGGCGTTTCCCCTTTTCATGTGCCATGTTCTCGTCCCCGACCTTCTCCATTGGGCACGCGTGTGCATATGTGTGCCCGCTGGGCTTAATTCCCCGACGCGAATAGATTCTACCCTGTCCTGCGGGTCTCCGCAGCCCGTCCCGCGGGACACTCCCCGCTCTATCAAAGATATCGATACCTTCAAGCGCTCGGAACTGCGGCAAACTTTTGACGAACCCGCTCGAAATGCCCCGAAGTCGCCTGCGTAACCTGTCTATCGAGAAGCCTCCGGACCCGCGGGCGCCGCTCCCCCACACGGACAACGTATTATTTGCTGCTCAGGATGAAATTTCCGTAGCAAGAGCGCTCTGGAACAGGGCCAACACCAGAATGAATCCGATAGGGAAAATCGCACGGTGCCCAGACTGCACCGCATGAGGAGGAGAAGCGATATGGACAATGGCAAAATCGGGAGGCGGAAAAGACAGGCCGCGCTGGAAGACCGTCCTCAAAAGGGTTCTCATCACGATAGTCGTCGTAGTGGCGGTGCTCGCAGTTCTCATCTACCTGGGTATAAAGTTCGGGTACATAGGCGGGATGACCATATACGTCTGATGCTTTCTGCGCTCGATGCCTCTGACAAGAGGCATCGAGCGCGCAGGAGCGCGCACCACGCGAGGAAAGCTCAGACCTCAGCAACCTCGTACTTGCGGAACATCGCCATGCGGTCCTCGTCGCTGATCTCGAGGATGTGGTCGATGGACTCCAGCATCTTGTCCCGGTCCTCGGGGAGGTCGCCGAACACGTAGTACGGCATCGTCGAGTGGATGGCGTAGATGTTGGTCTCGCAGTCGATGTTCTCTATAAACGTGCGGAGCTCCCGGTAGCGCTCCTTTTCGCCCGCCTCGACGAACTTGCCCTTGCGCACGTCCTCGAGGAGCGGCGGCTCCATCCTCGGGCACGAGCGTCTGCGAGGATACGGACCTCTGAGGCGAGCTCGGAACCTGCCCTCGTGCACTCGATGACGGTGACGGTCTTGCCGCCACCCGTGCCGCCGACGTGGAGCCCGCGGGGCTGAACTGCGTCCAAAAACTTTGGCAGAATAAATAAAGGCCACGCGATTTTTCCTCATGCCGGAAATAGGATAAGTCTTTTTTCGGCTCTTCAGAACATGTGCACATACCCGGACACGCTATGCTATTATTCCTAAATAACGTTACATGTAACACTTTTTAGGAATTTCCGTATGGTAAAACGAATCAATCGACCTCTGTACCTCGATAAGCTCATCAATCGAGAGGGCAACGGGTCCATCAAGGTGATTACCGGGATTCGGCGCTGTGGCAAGTCGTACCTTCTCTTCAATATCTTCTCGGAATACCTCCGCAACAAAGGAGTTCCCGACGATCACATCATCCAGATTGCCCTCGACGATGACCGATACGAAAATCTTCTCGACCGGCAGGAACTGGGAAAATACCTACGCGCAAAAATCGCAGACGACGACCCCTATTACGTAATGCTCGACGAAATCCAAGAAGTGGAGGGATTCGAGCGTACACTCAACGGCATCGCCCGCATCCCCAATGCCGATATTTACGTTACGGGTAGCAATTCGAAATTCCTTTCGTCAGACGTGATAACCGAATTCCGCGGGCGCGGAGACGAAGTCCGGGTACGCCCACTCTCTTTTTCGGAATTCTTCTCTGCACACCAAGGGCAGCAGCGCGACGCATGGAGAGACTACTACACATACGGTGGGCTTCCTCTCGTGCTCAGCCGCCCGACGCATGAAGCGAAAGCCTCGTACCTAAAGACGCTTTTCGAAAAGACATATCTCACAGATGTGCAGGAACGCAACAAGGTGCGTGACGAAGACGCCCTCAATGCCGTCGTGCAAATACTCGCATCGTCAGTCGGGTCTCTCACCAATCCGACGCGCATTGCGAACACGTTCGCGAGCAGCGGCAACTCGGGCATCGACAACAAGACGGTCTCTTCGTATATCAGACATCTTCGAGAGGCGTTCATCGTCGAAGAGGCTCAGCGCTACGATGTGAAAGGCCGCGCGTACATTTCCACACCACTCAAGTATTACTTTAGCGACCTTGGAATCCGCAATGCCGTGCTCAATTTTCGCCAACAAGAAGAAAACCACCTGATGGAAAACGTCATCTTCAATGAGCTTCTCGCGCGCGGCTACAGCGTTGACGTGGGCGTTGTCAACACAACTCTCACAAACGCGCATGGCAAGCGCAAGCGGGCACGACTTGAAATTGACTTCGTCTGCAACCTCGCAGATACGCGTTACTACATCCAGTCGGCATATTCGATGGCCGACGATTCAAAAGCGAGCCAGGAGACAAGGCCTTTGCGAAAACTCGATGACTCATTTAAGAAGATCGTCATTGAGCTCGGCGATGCACGAGCCTGGCACGATACGGACGGAATCTTGCATCTGGGGCTTTGGGATTTCCTGCTGAATCAAGATAGCCTCAATTGGTAAGGAGCTCCCCGACACTGACAATTGAACTTCTCATCGTCGTCATCATCGTATTCTAGGCACTTCGTCAGCGAACCCCTTTGCCGAAACATGGCCAGAATTTCTCGAAATGGACTGGTCTGCTTGGGCAATGTCGATTGTTCTAAATCGTTTTGATCAGGTATTTCCCAATTTTAATTCGAGATAAGCGCCCCCTTCGCCCTTATTAAGCGGGTGTCGTGCGTTCGAATCGTATCGAGGGGCATCAAGCGAAAGCGCAGGTCACGGCTACTGTTTCCCGTGGCCTGCTTTTTCTTTTCGGGCGCCTGAGAACCGCGCTTGACGCGAATTTTTCCACGACGACCCGCGAGCAACACGGCGCTCTGCCACGTCTGACATCGCAGAGCGCAGTCGCCCAGTGACGTCATGCGGGGACCGTGCTGGTCCGTCGTACTCGATGGCCCGGCGATAGCGGTCATCAAACTTCGAAAAGGGACTACGGACGTTTTCCTGGACACCTCAGACGGCTATGCCCCGCTCCTCGCGGAACTCCCGTATCGTCTTCCATCCCAGCGCCTTCTTGATCTTCCCGTCGCGGTACCAGGCGAGGTACTCTC
>JBMNPN010000124.1:0-5611 GCA_050943615.1 Coriobacteriales bacterium
CAAAATCTCTGTTGCCTTCGCCTACGGAAAACGGCGCGGGGTCTTCTGTGCGAAAAAAGCGAAAACAAACAAGGAATAGCCCTGCGTGGGCTTTGAAGGAGTGAATTTTAATGGCGAAAGACGGAACTGCCAGAGGCGGTCAGCGTTTCGGGCAGGGACGCCCGAGCAAAGCAATCAAAGAAAAAATCGACGCGGGGAATCCCGGCGGCAGGAAACTGCAGATCATGGACCTTCCCGAACCTCCGGACATGGAAGGCAAAGAAGCGCCGGACCCGCGTGACTACATGCTCGAAAAACAGCAAAGCGGCATCGACCTATGCGCGGCGGACGTGTTCAAGGAAACATGGGAGTGGCTTGCGAGCCTCGGCTGCGAGAACCTCGTCTCCCGACAGCTCATCGACCAGTATGCGATGAGCGTCGCGAGATGGATACAGTGCGAGCACGCGATCTCCCGCTACTCGATGCTCTCCAAGCATCCGACCAGCGGAAAGCCCATCGCGTCTCCGTTCGTCACGATGTCACAGAACTACATGAAACAGACCAACCAGCTCTGGTATCAGATCTACCAGGTCGTGAAGGAAAACTGCCTGACGGATTACAACGGCGCGGACGTGCAGGACGACGTGATGGAACGCTTGCTCCGCGCAAGAAAGGGATTGTAAGACATGAATACACAAAGACTGGAACAGGTGCCTATCGACAAACTGGTGCCCTATGCGAGAAACGCACGAACACACTCAAAGGAACAGATCGCGCAGCTCAGGGCATCGCTCCGCGAGTTTGGATTCGTATCTCCGGCGGTCATCGATCAGGATTACAACATCCTCGTCGGACATGGCAGGATCATGGCCGCCCGCGAGGAAGGCTACAAGACCGTGCCCTGCGTATTTGCGGAAGAATTGACCGACGCACAGAAGCGCGCGTACATCCTTGCCGACAACCAGCTTGCCTTAAACGCCGGATGGGACGAGGACATGCTCTCCGTCGAACTGTCCGACTTAAAGGACCAGTCCTTCGATCTGTCGCTTCTCGGCTTTGATGACAAGGAACTGGAGAAGCTCCTGAACGGAAGCGACGGAAGCGAAATCGAGGATGACGACTTCGACCTGACGGCTGCCTTGGAGAAGGCTTCCTTCGTGGAGCCCGGCGATGTCTGGACGGTCGGAAAACACCGCCTTATGTGCGGCGACGCGACTAAGCCGGAAGATGTAACTACACTTATGGATGGCAAACGCGCGAACCTCGTCCTTACTGACCCACCTTACGGTGTCTCCTTCAAGGCGTCGGACGGGCTGACCATCCAGAACGACAGTCTCAAGGGTGAGGAATTCTACAACTTCCTGCTTTCCGCGTTCCGGAACATGGCGGATCACCTCGAGAAAGGCGGAGCCGCCTACTGCTTCCATGCGGATACGGAAGGCCTAACATTCCGGCGTGCATTTGTCGATGCGGGATTCCATCTTGCAGGCGTGTGCATCTGGGTGAAGAACTCCCTCGTGCTCGGGCGCTCAGATTATCAGTGGCAGCATGAGCCTGTTCTTTATGGTTTCCTCCAGAACGGCAAGCACCCGTGGTACGCGGGACGTTCCGAAACCACAATCTGGAATTTCGACAAGCCGAAGCGCAACAAGGATCATCCGACCAGCAAGCCTCTCGACCTGCTCGGCTATCCGATCTCGAACTCAACGCAGGAGAACGCCATCGTCCTCGACACCTTCGGAGGTTCCGGCTCCACGCTCATGGCATGCGAGCAGCTGAACCGCACCTGCATGACGATGGAACTCGATCCGAAATACGCCTCGGTCATCCTCCGCCGCTATGTGGAGGACACCGACGATTCGGAAAATGTGTCTGTCGTAAGGGACGGTGAAAAGCTCCGGTATTCCGACCTTGTTAAGGAAGTCGAGCTGCCGGACGGTGATTGATCCCTTTGTGTACTAAGCACAGTTTAGGCCATAGAGAATCGGAAACTTTTTATGCCTTAAATATCGCTGATTCGCTTGCTATTACACCCGGAAAGAGTGATGTATAGACATGCCGAAAGGCAAGAAAGCACAACGAAAAACGGAGGTAAACACAATGCGAATCAACTACAACGTAACAGGCACAAGGCGTAAGGAACTGGTCAAGGTCATCTCCGATACCACCGGAGCCAAGGCGGAATACAAATTCATGCCGACCTGCAATTTTGAGATCGGAGACCTGACCGTCACCAAGAACGGCGCCCTCGAATGGGACGAACGCACCGCGCCGGAAACCATCAACCGAATCACCGAAGCACTCACGGAGGCAGGCTTCTCACCAGAGCCCGATACAACGGCGGAAGCCGATGCCACGGAATCCTCTGAAGAACAGGAAGGAACTGCACCGGAAGCCAAGGGAACCGGCCTCACGGTCGAGATACCACTCGACAAAGTCGCAGTCGGAAACCTCACGAACATCCTCGAAGCCAAAGGCAGCCTCATCAAGAAAGCGCTCGGCGTTGATGACCTTAGGTTCGATACCAAGGAGGACCGCATCGCCTTCCCTTGGTTCAAGGAACTCCCCGGACCTGACGAAGCGAAAGCCTACACCGAGTTCATTTCGATGCTTTGCAAGCTCTCGAAGGAACTCAAGCGCACAAGCAGCAAGGAAACGCCGGTCGCAAACGAAAAGTACGCCTTCCGCTGCTTCCTGCTCCGCCTCGGATTCATCGGCTCCGAATACAAGGCAAGCCGAAAGATTCTCCTCAAGAACCTCTCCGGGAACTCCAGCTGGAAGAACGGCGCACCGGAAAAGGACGAGGAGGTGCAGGCACAATGCTAATCAGACCTGAGCAGCTCGACATTCTTAGGAAAACGTACCCGGACGGCACTCGCGTGGAGCTTGTCTGCATGGATGATGTTCAGGCACCTCCCGTCGGGACGCAAGGAACGGTCTACGGCGTCGACGACACCGGAAGCCTGCTCGTCCGCTGGGACAATGGCAGCGGCCTGAACGTGATCTACGGCGAGGACATCGTGCGAAAGGTCGGTGACTGACATGACGGAAACCATCAAGGAACAGATCCTCGCAATCCGCGACACCGGGCTCACGAACATGTTCGATCTTCCATACGTGCAGCGGCTTGCATTCGACCGCGGATACTACGAACTGGTTCTCTTCATCGAGGACCACCGCGACGAATACGTCCGCTTCATCATGACCGGAGAATCCTGATCGAAAGGACACAGAAAGTTATCAGTTTATCTTGGGAAATTGGCTTGATATATGTGCCAGACAGAGTGATGTATAGACACACCGAAAGGGAAAGCCACAGAAAATCAGGGGGGAAAAACATGAAGTACACAGTCGAAGCCATCGAAAACGCAAAACCGGGAATGAAATGGGAAGACATCGGTTGCAACTGGACACTTGGACAGGCATACCTCTACAGCAAGGAAGCGGGAAACGACCTGCCGAACTTCGCCGAGGTCATCTGGGACTACGACATCGAGACGATCCTCGACGACTGCAGGAAGTTCGGAATCAAGGAATTCACGATCAGCTCCACCTTCTCAAGCCTCATCGAAACCATCGCCCGCTTCGAAGAACTCGGCTGCACGCTGGACGGGATCGTCAAGGTAAGGGAACGCTACACGCACTTCGGAAGCACCGAGCACGCACTGATCCCGGCCTTCAAGATGACCGTCAAGGAAGCGTAAACGACTGGCGGAATCACACAATCCGCCCGCCGGAAACACACGGAAGATTGTCACATATACGGCCCGGAAACAACTTGCTATTACAGGCTTTCAGAGTGATATATGTACATGCCAAAAGGAAAACACAAGCAAACGGAGGACAAAACCATGTGGGACGAAGGAACGCTTCTGGTCAAAGGAACAAACGTCAAGTACTGGGTGAAGCATTACGATGAGCCTTCCGAGGAGTACGGAATCGACGGCGGGCGCATCTCGAAGATGGAGCTTCGGGTGGACGGCAAGGTCACCTTAAACTACGACCGCGGCTGGGACATCGAGCCCGAGGACGAAGCAAGCCAGCTCGCCTACGCGGCTCTCATGAAGCAGTACAACTAAGAAACACCTGAATTTGAACATTCCGAAAGCAGAGCCGACAACGGCTCTCGCTCTCGTACTGAAATAGATTCTTGCAGATCGCTTCGGCGGTCTTTTATTTTGCCCTGAAAGGAGGCTGACGCCCGTTGGCAATGCGCAAACTGAAAAACTACGAGACGACACGGTTCATGGAACCGACCTCCCACTACGACGAGGCGCTCGCCGACTACGCGGTGCTCTTCATCGAGCAGCTCTGCCACACCAAGGGGACCTGGGCCGGAAAGCCGTTCGAGCTCATCGACTGGCAGGAACAGATCGTCCGTGACCTCTTCGGAGTGATCAAGGAAAACGGATACCGGCAGTTCAACACCGCCTATGTGGAGATCCCGAAGAAACAAGGCAAGTCGGAGCTCGCTGCGGCGATCGCACTGCTTCTCACCTGTGGGGACAACGAGGAGCGCGCTGAGGTGTACGGCTGCGCAGCCGACCGGAACCAGGCCAAGATCGTGTTCGACGTCGCGGTCGACATGGTCCGTTTCTGCCCGGCGCTCTCCAAGCGCGTGAAGATCCTCGAATCGCAGAAACGACTGGAATACCTGCCGACACACAGCTTCTACCAGGTGCTGTCGGCGGACGTAGCGAACAAGCACGGATTCAACACCCACGGCGTCATCTTCGACGAACTTCACACGCAGCCGAACCGCAAGCTGTTCGACGTCATGACCAAAGGATCCGGCGACGCGAGGATGCAGCCTCTGTTCTTCCTCATCACCACCGCCGGAAACGACACGCACTCCATCTGCTACGAACAGCACGAGAAAGCACTCGACATCATGAGCGGACGGAAGCACGACCCGACGTTCTACCCGGTCATCTTCGGCGCGGACGAATCCGAGGACTGGACTGACCCGGAGGTCTGGAGGAAAGCGAACCCGAGCCTCGGAATCACGGTCGGAATCGACAAGGTAAAAGCCGCGTGCGAAAGCGCAAAGCAGAACCCCGGCGAGGAGAACGCTTTCCGTCAGCTCCGCCTAAACCAATGGGTGAAGCAGTCCGTGCGCTGGATGCCGATGGACAAATGGGATGCCTGCGATTCCCCGGTAAACGAGGATGACCTCGAGGGCCGCGTCTGCTACGGCGGGCTCGACCTTTCCAGCACGACCGACATCACCGCCTTCGTGCTCGTCTTCCCGCCGCGGGACGAGGATGACAAATATGCAGTCCTTCCGTACTTCTGGGTACCGGAGGACACACTCGACCTGAGGGTCCGCCGCGACCACGTCCCCTACGACCTCTGGGATAGGCAGGGCGTGCTCCAGACCACGGAGGGAAACGTCATCCACTACGGCTACATCGAGAAGTTCATCGAACGCCTCGGCGAACGGTTCAACATACGCGAGATCGCATTCGACCGCTGGGGAGCCGTCCAGATGGTGCAGAACCTCGAGGGCATGGGCTTCACCGTCGTCCCGTTCGGACAGGGCTTCAAGGACATGAGCCCGCCCACCAAGGAGCTCATGAAGCTCGTCCTTGAGAAGCGCATCGCGCACGGCGGGCATCCGGTCCTCCGCTGG
>JBMNPN010000125.1:0-5505 GCA_050943615.1 Coriobacteriales bacterium
CAGGCCCAAAAGCTCGCGCGACTTCACCATCGCAATCGACTTCTCGTGCGCCGCGCGCGCCGCCTTCTTGAGGTCGAGCTCTTCGGCGACGGGCACCATGAAGACGTAGTGCTCGCCGCTCTTTCCCACGGTGACGAGCGTCTTGAAGACGCAGTCGGGGTCCTCGCCCAAGATCTGCGCGATCTGGACGCCCGTCATGCTCGCGTCGGCGTCGAAGACGTGGATCTTGTGGGGCGCCTTGGCAGCATCGAGCATGCGCATGGCGTTCGTCTTGCTTTCCTTCTTCTTTCCCATGGGGTCAGTCTCTATTCGCTTGCGCTTGCATCGGCATCAGGGCCCTCGCCCGAATGGGCAGAAAAGCCGTTCATGAGAAGAGCGACCACCTGCTCGTAGTCAGACGGGGTCTCCTCTTCGCCCTCGACCCGAAAGGGCCTTCTCTTCTTCGGAGAACCGCCTTGGGAAAAGGTCACCTCGACGCGCCACTGGAGCGCCTCGTTCACAAAGGTCCCCTGAGCGGGACGGTATACCCGATTCCACGAAAAGAGCCCCGAGTTGACGAGTGCCTCGATATACGCGCGCGCCTCGGGAACCGTTAACTCGATGTCCTCGATTTCTGCGGTCCGGTCGCGCACGCGCATCTGCGCTCCGCCCTCGATGGGACGGTAGGCCGCAGAGCGCGGGTACGGCAGGCTCGGATTCGCCTCGATGTACTCGATGCCGGCGATGTTCTCGTACGTCAGCAGCTCCCGGGGAATCGCGTGCTGCTGTGCCGCGCCAAAGGGCAATCCGGGCATATGACCTGTCCTTTCCTTATTTTCGACAGAAACTCTGGGCGCTATTCTACTCGCTGTCGAAGATGTGCAACAGACGCCCCGCTAGCCAGCCTGATATCGTCTGACAAGTGCAGGTGCAAATGCCTCAGCCCTGCCCGCTCAGCGCCCCTGACACGAACGAAACTGCCGCATCCCATCGTTCGGGGACGATGACGGCGCAGGCGAGCAGGACTGCACAAAGCACGAGCAACACGACCGGTCCCCAGGACCTTCGACGCGCCTTCCGGCGCATGCGCCTGAGCTCGACGCCATCCACCAGCACGACCCCGCAGGGCTCGGCCTGGGCCATTGCCCCGCTCGTGAAACTGGAGTCCGTCACCACCCAGGCCTCATCGGTTTCGTAGTACGCCTGGGCTGCGAACGCCTCCTGGACGGCCTTGTTGCCGACGGGCCGACCGTACGACTTGGCCTGCACGGCGATGCTGCGCCGCCGCTTTCTGAGGATGAGGTCTGCCCCATGGTCGTTGCTCGCCTGCGTCTGTTCGACGGCATAGCCGAGGCGGGAGAACATCCGAGCGAGCTTACGCTCGAAATCGCTGCCGCGGCCCATGCGCTAATCCTCGTGCTCAGGGGTGGAGGTATCGTCAGTCGGGCCTTGCGGAACGGGCAAGGGCGGGGCGAAGAAGGCGGCAACGTCGGCGACGCTCATGACACGCCCCATGCTCTGAAAGAACGCGACCATATTCTTCGTGACCAAAGCAAAGTCATCGTCTTTGACCAGGTCAGCAAACCCGTCACGGCGCTCCTCGGCGGTGAGATTCGAGGAATACCTATTCTCGAGCGCCGCACCTAGAAAATCACAGAAGCGCTCGAGCTCGTCGTCGGAGAGCTGACTTTGCATGTAGTTGGTGAGCAAGACCGGCATCTGGCCTCGGCTCGATCGGACATCGACCTCGGACGCGAGCGTCAGGCGCGGGTCGTCGTCATCGCTTTTTGCATAGAGCAGCGAGGGCGCGTGGTATTCCACGTTCTGGTTCACATGCGGCGCCTTGATGACATGAAAGTTCTCCGGGGCGACGATGGGGTTCAGAAGCCCGCTCACGTAATCGCTTTCGAGCACGTAGGACTCGATCCGCGATGCCGCGGCGGCAATCTGGTCTCGATACTGGTTCAAGAAGGCGACCGAGAACCCCTCGCCATCGAAGCTTACCGCATGCTCGATTGCCGCGCCCAGGCGCACGGCAACGTAGAGCGCCTTGTTGCCGCCCTTGGAATGCCCCGTGGCGACGATGCGGTGAAAGCCCTGCCCGAGCACCTTGTCCTGCGTCCACTGCAGGGCACGGAGCTGCTGTTCGGAATCGGCGAGGTAGCCGGCTGTGCAGTTGTCCGGCCACTCGCCTGCGCCCGTACCGCCAAAGCAGACATAGGCATCGACCCCATCGTCGGTGTTCTCAGTGAAGCAGAGCAGCTTGGCATCGCGTTCGTCGTGGGCAAAGCAGCACAGCTCGAGGGCGCACAGGCGCTCGTCGACGCGCATCCCGTCGAGCACGGAAAACCAGTCCATGTAGGTCATCTGCTCGTGGTAGAGCGTGTCCATCCGGGAGCGGGACTTTTCCATGCGCCGCTTGAGGGAGCGGTCTACCTCGTCGACGATGTCTCGCAGACCGGCGCCGCGCCGTGGGACGAAGTCGCGGTCGAGCGCATAACTCAGAATCGCAAGGGAGAGAAGCTGGGATGTCGATAGCCGTTGCATGCATCCGATGATACTGCATCAGATGCGCGCGACGGCCCTCCCCCACTCAAGCTGCACAAGATGAACTGGCCTCGGGTCTTGGCGCAGATGCGCGTCAGGCCCGAGGCAAAAAGCTACTTGCAGCACTTCTCCACCCACGAGATGAAGTTCGTCGTGGAGTCTCCCGTGCGCTCGGAGGTCGTATGCCCCTGGCCCCAGACTGTCTCGAAGTCGACGTCGTCGACGTCATCGCACATGTCGAGCGCGAGCGCCAGGTTGATCTCTGTCGTGTTGGCCGTGTCGCCCTGGTTGATGCCGGTCCTGATACGCCAGTGCTTGGAGGGCGTCGAGGTGCCCGCGCCGTCGTAGAAGCCGTCGACCAGGTAATACATCGGGTTGTAGAGGTCCTGGCGGACCTGGCTCGGGTTTCCGAGGTCATCTTCGAGCTCGACGTCGTTGGCAAAGTCGCTCGGGTACGAGCTGTTCCAGTTGGAGAGCGCAGAGTACTCGTCGGCGTTCTCGCTCAATAGCTGCTTCATCGTGTAGTCAAAGTGCAGGGAGTCGTTGTCGTCGTTGCCGAAGAGCTGGTTTTCGCCCTCGCCGCGGTCGAAGCCGTCGAAGGCGCCGACGCTCTTGCTCGGCGACTTGCACGCCTTGATAAAGCCGGACAGCGACTTGACCTTGGCGGTGTTCTTGTCAGCGTCGTACTCAATCCAGACGTCGTCTCCGTTGAGGGCCTTGATGTAGGCCTTGGCCGTCTTGTACGTCGTCGAACTCGACGAGCTCGAATCCTGTGATGCGCCGCCGCCGGCAGGCGCCCCCTGGGAGCTGTCCCCGCTGGGCGGCGTGCCCTGTGGCGCGCTTTGCTGCTGGCCGGACGAGGAATCGCCGCTGGGCGGGGTGCCCTGCGGCGCGCTTTGCTGCTGGCCGTCGCTCGAGCTTGCAGAGGCGCTGTCCGTGCTCATCTGACCTCCACCGCCGGCGCCCATGTCGGCGCGGGTCTCGTTGCTCGGCGTGTAGGGGAAATCCGTGTCCTTAAGGAAGTTGTTGAGCGAGTCCTCGATGACGCCGACGACGTAGTCGTAGTAGCTTCCCGCAAGGTAGATGCCGTCGCTGCTCTTCTCGAGCTTGAGCTTGGTACCATCGGCGTCCTTCAACCCGAGCTTGTTGAGGTAGACGGCCCAGGCTTCGGCCATGTCGTTGCTCATCGCCTTGGTGAAGGTCCCGTCGGCGCGCGTGTCGCTCGTCGAGAACTGGCCCATGTTCCACTCGTAGGCCTCGCTCGCGTAGTCGAGGTTGGTGATCGGGCACCAGCACATCGATCCGTAGATCGCATCGGAGATCGTCTTTCCGCTCGCGTCCTTGAACGGCGCGCCGATCTTCTCGAGGTACTGCACGTAGCCGTCCGCATCTCCGGTCGCGCCGAGCAGGGCGCTTTGCGCACCGCCGCCGCTCATGCCGAGGCTGAAGATCGCGTCCATGTCGCCGGGTAGCTTGGAGGCGTTGTAGCGCAGGCAGCGCACCGCGCTCTTGAGGTCCGTGACGCCCCAGGGCGCACCGCCGCTGTAGAGGAAGTTGCCATCGGAGTCGGTCCCGTTCTCACGGCCGCGGCACCCGGCGAAGACGTAGACAAAGCCCGCCTTCAGGTAATCGCCCAGCCCATCGTAGCTGTACGAGGTCGGCGCAGCTTGAGCCGTGTAGCCGGCCGTGTTGATGGGCATGACGATCGGTGCGGTCTTTGCCGTGAACCCGTTCACGGTCTTCTTCTTGTTGACCGTGCAGGTATAGGTGCCATCGCCGTTGTCCTTTGCGGTGAAGTAGGCACCGGGAACGTAGATGCCCATGCTCTCGTAGTCGGTGGCGACCGGCGCCGTACAGTACGAGACGCCGATCTGGTAGTAGACGTCGTTATCCGAGTCGTAGCTCCACTTGGCGGAGTCTATGTCGATGCTCGCCTCGGTGGCGACGTTTCCCTCACTCGAACTCGAGCTCGAGCCCGACGAACACGCGGACAAGGCACCGCCCGTGAACCCTGCGGCAATGAGGGCGCCGCCGAGTCCCAGAAAGCCTCTTCGCGACAGATTCATGATGTGCCTCCCAATATCTCAAAGTTTGTTTACAAACGTCTTTGCAAATGGGAGAGTACGAAAAATGGCTGAACAAAACCTGAATGAAAGCGCAGGTAGATAAGGCTATTTTCAGGTTGATATAGGGCATGCCCGAGAAAAAATAGAGACTCACAGGCAGCGCTTGGAGGCAAGTTCAACAGTCGCATCAAATTCCGCCAAGTGTGCGCACCAACTCGGGTTCTGCGAATAACATGCCGAGCTCGCCCTACGCGTGTCCACGCACCTAGGCCAGTTCCATGCAGCGTGCACGGAAGCCTCGTTCGTGCGCGCGCACAAAGGCAAGTTCAGCGCGAGAATCCGCACACGAGCAGGAGTTCAGTGCGAATCGAGCCCAATTCTTCGCAGAAGTCCTGCTCGTGCGCGCACACCAAGGCTACTTCCGCGCACCATGTGCAGAACCCCGCTACGTGCGCGCACACCAAAGACACTTCGATGTACGAGATGCATCGAGCTCAAGGACGTGGTCGACCAACAGCGGCCCCTCGATGCAAGCCGCGCCGAGCCCCGCCACGTGGGCGAGCACCAGCCGACCACCTGGGCCACTTCGGTGCAATATCCTCATCGAACTCCAACACATGGTCGACCGCCAAGCCCTCCTCGATGCATGATGTGCCGAAGCCCTCAACGTGGTCGACCAGCAAGGCCACTTCGATGTAGAAAGTACATCGAACCCACCCACGTGGGCGAGCAACCGGTCAGAAAGCACATCGAGCCCAAGGACGTGGTCGACCAACAGCGGCCCCTCGATGCAAGCCGCGCCGAACCCCGTCACGTGGTCGACCACCAGGGCCCTCTCGATACAGAATCCGCATCGAATGTGGCGGGACGCGGACGAGAAATTGGGTGCGTTGCAAAAAAATGCGGGAGGGGC
>JBMNPN010000126.1:0-5487 GCA_050943615.1 Coriobacteriales bacterium
GATTGCACGGGTATGCGTGCGCATACCGTGAAGATCGCGACACTTCTCAGTCTGGTTCATGCAAATCATGTCGCCTTATTACAGGTATGCGCGCGCATAGCTGGATGAATGCAACAGTACTTGGGCTTTGCGAACCTCCTTCTGCCGTTGTCCGTCGGGTATGCGCGCGCATACCGAGAAAGTTGCGACGACTCACTGAGGGTACGGATCTTCTACTACTGCAATCCGCCTACCGTGCGCGCACATACCTGAAAAGTCGCGACATCGCTGTAGCTGTTCAATGCAAATAATGCCGCCAATCACTTGGTATGCGCGCGCATACCTGGACGATCTCGACGTTCTTCAACTTTCGCAGCCTTAGGTTGTCGCTATTGCTCTGTCGTGCGCCCGCAAACCTGGCAGATTCCGACAGATTCTGGATCCGTCTGAGGTCGCCCTGTCGCATTCGTTCTACCGTGCGCGCATACCAGGTTGATCAGGACAGCTGGCGCCGCATCGCGCCCTTCGCATGCACCAAAAGTTCAGGCGTGCGAGCGCATACCCGTACGGTTGCGACATTTCGTGGGTCCCACAGCTCTCCTGCTGTCGCTATCCGCCAGGCGTGCGCGCGCATACCCGTGCAATCGCGGCGCTTTCGCCATCTTTGTGAAGTGACCTGAAAAAATTGACGTGAAGCGGCTCTACCTCCCCCGATACACCTTCCCTAAGCTTGGGAAGCGCGAACGCTTCGTTACTCGGCGCGCGGTGTTCGCAATTCATTTCACAAGAGAAAGAAGGTCTACACTATGGAACGTCCTACCTTGCAAGAAACCTATGGCTTGTATATCGACGGTGAGTTCCGCCCCGCGTCCGACGGCGGCACCTTCGAGACCACCTGCCCGGCGACAGGCGAGCACCTGGCAATCTGCGCCGAGGCAACCGCCGACGACGTCGACGCCGCGGTCAAGGGCGCGTGGAAAGCCTACGAATCTTGGAAGAAGACCACGACCAAGGAGCGCGCCGCCATCCTGAACAAGCTGGCCGACGTGATCGACGAGAACAAGGAGTTCCTGGCTGCCGTCGAGTCCATGGACAACGGCAAGCCGATCCGCGAGACCCTCTACGTCGACATCCCGCTGGCAGCCGACCACTTCCGCTACTTCGCGTCGGTCATCGAGGCAGACGAAGGTTCGGCGACCATCATCGACAACCGCTACATGAGCCTGATCTTGCGCGAGCCGATTGGCGTCGTGGGCCAGATCGTCCCGTGGAACTTCCCGTTCACGATGGCAGCCTGGAAGCTGGCCCCGGTGCTTGCCGCCGGCGATTGCACGGTGTTCAAGCCCTCGAGTTCCACGCCGCTTTCGGTCCTCGAGTTCGCGAAGATGACCGCCGACATCATCCCGGCAGGCGTCTTTCAGGTGGTCACCGGCTCCGGCCGCAAGTCGGGCCAGGCGCTGCTCGACCATCCCGACCTGCGCAAGCTCGCCTTCACCGGCTCGACCGAGGTCGGCTACAACGTGGCAGAGGCTGCCGCAAAAAAGCTCATCCCGGCGACGCTCGAGCTGGGCGGCAAGTCCGCGAACATCTTCTTCGACGACTGCGATTTCGAGAAGGCAATGGACGGTCTGCAGATGGGCATCCTGTTCAACCAGGGACAGGTATGCTGCGCCGGCAGCCGCGTCTTCGTGCAGGACACGATCTATGACAAGTTCCTCGATGAGGCGGTCAAGCGCTTCAACGCCGTCAAGCTGGGCGACCCGCTCGACGAGACAACCCAGATGGGCTCGCAAATCAACGAAAAGCAGGTCAAGAAGATCCTGTCCTACATCGACATCGCCAAGCAGGAGGGCGCGCGTATCGCCTGCGGCGGTGAGCGCGCGACCGAAGGCGACCTGGCGAAGGGCGCCTACGTCAAGCCGACGCTGATCGTCGACGCCAAGAACTCCATGCGCGTGTGCCAGGAGGAGATCTTCGGGCCGGTCGCCGTGGTGCTGAAGTTCCACAGCGAAGAGGAAGTGCTGCAGATGGCCAACGACTCGGAATACGGTCTCGGCGGCGCCGTGTGGACCCAGGACATCAACCGCGCGTTCCGCGTCGCCCGCGGCGTGGAGACGGGCCGCATGTGGGTGAACACCTACAACCAGCTGCCCGAGAAGGCGCCGTTCGGCGGTTACAAGAAGTCCGGCATCGGCCGCGAGACGCACAAGAGCATCCTGAACGCGTACACGCAGACCAAGAACATCTTCATCGACATGGAGAATGCGCCATCCGGCTTCTATCCCGCGAAGTAATCGGCAGTCTGCAGCGGCCCAATAGCCGCACATAGAGTCGCAAGCGCGAAGGCACTCGCGCAGCACCTGCAAGCGTCCCAGGAGGCGTCACTTTCGTGGCGTCGACTGGGACGCTTCGGCTATCTCTGCGGCAAAGACCTTCTCAAGCGCGCCAGCGACAGCGGGGATGCTCTCGAGCGCGAAGCTGGCGAAGTTGACCACCACGCAGTGCTCGTTGAACGCATCGGGAGAGAGGCAATAGTCAGTGAGCATGCGCAGGTGCAGGCCGGCTGAGCGCGCGGTGGCAACGACCTCTCCGTCGGTGCGCGTCGTGGACACGTGGAGTATCAGGTGGGTGCCCACCGACACGTCGCGCGCCTGGGCGACCTTCATGAGCGGCGACTGGTGCAGGGCGCTCATCAGGGCATCGCGGACCGTGCGGTAATGGACGACTAGGCGATGGAGGTGCCGCTCGAAGTACCCCTCGGAGATGAAGCGAGCCAAGGCCAGCTGCTCGAAGCTCGACACCGTGCAGGAGTAGAAGCTCAGCTGCTCGCGGTACAGCTTGGCAAGCGAATCGGGAAGCACCATGTAGGAGATGCGCAGGGAAGGGACCAGCGTCTTGGAGAACGTGTTCAGGTACACCGTGCGCTGGCGGTCGTCTTGGGAGAACAGCGGAGCGGGGGCACCTCCCTCGTAGCGCAACTCGCTGTCGTAGTCGTCTTCGATGAGGTAGCGCTCGGAGCTGCTGTGCGCCCAGTCGAGCAGCTGCAGGCGACGCTCGGGAAGCAGGACGTTGCCGGTGGGAAACTGGTTGGCGGGAGAGACGAGCACGACGTTTGCCGGCGAGTCTATCAGATGCGACGTCTGCATTCCCCCGCGGTCGATGGGGATGAAGTCCCAGGTGACGCCCGATGACTGGGCGATGTTGGCAAGCTTGGTGGAGCCCGCGTCGCCCAGGGCTATGACGCAGCGGGGGCCGAAGAGCTGCAGCAGGCGCCCGTACAGGTACTCGGTGCCTGCGCCGATGACGATGTTGTCAGGGCTGGTGGAGATGCCCCGGAGGTCGCGGAGATGATCTGCAATCGCCCTGCGCAGCGCATAGAGTCCGTTGTAGGGCACCGTGTCCAGCAGCTCGGGGTCGCGGTCCGCGAGAACGGAGCGCATGATGCGCGACCAGGTCTCAGTAGGAAACAGCTCGAGGCCGGCGCGGTTGGCGGAAAAGTCGATGCGCGAAGAGGGGCCGGTGATCGCGGCTGCGTCACTGGAAGCGGCACCTGAAGCGGCATGGGATGGGCGCCCGTCGTCGTGCCCGCCGGCGACAACCGAGCGCTCGGCGGCGATGGTGGAGACGTAGAACCCGCTTCCCTGGCGGGCCCAGACATAGCCGCCCTCGTGGAGCATGTTGTAGGAGGTCTCCACCGTGCTGACGCTGACGCCGAGGTGCTTGGCGAACCGGCGCTTCGACGGGAGCTTCTGATTGGGGGCCAGCCTCCCGCTGCTTATGTCGTCGCGAAGGCAGCGGTAGAGAAATTCGTATTTCGGGGTCCTCCCCCTCTGGTTCAGGTCGTAGGTCAGCACTGCGGAGCCTTTCATGAGCAAGCCGGTAACGGCGCTCATTGTGCCAAAGACCCGATTGCCCCGACGATGCAACCCGGTTATTTATGGATTACAGGTCAATATCTTTTCGCGAGTGACATGGAAATGCAACGTCAGTTTGCTGAGGGCTGGCGTGTGACAAGCTGGATGACTCTTTGCTCCCAATTTGTCGTGCAATAAGAGGATTGGGGAACGCAGCTGCATCCCCCAATCCTCCAACACTTCCCATCGCAGCCTTTGCTTGCTGCTGCGATGCCCCCTATGAGCGAAAGTTCCGCACGCAGCTCGTCACAGCGCGGGTACGTTTATGCCGGGAGGATCTCGATGTTGGACCCGTCGGGATCGCCGATGAAGTAGATGCCCATCGCCGGGTTCTCGCGCAGGATGCAGCCCATCTTCTCGTGGAGCGCGTGCGCTGCCTTGATGTCGTCGACCTCGAAGGCGATGTGCGTGTCGCGGCCCCCGTTCTCGTAGGGTTCCGTTCGCCCGCGGTTCCAGGTGAGCTCGAGCTCGAAGGGCGCTTGGTCGTTCACGAGGTACGTGTTGGTCCACGAGCCGTCCGACGGTCCGATCTCTCGCGCCACGTGAAACCCGAGCGCCTGCTCGTAGAACGCAATGGACGCTTCCTTGTCGAGGACGTGCACGCACCAATGGACGAATTTTGCCTTCATGTCTTTTCCTTTCCCGTCACGTACTGCCGGCAGCAATGACATGCTCCGACGCAACTTTCATGAAGAAAGACTATAATCATCATGTCTGAAAGACAAGTACATACATATTTGACATATACTTTCTTTTTGGAAACTATAGCAACAACCTGGCGCTGCTGCCTCGTTTCCGCCCCTGGCTTGCTGGGAAAGCCGGCGTTTCCCAGTTGACTTGCCGGTAGACGGAATAAGGGAAGGTTCGAGACGCACGAGCTTAAAACGACGAGAGAGGGAGACCGATGACGCACACCAAGAACGATGACGGCAAGGTAATGTTCCACTGCCCCGTTGAGGCGACGCTGAGCAAGATCGGCGGCAAGTACAAGTCGATCATCATCTACCACCTCCATGCCGACGGGACGCTCAGGTTCAGCCAGCTGCAGCGCCTGATTCCGCAGGCGACGGCAAAGATGCTGACCCGCCAGCTCAGGGAGCTCGAGGCGGACGGTTTCGTGCACCGCGAGGTCTATCCTGTCGTCCCGCCAAAGACGGAGTACTCGCTAACCGAGAAGGGAAAGACGCTCGTGCCCATCGTCGTGGAGATGTGCGAGTGGGGACGCAAGTACCTGGGCGACCAGATCATCCAGCCCGAATGAGCGAGCCCTGTCCGGGAATCGAGAGCTCGATTAGAAAGGACGCAGCATGAAATCGCTCGGATTGCGCGACATCATCGGCCCCATCATGGTGGGCCCTTCCTCTTCGCACACCGCAGGAGCGCTCCGCATCGCGCAGATGGCGCGCAGCCTGCTTGCCGACGAGCCGGTGAAAGCGCGCTTCACCCTCTACGGTTCCTTTGCCTACACCTACAAGGGGCACGGCACCGACCGCGCGCTCGTCGCTGGGATGCTCGGGCTGCACACCGACGACCTGCGGATTCGCAACTCCTTTGAGCTGGCGCGCGACCGCGGGCTCGAGGTCTCCATCGTTCC